>JADFXW010000019.1 GCA_015233375.1 Candidatus Omnitrophota bacterium | reverse complement strand
TTCCTTTCAATATACTTTCCACAAGCGTATAAATAATCTTCATTTTCAATAAGAAGGCTTTTATATCGTTCCCGCCATATCGGCCCACTTAGCCTATATTTTAAATGAAATTTATAGGCGTAATCTCGCTTCACGTCTCTCATGACCAAGGCAAAGTCTTTCGGATCACCCATCTTTATTGCCAAATGAAAATGTGTCTGCATTAGACAATAATGATATACGCGGAATTTCGCCTTAGCTTTTGCCTCTATTAAAAGACCTTTAAAAAATAAAAAATCTGCATCATCATGAAAAAGCTTTAACTTGCGTATTGAACGGGATATTATATGCGCATAACAACCTGTATAAAGCAACTGACTTCTTATTACTCTGGACACAAAATCCCCCTTTCATTTTTTAGGGGAATTTTTATTAATATTCATTACTTCTTTAGGGAATTTTAATTTTAATCCTTTAAATTATTCTTGTCCACCATATCCTTGACCTGTCCCCTATGAGTGACCTGGTCCCTTCTCTTTCTCGGGAGAACCGATTATTATGAAAATTTCAATTGTTTTGCCAGCTTTTAATGAACAAGGCAATCTTAAAGCCGTGACTCATGAACTTGGGGTCGTTTTAAAAGGCTTGGATTATAAGATTATCTTTGTGGATGATGGCAGCCAAGATAATACGCTTGATGCCCTTAAGAAATTACGTGGTGAAAATCCAAGAATACATTTCCTTTCATTCTCTAGAAATTTCGGCCATCAAAATGCCCTGAAAGCAGGCTTGGATCATGCAGATGGGGATTGCGTTGTGGTGATGGATTGCGATATGCAGCATCCGCCTGGGATGTTGCCTGAGATGATAGCGCTTTGGCAAAAAGGTTATGAGGTGGTTTATACCATCAGGCATGACAAGAAAGGCACCCCGTTTTTTAAACGCAGCAGCGCATCCCTTTTTTATTCGATTTTAAATTCCTTGTCAGAGGTTCCCATAGATCCAGGCAGGGCAGATTTTTTTCTAATTGATAAAAAAGTGGTGGATGTTTTAAGAAATTATGATGAATCCTCTTTATTTTTTAGAGGTATGATTCCTTGGATTGGTTTTAAGCAAGTCGGTCTTGATTATACACCAGCGCCTAGATTATCCGGGAAAACCAAGTATTCTTTTAAAAAGATGTTTGAATTTGCGGTTGATGGCGTGACCTCTTTTAGCATTAAACCCTTAAGGGCTGCTATCTTTTTAGGTTTTTTTGTTTCAACAGGCGCTGTCTGTTATCTGATTTATATTCTTTATCAGCGTCTTTTTACCAATTTAACTGTCCCTGGTTGGACCTCTATATTGGCAAGTGTCCTTCTTTTAGGAGGGATACAACTTATCTCCTTAGGGATAATTGGCGAATATCTAGGCAAATTATTCATGCACTCCAAAAAAAGACCAAAATATATTATTCGGGAAAAATCTTAATATATAATATCTCTCATGCTCAAATTTAGCCCCTTGATAAAAGCATTCGGTGGTGACAAAGACGGTCCTTATGATGCTTTCATGCCCAATTTGTAAAAAAGATGAAAAAGTGCTCCTCTATGATGTGTCCATGAGATTATATCGATGTTCTCATTGTGACCATACCTTTACGGTTGTTGATACAAGCTACGCGGACAAGAAAATTTACAGTGACGCCTATTTTGATTCAAGCCATGAAAATTGGTTTAAGTTTCCTAATTTTCCCTTATTCGATCGTATCCATAAATTTATTTTAAAATCACTAAAGAATAACGATTTTAAACTGCTTGATATTGGTTGCGGCAGGGGGGATCTGTTAAATTATCTTCATCAAAAAGAACCCAAATGGGATTTATACGGTATTGACACCTCCACACAAAAGAGCGATAACTTTAAATTTATTCAAGCTGATTTTGCCCAATCAAGCTTCAATCAAAAATTTGACGTGGTCACATCCATCATGTGTATCGAGCATATTCAAGATATTAATCTTTTTGTTGATAAAATAATAGGAATCACAAAACCTGAGGGGTTGATTATTATAACGACCATTAATGCAGGCGGCCTGATGTATGGCTTAGCTCGAGCCCTACATAAGATAGGGATTTCACAAGCCTTCCAAAGGCTTTATTCTGAACATCATGTGCAGCATTTTACAAATAAATCCTTAAAAGCTCTTTTAGAAAACCATGGCCTTTGTATTCTTTCTCAAAAGAACCCTAATTATCGATTAGCCAGCGTTGATTACCCAAAAACTTATCCACTTATCAGCGGGTGTTATAAAATCGCGACAGCTATTACTTTTGGTCTATCAACACTCCTTAATAATGGCGTTTCTCAAGAAGTGATGTGTAAACGGGTATGAATCTTTATTTAACAGCCATTCAAAGTCTTTTGACACAAATCTGGTTCTTCCCGCTGCTTATTCTATTAAGCCTTTCTATTTATGGCTACGAGAAAAAATTTGCAAGGCCACAAACAACAACGCTTTCACAAAAAACAAATCATGGGGTATGGATAGCGGCTTTTATTTGTTTTATCATCCTGTCTTTTCCTTTTTGGTTTTTCCGTGACTACGCGCCCCATAGCGCTCCTGATGATTCTTCCATGACCTTGCAAACCTATGTGTCCGCAGGTTTAAAAGGAGATTCTATGAATTGGACCAACACGATGTTAGGCGGCATCGACCGTTGGGTCCTTCCTAATCCTCATCCTTTCGATTTAGGAAGAATTTACGCCTTATTCTTAAAACCTTATCAGCTATTTCTACTTATTATTGGTATCAACGTCCTTAGTGTTTTTGTTTTTTCCTGGAAAATTCAAGTTGAATTCTTTGGGATGCAAAAATGGATGGCCTATATTGGGGCCATTGCTGCGGTATTGACGGAAGGCTATTGGGTCGGTAAATATCCCAATGCCCACGTTTCAAACGGTCATGGTTTTGCGGTTATTATAGTGGCTATTTATTGGCTGACCCGTTTCCATGAAAATAAATATTTTTGGTTAATAGCCGTGCTTTCTGGCCTTGTCTTTGCCTTGGGTTCATGGACCCCATTCCATAATATACCCGCCTTTTTAGCGACAATAACCATATGGGGGCTGGTATTCTGGGGCAAAGGACGTTTATTAAAGATAGTACAAGCTAATGGATTGATTATTTTAGTCTGTGTTCTTATTCTTTGGCCCCAGTTTTGGGCCATGAAGATGTTGTATGCTTCAACCGCCCTTGCCAAAATCTTTCAGGCCAGTGTCAATCTTGGTGAGTTCTATGCTTTTTCCAATATTCGCATCCTGGGTGTTTTTGTTTTATTAGGATTCTTTTTAGGGATATATCGTCAACCAATGGCAAGAAAGGTGGGCTTATTATTTTTAGGGTTCTGTGTACTTCCATTTTTTTGTCACATTGCCGAGTCCTTAAAAATTATTCCTGCTTTCCGTTGGGAACTTTTTTACGCAGGTAATGAGGCATGGGTTTGGTTATGTATCGCTTTTTTAATGGGTCAGTTATATCAAGCCATTAATCTTCGTTTTCATTTTGCAGGTATCATGTCCCGTTTGTTGATTATTTCCGTGTGGGGGACATTATTTGTTTTTACCTGGATGGGGTCTTTATGGTATGACTTGGATTCGTCTTATCCCCAAGGGACGTGGAAAGATTTAACAGACTCCTCCATAAGCTCTGTGATTAAAACAATAGACAAAGCGCCTTTCCGTGTCGCAGCGGTTGATGAGACTAATGATGTCCATTTTTGGGGACAATATCAAGGTTTAGAATCCCTGTTTGGTTATTATCCGTTCATTGATAAGCGTTTGGTTAATTTTTGGTGGATATCTGCGATGATGCCAGGCTTCCATGGGCTCTTTTCAGACTTTGCCTCTCTTTCTATTCCTATACCTGTCAAGGACCATCATGAGCACCTGAATTTTCCTGTTCCCTTAAATGCGCTTGTGAATATTCATGCGCTTCAATTAACCAACGTGCACTGGATTGTTTCACACCATCCGTTAATGCCTGAAGGTGACATCCTGCCTGTGTTTGCTAAAGAAGGCCAGCCGGTTGTTTGCAGTGATCGTATTTTTCCGCCGTATCAGCTGGATTGGCATGATATTTCTCAATATTGGCAATACATGTCCTGTCTTTTTACCCATTATCGTTACGAACGTCCCTTTTATGTGTATGAAGTAAAGGGGACATTACCGCGTGTTTATTTAGCAAACCATCTAAACCCTTGGCCGTTTGGACAGCCGCCTATTTTGACCCAAGAACAATTAAAAGAAGCTTCTGAAAAATCCGTTTATGTCAAAGAGGCGGATTGGCAGGTATACCAGAATATATCGTCACAAGATCAAGTGGTGCTAGATAAATATCAAAACGATTATATGCGTTTACGTATTACCACGCATCAGAATGCTTTGGTGGTTGTGGCCAGCACATTGAATCCCTATTGGCATATTTTAGTAGGAGGCAAGCCATCTTCCATGATAGAGGTCAATGGCTTTCAAGCAGGTTTTTGGGTGCACCCGCAGGATACAAAGGCCGAGTTAGTGTACTGCCCGCCGTATCGCCTGGAGGTGCATCCTTTGTGCAAAAATTGACAGTTGTAGGAGCGGAATTTGTGTCCGCCCTTTAATAAAAGGATCAAGATTTTTAAAGTTTTAAATGGTAAAAGTTGCAGGGATGGAGGGAGGGTTATTATATTTTCGGAACAATAAGGGATTTTTGGCCAAATGTTTGCGAGGATTTACAATAAATTTTTTCCAAATAAAGAGAATCTTTAGAAAAAATTTGTTGTAAACCGAAGCAAACGGCCAAAATATCCCGTTCAGAAAATATAATAGCCCTTCCTCCATCCCCACGCGCATAAATTCCTTTTCAAAATTACAAAAAACAAAGGATCGTAGTTAATTGAAAACCTCACATTTATTTTATAAAAACTGGCTAGGCCCTGCGTGTATTTTGCTCTTATGCGTCATCTCACGTCTGCCGCAATTGTTAAGTCCTTATCTTCATGCGGACTACAATGGTGATGAGTGTGTCATGGGGCTTATGGCCTCGCATATAGCCAAGGGGCAGGAGTTTCCATTTTATTTCTGGGGCCAATCTTATGGTTTTTGCTGGATTGAAGCAGGTGCCATTGCCCTGGCTATCAAATTTTTTGGCATTGGGCTTTTATCCATTAAAATCCCAATGCTTTTATTGTGGTCTGTTGGGTGTGTGTGTTTCTATCTGGCCATGAGCGCTTGGACAACCAAAATATATGGTTTTCTGATGACCAGTATATTTATTTTTTCTCCAGCATGGATGGCCTGGTCCATGAGGGCCAGAGGGGGCTACATCACAGCCTTTTTATTAAGCAGCATCATTCTTTATTTAATTTCCCGTAGTTGGCCTACCTTGAATCAAACGACAGAAAGGGACAGTCCCCTTGAAAGGCAGGGGACAGTCCCTTTCTGGTTTTTTCTTGGAATTTTTTCAGGATTTATTTTCTTTTCCCAGCCCATTTATCTTTTAGGTCTTTTGCCTATTGTCGCTTACAGTATAGGAAGGCAAAAAAACTTTAAATCTTTTCTTTTTTTTGGATTGGGCTTTCTTGCGATATTCATCCTGGGCAAACTGATGATTTATTTTCAAGGGAACACCGGTTATTGGAAACCAGCCTGGTATCGATTGTCTCATTTTAAAGAGTATTTAGGATATTTCCATTTTGCAGTTATAGAAGACCTGACCCAAGATGCAAGGATTTTTAAGGATGCGTTGATGATAGCGAATGTTTGGTGGTGGACCTTTTGGGTGTCTTTGGGTTTATATATCTGGAGATTGATTAGCAGATATGCGCGATTCGTGGTCTCATTCCGACCACTTCCTATGGTCGCAGGGGCGGACCTTGTGTCCGCCCGCATAGCAACAACCCCTTTATCAACCTTGTTTTTAATCAGCATTGTCTTGATATTAGCCAGTATGGGTTTTATCAATTATGAAGACAGATACTTTTTGTCTGTCAGTGTATTTTTCATATTTTGGTTTGGTGTTCATAGTTTTGAGTGGTTTAGAAAACATCTGTTTTTTAAGATTATCATAGGTCTGGTTACTGGATTTTTTATTATTTCCGGGATTTTATTAGCTCTTAATTTCAGGGATTTTTATCGCATCACGTCTTCTGCGAGTAAGGAAGGCACGGAGATGCAAAAAATCCATAAGGTCATTGATTATCTTAAATCCAATGGTGTCAAACGGGTATTTTCTGTGGATGATGACTTGTCCTGGAAATTGATTTATTTTAGTAATGAAGAAATCCTTTCTCGATGGAACAATGACCGTTCCCGAAGACCTGCTTATGTGAAGGCTGTTAATGAAGCCTTGCTTCATGGCGAAAAAACAGCTGTCGTAGGAGAAATCATGACTGAAACAGCAGCTTATATGGTTATTCAAGAAGAAGGCCAGCCTAATTTGGCCGCGGATCCCTATTTTGTATATCTTAATCCAAGTCCTATGTTAATTATTAATAAATTAGGTTTTGGTTTTCAAAACTTGTCTTCTTTTTTAACTAGACAAAAGGAATAGTAAAGAATAGTATCATTCACAATAAGATAAAAATTCGGAGGCGCAGTGTTATTAATTATCCGTACTAAAATTGATCAAGAATCACGTCAAAAAGTCGCTTTAGATCTAAAAGGTTATATTAAGGTTGTTGTAGATATCCGCCGTGGCATTTTGTCTGCTGGTGGAGAGAAACATGTTGATGGAGAGCAGCTGCTTTTAAGGGATGGCAGTCAACAAAATGACTTGTGGGGCGCTGGCTTAGACTTAGAAACCAATGAAATGGATTTTGATTCGATGATAAATCTTAGGCCATCGCAGAACACAAGCAGGGAAATTTTGGATCAGAGGACTCGGCAACAAGTAGAACAAATCACAAGGGCTTTATTAGAGGGAAAATCATGACCGCTAAAGAACTAACTTTGAATATTGCCGTAAACATGGGGCGTCTATGCCGGTGGGCTATGGAAGGCCGCAGGGCAAGGGTGGATCAATTTTTAAAAGAAACTCAGGAATACGTTAAAGCGTTAGACGCCACTTATAAGTCACCCCGTTTTTTACCTACCTATGAATGGTTCAAGAAAGATTTTGATTTATTATGTCATAACGTCGAGATGAATGCCGATTGGGCTGAAGGCGCATTGACTTGGGCCAACATTTTGACACATAGGGCTTCATTGGCCTAATTTTTTATTATTTTATTGGAACCAATAAACAGCTCGTGCTATAAATAGAAATGCCTCCAGGTACAGGAACAGATGCGGTTGTTCTTATCATTTTTGCCCTTTGTGTTTTTACCCTTGCCTATCGTTACTATGGATTATTTATTGCCAAAAAAGTTTTGCAGCTAGACAGTCAAAGAAAAGTCCCCTCTCAAGAATTTGCTGATGGAGTTGATTATGTTAAAACTGACCGCAGTGTTGTTTTTGGACATCATTTCGCAGCCATCGCTGCCGCAGGGCCACTTCTAGGCCCTGTTTTAGCGGCACAATTCGGTTTTCTTCCAGGGACATTATGGATAGTCATTGGCGCCGTGTTGGCTGGCGGGGTCCATGACATGGTGGTTTTATTTGCCTCTGTGCGCCATAAGGCTGAAAGTCTGGCCAAAATTGCTCAAGAAGAAGTTGGGGATTGGGCGGGAGTGGTGGCTTCCATTGCCTTTTTATTTATTCTTGTTTTAACATTGGCAGGTTTGTCCATAGCTGTTGTCAACGCATTATTTGCTAGTGCCTGGGGGGCCATGGTTGTTGGCTCAACCATCATTATTGCTTTTATCATGGGATTTATTATGAAAAGCAAATTCCGTGGAAATATTTTTTGGGCTAGCCTCATAGGTGTTATTTTACTGGCTGCGGCTATCTATGCAGGGTCCTTGATTCAAAAAGATTCCTGGGTTTATCATCTGTTTAATCTTTCCAAACAACAACTATCTATTTCGATTTTAATCTATGCTTTCTTGGCCTCAGTCCTGCCTGTTTGGGTTTTATTGGCTCCTCGTGATTATCTGTCCACGTATCTTAAAATTATCACCATCATAGGATTAGCTATGGCGATTTGTTTATTAAGGCCGGTGTTGTTAATGCCAGCAATAACGCCTTACGTATCAGGTCAAGGCCCTGTCATACAGGGAAGTTTATTTCCATTCCTGTTTATAACAATCGCTTGTGGGGCGATTTCAGGATATCATTCGACTATTGCTTCAGGGACAACCCCTAAGATGATTGCCAGTGAACGGGATATTCCTTTTGTCGGGTATGTGGCCATGCTTCTTGAAGGGTTTGTGGCCATTATTGCCCTGATATCAGCGTGTGTATTAGTTCCTTCAGATTATTTTGCTATTAATAGTGCGCCAGACATTTTTGCAAAATTAGGCCTTCATCCTCAAAATTTACCGTGGATAGCCCAAGAGGTTCACGAACATTTGGAGGGCAGGACAGGGGGCGCTGTTTCCCTGGCTGTTGGCATGGCGTATATTTTTTCATCCATGCCTTTGATGAAGAAGCTCATGGCCTATTGGTATCATTTTGCCATCATGTTCGAGGCTGTTTTTATTCTTTCTGCTGTTGATGCAGGCACAAGGGTTGGCAGATTTTTGCTCCAGGAAATGGTCGGAAATTTTATACCCAAATTCAAAAAAGTCAATTGGCTGCCAGGTGGTCTTTTATGCAGTGTGATATTTACATTATCCTGGGGGTATCTGCTTTGCACAGGCAGTATAGCCACTATCTGGCCATTATTTGGGATGAGTAATCAACTATTAGCTGGAAGCGCTTTATTAATTGTAACCACTATGCTGATAAGATTAGGTAAAATTAAATATGTTTGGGTCACGGCCTTGCCGGGCTTATTCATGACCTTTATCACCTTAGATGCAGGTTATTTGAATATCATGAATAATTATCTTCCCAAGGGGCTATATTTATTGGCAGGTTTGTCCAGCACCATTATGGCCTTAATGGTTATTCTTTTCGTGATTACCTTGCGCAAATGGTATCAACTCTTTTTTGTAACCCAGGCAGGCGGGAGATTCTTGTAAATTTCGATGTCTTTAAATTCTTTGCTTTGCCTGCTGCCAGCTTTTTTGGCCCAGGCTGCCATGCGGGTAACACCTTCTTTGAGTCCTACATAGGGATGGGTGCCAAAGAATTTCTTTATCTTGGCATGATCTGAGTAGGCATGCTTGACTTCATTCCTGGCTTCAACATACGAAATTTTGGCATCTGTCCCCATGGCTTTGATGACTGTTTGGGCTAATTGATTAACCGTAAAGGGTTCATCAGCCCCAATATTAAATGTTTCACCATAGCAAGAGGGGTCTTGTATCGATTTGGCAATGATGGGAGCCACGTCTGAAATATAACTAAAAGCCCTTGTTTGTTCGCCGTCCCCAAAGACAACAAGGGGAATTTTTTTCATGATATTATTCATGAATATCCCAACCACGTTACGGTACTTATCGCCCAGATTTTGGTTTTCTCCATAAACATTATGAGGACGGAAGATAATATAATTAAGGCCAAACATTTGATGGCTTTCTTTTAAGTCTAATTCAACGGCATATTTGGCAATGCCGTATGAGTCTTCTGGAGCAGGAACAAGATCTTCTCTTAAAGGGACCTGGTTTTCACCGTAAACCGCAATGGAAGACGTAAACACAAAACATTTTACATTATTTTTAACAGCCTCATTAATGAGATTAACGGAACCAATCACATTATTGGTATAATTGAATCTCTTGATAAAATGGCTCAAACCTTCAGCCGCATAAGCAGCCAGATGAAACACGTAATCAAATTGGTATTGTTTAAATAAATCGGCCAACAGATTAAAATCAGTGATACTTCCTTCTATAAAAACAGCTTTTTCAGGCACATTTTCTTTAAACCCGCCGCTTAAATCATCAAGAACAACGACCTTATATCCTAAGATTAAAAGTTCATTGGCCACGTGAGAACCAATAAATCCAGCCCCGCCGGTGACCAATACTGTGTTAGAAGTTGTTTTCATAGGGAATAAATTTGTTGACGACAGATGCCTGTTTTATGAAGCCAAAATCCCCAAACGGTTTTTAAAATACTTAAACCATAGACAATAGCTTTTGAAAAAGGCATCTGCGAATTTTCTTTTAAATAACGGGTTGGATGGGGGACCTCGCCGATCTTGTATTTTCTTATAGCGCCTTGGATAATAATATCCGTATCAAAATCAAATTTCTCAGATAATAAATCCAGAGGGATTTCTCTTAAGAATTTTGCGGAATAGGCCCGAAAACCGTTATGGTAATCTGAAATATTGCTTCCAAAAGAAACATTTTCGATCCAGGTCAGGAAGCGATTTGGGATAAATTTCCAGAGAGGCATGCCACTTTTTAAAACATCACCAAGGACCATGCGTGTGCCTGTGACCAGATCACATTTCTCTTCGGTCATTTTCCGGACAAATTCAGGGACAAGGGAAGGGTCATATTGATTATCGCCATGGACCATGACAACCATGTCAGCGCCTCTTGTCAAAGCCTCTTTATAACCTGTTTTTTGGGCCCCGCCGTAACCGCGGTTTTGAGGGTGTGTGACCACATGACAACCGAGACGTGCCGCAATCTGGGCCGTATTGTCCTTGCTGCCATCATTGACGACAATTATTTCATCCCAACATCCAATAGGAAGGGCTTTGATTGTTTTTTCAAGAACGCCTGCCACATTAAAGGCTGGCATGACAATAATAGTTTTGGGCATTGATATTTTAGGTTTTCTGGTTAAAATCTTATGTAAATATAGACTTTAATTGTAACCTTGGCAAGAGATTTTCCTTAATTTAATTTCTTTTCCCCCTCTTTGCGAAGCGATTAAAGAGGGGGATAGGGGGAGTTCTCTTTAAAATTCACCGTAAGACGCTAATTGATGGATTTTCTACTTCATATTTTTAATAGAATGCACCGCTTTTTGCGCCACATCACCTCCTATAAAAAGACAATGGTCGTGCTGGTAGGGATTTTGGCTTTGGCGGCTTGTGCTTATGTGGGTTTTAGAAGAGGGCTGCCTGTCCCTATTATCCATGATGAATTCAGTTATTTGCTGGCAGGGGACACCTTTGCCCATGGCAGGATAACTAATCCAACGCATCCTGTGTGGAAATGCTTTGAAACCTTCCATGAATTACAAAAACCAAGTTACATGTCCCGCTATCCTCCCATGCAAGGGGTGTTTCTGGCCATAGGCCAAAAATGCTGTGGTCATCCCGTATGGGGAGTATGGCTTAGTGTTGCCCTCATGTGCGCATCAATTTGTTGGATGCTTCAGGCCTGGGTTTCTCCAACTTGGGCCTTGATAGGAGGGTTACTCGCTATTATTCATCCCTTTATTGGTGCCGCAAGTCCATGGGCACAAACCTATATGGGAGGGGCCGCGGCCGCCATTGGCGGGGCATGGGTCATAGGCGCCCTAAAAGCCCTTTCTAAGAAAAGAGATATTGGGAATGCCTTTATCATGGCCTTTGGGATGGCTATCGTGATGAATTCCAGGCCCTTTGAAGGCGCATTGTTTATTATGCCTATTTTAATGCTCCTGGTCTTTTGGACATTTTGGGCAGAGAAAGATTTTAGAAAATCATTTATTCGGATTGCTTTGCCGTCTCTTATTGTTGTTGGAATCTTAACAGTCCTGGCCATGGGGTGTTATAACAAAGCCATTACCGGCCGTTTTTTTGTCATGCCCTGCATGCTTTATGAGCAGACCTATTCGAGATATCCTGTGTTTATAGGGCAAAAAGAACGCCCTGTCATTACATTTAATAATGAACAAATGAGAAAATTTGATGGAGAACAAATTTACAGCGAGTATGTCAAATATTCAAAATACCAGACCCATTGGCAAACAATTGGGGACCGCTTTTTAAATACCTACTATTCCAAAACAACAGTAAAGGGATTGCTTTTGATTCCATTTGTGTTGTGTTTATGCTTATTATTTTTCAGGAATAAATGGATCCTGTTCTTGACGGCAACCATTGGCTTTTATGTCGTTGTCCAATCATCCATTATTTATAATGACTTCCATTATTTTGCCCCATTTATGGGTGCCTGTTTTGTTATGATGATGATGGGTTTTAGAATTTTAAACAGTTTTAGGTTCAAACAATTTCCTTTAGGCGCTCTGTTGACCATTGGGTATCTTGTTTTTATCGTCTATACGG
The DNA here is from genome assembly GCA_015233375.1 of Candidatus Omnitrophota bacterium. Lineage (GTDB taxonomy): Bacteria > Omnitrophota > Gorgyraeia > Zapsychrales > Fredricksoniimonadaceae > JABDGZ01. The sequence goes on along the minus strand of JADFXW010000019.1, from coordinate 5,361 downwards.
GCTTGGTTGAAATGAACAAACCTGACCTGATAGGGGCAAGGACATGGTACAAACAAAGACAGGGGATGATAGATTCCCTCAAAAAACAAGGCGGCAAGCATTTGATTTTAGTCGGATATGGTCAAGGTCACACCTACCATAATGAATGGGTCTACAATGAAGCGGACATTGATAAGGCTCCAGTTGTCTGGGCGCGTTCTTTAGACAACTTTTCTAATCAGGCATTAGTCCGGTATTTTCACGACAGAAAGATTTGGTTTTTGTGGTTGGAGACCAATAAGTCTTTTTTTCTTCCTTTAGATGAATTAATCCAGATCCAAAAAAAATAATAGCGATAATGTTTAGATCGTATCCCTTAAAATCCTGGGGATATTTTATGCCCACTAATAAGAACAGCAGGTTATTGAATTCTGTTAATGCTTACCTTAATAATTATTATCATTTGTCAGGTGTGGTAAAAATATCCCCTTTGCAAACCGATTATTATTGGGGCCCTGAGGCAAAGACTGTCCAAATAGATTCATCGTGTTTTATTACAGTGTTTGAAAGAAATTTTGATTTGCAAAAACCTTTAATAAAGACATTGACGAATGGAACAAAGAAATTAAAATAGTAACATGATATCCTATGAAGAACGCAGGGACAGCATAAGGGCCAGGCGCATTATCACGGTCCGTCACCGTTTAGTGAAGCATCAAAACCGCAAGGTCAACTCCATGTGGCAGTTGTCCACTACGGAAAACATGTCCATCAGCGGTCTTCTTTTTGTCAGCGCTCTTGCCTATCATGAGGGGGACATTATTGAGCTTGAAGTGGTGATGTCCGGTGTTCTCGATATTTTTAATGGTTATGGAAAGGTTGTCCGTACCATGCGTCATAAGGGAGGGTGTTATCACGTAGCAGTCAGATATGTGGATTTAAAATCCCGTCCTCGTTCTGCTAAAACCATCCTTGATGTGAATCATTAATGAATAAAAAAGCACACTTTTTTCTTTTAGGTATTCTTTTATTGGAATATCTTTTTATTTTTACCTTCCTTTTGAATTATGATCTCTCCTGGATGAATTCCGAAAAGTTTGGTGTACGCCAATGGATGTTATCCAACGGCCCGCAATGGAAATCCGAAGATTGGACGAGATTTCTTAATATTAACGTCATTGAATGTAATCCCTACCGTTTATCAAGGCCGCTTTCTAATTTTGTAGAACTGGTTGATTCTAAATGGCGGGCTTGTTTGTGGGATAAGCGCACCCCGCATCCATCCGTATCTATCCAATGGCCGTTTATGTTTATCCTTTTGCCCTGGTTATTGTATTTAACCTTCGTGAATATGGGGATAAAGAGGGCAGTTGCCCTGACAGGTGTTTGTGTCTATGTAGCTACCGCAGGTTTCTTAGGCCCTTTGGTGATGTTGTTTCATCCGTCAAAGAATCTGGCTAATTTCTTTGCGGTTTTATCGATGTTCTTTTTTTCCTTAGGGTATAAACAAAAGCTGGCACAAAAGAGGATAAATGGGTTAGTTATCATGGCGGGATTCACAGCGTTGTTTACAGGCTTTTTTTCAGATGAAACCGGGCTTTATTTATACGTGATGGGTTTGTTGTTGTTTTACCGGGTCTGGAAACAGTTGTGGGATGAAAAGCGCTGGGCCTTATTATCAGGGTTACTCCTTTTACCGTTATTTTATTTCCTGACCATCAAGTTCTTTTTACCTTATTTACATCAGTTGGTCAGAGGGGTGCAAATCCATTTAAATGAATATGAATCTTTCCCATCAGTGACAACCTTGTTTTGGCCAGACTGGCATTTCTTCTGGCAAAATGCCCAATTCTTATTTGCGGATCATCCTCATCTGATGATTAATTATCCGCAATTATGCGCTTATCCCGTTTTATTCATCATTCAAATGGTGTATGTGTTGGCAGTCCTATTTTTGATGTTTTTGTTTTTTAAGGCTGTTCGCGAAAGTTCGCCTGAAGAAAAAAATTTTCTGAAGCTTTCAGGTATGGGCATTTTGCTCATGATTGGTTTTTGTTTTTTTCAAACCTTCCAGGTCTCCAAAAATGTGAAAGCCTGGGGCGTGTGGTGGTACGGGAGCCTGTTTTCGATTATTTATGTCTTTCCGCTCGTTTTTTTCCTTCAATTCGTTTTTTCTCATTACAAAAATCTTAAAAAATGGATCATTTTATTTGCCTGTATCTTTGCCCTTAATGCCATGACCTTTACCCTGTATCGCCTTGCGATTTTTAAATATCAAAATTTAAATCGTGCGGCCTATAGTTTTATGGGTATATTTAAAGGAACGGTGGATCCGTATCAATCTTATAGTTTTCGTCGATCTTTTGAGAGAAATGATTGCAAAAAGATGTATGCGCATCTGACCTGGCTTAAATGGAAACATTTACCTGAAGATGTTGACCCAAAACAGAAGGATAAATGTTTTTCAGGTGTGCTCGCGTCAGATTTTTATTTTATGACTGAAGAAAACGGTTATTTGCCAGCTGAGTTTATTGCTAAATAGTGCGAGTTTGACATAAGGTTTAGAAATTATTTTTTTAACTACGCGTTGCCTTTTTCCGCCAATCTTTTCTAATATTTCAGAAAGACAACGCCCTTCGGGCTGTCTTTTAAGAATCGGTGATGAAGATTGGCGGGGCAACAGTAGTTTAAAAAATAATTTCTAAACCTTATGTCGAACTTTCGTGAATAATGTATAAGGAACGCCCCATCCGTCCACTATCAATGTCCAACATTCATATTGATAAATTAATCCGTACCCAACGAAGGACCATAGGTTTGCATATTACCAGCGATGCGAAGCTTATTGTCCGTGCTCCGCTGTTTACTCCAGAAGATTCCATTTATAAGCTTATTGAGCGCAAAGAGGCGTGGATAAAGAGCAAACAAGAATACTTTAGAATACGTCAACCTAAAACGTGCCCAAGACGGTTTATTCCTGGAGAGAAATATTTATTTTTAGGAAAAGAGTATTCCTTGGTGGCTGTGGAAGATATTCCCAAAGCGGTTATCCTGGCAGGTTCCTTGATGATTTCAAAAATGGTTTTAAATAATGCAAAAGAGCATTTAACAAATTGGTATAAAACCCAGGCTTATGAGCATATTTGTCAGCAAGTGGAGTATTATGCCCATATTACAGCCTTAACCTATCGGTCTATTAAGGTCAATGACGCCAAGACAAGATGGGGCTCATGCGGAGCCTTGGATACCCTTAATTTTACATGGCGCTTAATCATGGCCCCTCCAAGGGTCATAGATTATGTGGTAGTCCATGAATTAATGCATTTAAAACAAAAGAACCATTCAAGGCATTTTTGGAAGGAGGTTTCGTCAATTATACCTGATTATAAGCAAGACCAAGCTTGGCTTAAAGAAAATACCCATTTTTTGACCTGGCCGTAATATTTAGAGTTAAATTTTAACATTTTCTCAACTTTTTATAAATAATTTTATAAGTCATTTAATTGCAATTACTTATAATCGTTTAAATTGTTCCTCATAATTTGACATTCCTCAAAAATATGTTACTCTTTCCAAGGTAACGCTTTCTTTAAAATTTAAATAATTTCGGTTCGATATAAGGCTTGGAAATTATTTTTTTAACTATGCGTTGCCTTTTTCCGCCAATCTTTTCTAATTTTTCAGAAAAACAACGCCCTTTGGGCTGTTTTTCAGAATCGGTGATGAAGATTGGCGGGGCAACAGTAGTTTAAAAAATAATTTCCAAGCCTTATATTGAATTCACTTAAATACTATCATTAAAAATAAAAAAAGGAGCAAAATCATGTTTATGCGTCAATTTTTATGTTTTTGGGTATTAGTCAGCTTTATTAGCACCTCTATCATTATTCCTAATCGTTCTTACGCGGATTTGGCCTCTTTAAATTTACCTGCTCCTGGGAATATGGTCAATTTAAGCCAAACCTTTGTTCCTGTGATAGCCAAAGGCTTGCGCGTTCATCCTGAGAATCCAGTTCTTTTTGATTTTATTATAGATGCCGGGAATTCCGGGCTTTCTAACAGCCCTAATCAACTTAAAATTGAATCTGAAAAGCTTATCAAGTATTTTTTAGCAAGCTTGACCGTCCCGGAAGATAGTCAATGGGTCAACCTTTCTCCTTATGAAAAAAATCGTATTATTCCGCAAGAATTAGGCCAAACAGAAATGGGCAGGGACATGTTGGCCCAGGATTATCTTCTCAAACAAATCACTGCTTCTTTAATATATCCTGAGAAGGATTTAGGTAAAGAATTTTGGATGAAGGTTTATTCACAAGCGCAAAGACAATATGGTTCAAGTCAGCTTCCTGTGAATACGTTTAATAAGGTTTGGATCATGGCAGATAAGGCTAAGGTGTATGTTCATGATAACACCGCCTTTGTAGTTGCTGCTCATTTGAAGGTGATGCTCGAAGAAGATTATTTATCTTTAAAAGAACACACAGGACTCAATTTATCTCATGCCAGTCCACTGACCAACAGTATTGGTTCTCAAATTGTCCGCAGGGTAATTTTACCTCAGTTAGAGAATGAGGTTAATAATGGAAAGAATTTCGCTAATTTGCGTCAAATTTATAATTCCATGATTTTAGCTGTTTGGTATAAGAAGAGTCTTAAAGAGGCTTTATTAAACCAGGTCTATAGCAATAAGAACAAAATAAACGGTATTGATCTGGCAGACAACAAAATTAAGGATGAAATTTATCAAGAATATTTGAAAGCTTATAAAAAAGGCGTTTTTAATTTTATTAAAGAGGACGTTGTTAAGGGGCAAACAATTCCCAGGAGGTATTTTTCTGGTGGGGCGGTTGGGTTTAAGTCAGAAAACTTAGCCATGACCGCAAGCCTCGCGGATTCAGACGCTGCCCATTTTTTTAATGATTCTAATAGGGTTTTATTCAACGTCAATTGTGTTTTTCAAGGTCTTGATGCAGTTGCAGGCGCCCTGAAAAAATTCTGGGATAAAATTAGAGATTGGCAGGATCAAGCACGAAGAACGATATTCCAGAGACGTCAAAGCGGTGTTTTAATGCATTTTACAGCCCTGCCTTCAAGGTTTGGTATTGGAGATTTTGGAAAAGAAGCCTATAAATTTGTTGATTATTTGGTTAAAACCGGTCAAAGCGTATGGCAAACCCTGCCCATAGGCCGACCAATCCTACAGATAATTCACCCTATAATACCCTTTCCGCATTTGCAGGCAATGAATTATTAATGGTTCTTTCTTAATTAGAGTGGGAATCGCCTAGGATTTAAATACCCACAGTGTTGATGAATCTTGAGTCTAAAATAATAGACATCTCTGTAACCGTAAGCCATCCGTTTAAGCCGTTTGATCTTATT
>JADFXW010000199.1:1861-2241 GCA_015233375.1 Candidatus Omnitrophota bacterium | reverse complement strand
GCCCACTGATTCTTAGGCAGTGTGCTTAAAGGCTGTCCGGAAGCCGAAAAGCCTCGGGGGCTGCTTATGATCAATGCCGAACATTTCGCCGGGCTTCGAATAATTTAAAGGTAATGGGAAAATATTATTTATTCGTGGTCAAAAAGTGATGCTTGATGAGGATTTAGCACAATTGTATGGAGTATTGACTCGTAGGCTCAATGAACAGGTCAAAAGGAATGAAAAAAGGTTTCCGATAGATTTTTGTTTTAGATTGAATCAAAAGGAATTTGAAATCTTGAAGTCTCAAATTGCGACATCAAGTTGGGGTGGGCGCCGGAAATTGCCACTTGCTTTTACAGAACATGGCGTGGCGATGTTATCCAGTGTTTTGAACAGTG
>JADFXW010000199.1:563-1786 GCA_015233375.1 Candidatus Omnitrophota bacterium | reverse complement strand
AGAGCTAAGAGAAAAGATTGAAGAGATGGAAAAGAAATATGATCAGCAATTTAAAGTTGTATTTGAGGCTATAAAAAGACTGATGATTACTCCAGATGAGGGGTATAAGAAAACAAAAATAGGCTTTATAGTTAATCCGTAAGTTAGGTGATAGTTTGACATTTGGAAGGTTGTTATTAGATATGTTAAACTTTTAATGTTTGGTAATTTTGGTTCATTCGTACTAAGGGCGAAAGTTTTGCTGTAAAGGGTTGATATTGGGAGGGAAACAAAAAAACATCGATCGCCAGTGAAAACTGATAAAGTTTGTTTGCGAAAACTAACATATCAGGAGGCGACCGATGCAAGGATATAGTATCACGCAGGCCTTGAGCTTGCCAGAGTACAAAATAACAGAAGTTAAGGATGATTTGGTTAGGCTGCGTATTTATGTTGAACCTTATAAGCGAAAACCGTTTATTTGTAGTAAGTGCGATGTTACAGTCGATGATTTAACGATTTTTCATAAACGGGTTAGGCTAATTGTTACAAAAGGACGGATGCGTTGTCCGCAGGACGGCAAATTGCATGTTGAGCATATTGACTGGGTCAAGCCGAGAGCCAGAGTAACAAACAGGTTGGCTCAGGATGTTTATCGGTTAACGTCAATCACAACGAATACTGAGGCTGGCTGGTATCTTGGTTTTGACGACGAGAAGATTTATCGGATCGATCTTGAAATACTGGAAGGATTGGCAGCAAGAATACTTCAACCAACCCCGACATGTAAGAACATGAGCGTGGATGAGGTTGCCTGGCGCAAATATTACCAGTATTTGACCAATGTGATTGATGTGGATATCCGCAAGGTCATCTGGAATGAGAAAGGCCGAACCGCCGAAGTTCTCGATAAGTATTATGGGAATATTGGGAAAGATAATTCAGGAAAAATAGAATCTGTGGCTCTTGATGGCGCAATGCCCTATATATCCTCGACGGCAAAGAATGCGCCTAATGCTCTGATTGTTTATGACAAATTCCATGTGGTACAAAGGCTTAACACAACGGTAGACACCGTGCGTAAATTAGAATTACGCAAAGCCCGCAAAGAGGAACGTTCAGATTTGATTGAAATGATGGATTGTAAGCAACGGTTTATTCTTTTAAAAAACAAAGGAAATCTGACGGGGAATCAAAAAGAACGCCTTGATCGGCTATGTTCGCTTAATGAATCAATTTACAAG
>JADFXW010000199.1:0-465 GCA_015233375.1 Candidatus Omnitrophota bacterium | reverse complement strand
TTTGCGCAAGCTGCCATGAGTGGTATTCAGGCGTTTGTAATCTTAGCCGAGAAGTTTAAGAACAAGGCTCGCTATATATTGAATTGGTTTAAAAGACGGATAAGCTCAGCGATCTCAGAAGGGATTAACAACAAAATCAAACGTTTAAAGCGAATGGCATATGGCTACAGAAATGTCCGCTATTTTTTATTAAAGATTCACCAGCACTGCGGACTTTTAAGCCCAAGATTTTCGCCCTAAACACGAAAGAACCATTTTATTCTAAGGACCGGGTCATGGACAATGACAAATTTCCATGGCTGCAACCCGTATGAGGAAGGGGAAAATCTTAAAACTTCTAGCAGTTCTGCAAATTCTTTTTTGGATATCTTCTTAGCAGAATCAAATTTTTGGGTGGCATAGCGCCAGTTCAAATCGTGGTTCACGCCGCGCTCCTGGCATATCACTAAAAAGCCCTCTGCAAAC
>JADFXW010000198.1 GCA_015233375.1 Candidatus Omnitrophota bacterium | reverse complement strand
GCTTTTACTCTAACCCTTTGTATTCACGCTATTTTTATGCTTTTTCAGCGCGAAGAATCAACGGCTCTTAATTGCTGAGCGGAAACTATGCGGGAATGATAGAATCAAAAAAGCTTAAGATTTATAACCTGTTAACGAAAGGATTAGACATGGCCACCAAAAAATCATGCAAATGTTCTTGCAAAAAAACCGCTAAAAAGAAGTAAGAAATTCTTTTAAATTAATAAGCTGATATAAACCAATACAATAGGCTCTATTCCTTTTAAATTTCATAACTGAGCCAATGTAAATATTCAGCGACCACCTATCGTCTTGTGTCATTGCCTACGTAAGCGAAGCAATTCTTTTTTATGACAAAAGATTGCTTAGGGTTTTGCCCTCGCAATGATACAGGTTGAGTGAATACGCTGACTTAAATGAGGTCAAATTTCTTCATTAATACTATACTCAGAAAGAACATCCCCAATATTATCAAAGAATGAATCTGGGCCGAATAATGAAGTGATTTCGTATTTATCAAATTCTTGTTTTAAGGGTGCTATGACATTAGCCACAACCAAACGCACCCCTTTATTTTTAAGCACCCAATAGATCTCGCGCAAGGTCTCTGCCGCCGAGAAATCCACATCCGCAACAGCTGAGGCATCAATACAAAACCATTTCAATGATGGTTTTGCTTTATCAACTAAACCCGTCACCTCATCAAACAACTGTTGAGAATTAGCATAATAAATCGTGTGCGCAAACCGGTATAACAAAAGACCTGGCTTAATCTGAGCCGGGATATTAGGAGCAATAAGACTCCAAGCCCCTCCTTCTTTTTCCTGGGTCATGACCACATTTTTGGACCTGTAACTTCTTCTGACATGTTCAATAAGGGACAAGGCCATTGCAATAATAATGCCCTGCTCAACCCCTATCAAAACGACAACAACGGTTGTTGATAAAGCCACCCAAAACTCTGCTGGCCTCTGATACCAAATTTTCTTCATTCCCTTAATATCCACTAATTGCAAGGCAATTAAAAAAACTACGGCTGCTAACACCGAATTAGGCATCCTGGAAAGCAGGCTTGCAAAAAAGAGTAATAATAAAAGGACCACGAAACTTGAAAAAATCTGGGATAATTGACTGACACCCCCCGCGCTATCAACCATTTGGGTCTTGGTTGGGCTGCCATTAACAACAAAGGTCCCTGATAAAGCTGCCCCCACATTAGCCAAACCGAGCCCCAAGAGATCAACCTTCTGATTAAAAGATTCGCTGTATTTGGCCGCATAAGCCCTGGACGTGGCCGCACTTTGGGCCAAAATAACGACAAACATGGAGAAAGCTGTTGGGAGCAGATTTTGAATCAGAGCAAAAGACCAATGAACATCAGGCAAACCAATACTCGGAAGACCTTGCGGGACATCCCCTATGACACTGACCCCATGAGCCTTAAAATCAAAAAGCCAACTTACAAGCACCGCACCTGCCAAAGCAATAAACGCCCCAGGAATTTTCTTTGAAATTCTTTCTATCCCCACAATAACCCCCATAACAATGACAGATACACACACATCGTAATAATTAATTTGATGAAGATGCGCTGAAAATCCTAACATCCCAGGGACCTGGCCCCAAGCCACTTGAATACCAACACCGGTCAAAAAACCAATCAACACCGTCCTTGATAAAAAATCAGACATAAAACTCAAGCCAATCACACGCGCCAAAAGTAAAAGCCCAGCACTCAAAAGAGCTAAAAGCGAGGCAAGGGCCACATATTCATGAGAACCCAGAGCCGCCATCCCCACCAGAGACGCTGATAATATAGCCGCTGTCGCAGAATCTGCACCCACCACCAAATGACGGGAAGATCCAAAAATCGCGAATAAAACCATGGGAATTAACATGGTATATAAACCCGTGATAACAGGTGTTTGCGCAATCTTGGTATATCCCATCACCTCAGGCACAGCCAGGGCTGCTAAGGTCAGACCAGCCATTAATTCTTTAGGAATAGAAATCTTATCGAGAGGCAGGATGCCTTGAAAAAGAGGAAACAGTTTCGTTGTTTCTAATTTATGAGATTTGCTCATCGATTTATTTTATCGTTAATATTCCATAAATCCATTATTTCCTGACTTCGTCAACGGGACACCCTAACAAGATTACTCCCACAGTGTTTAAGAATACTGTCATATAAAATTTGTTGTTCAGGACTCATTTTAAGCATCAACCGCTTTTTTTCTATTTCATCAGGCA
>JADFXW010000197.1:1886-2274 GCA_015233375.1 Candidatus Omnitrophota bacterium | reverse complement strand
GAAGGATAGCTAAAAATTGATCCTGGGCCTGATGGCAAATAATATCACCGGGGCGCAGAGTTTCTTTCAAAACACCGGCAAATTTCTTTAAAAGGATGTCCCCTTGCGGTTTGCCGATCTTATCGTTAAGTGCGCTAAAATTATCAATATCTATCATCATCATGCACATGGGCCTAAACATCCATTCAACCCTTTTGATTTCATTGCAAAGGCTGGTCATAAAATATTGATAATTATAAAGACCGGTTAAAGGATCATAAATCATGTTGTTAAAATTCTTGACCTTTTCATCATCCATCGACGGAAGATCGGGGACCTCACGTTCCTTGTTTTTTTTAATTTTAATGTCGGGCATTTCTTCAACAATCCCTCTAACACCAACAGGATT
>JADFXW010000197.1:1059-1718 GCA_015233375.1 Candidatus Omnitrophota bacterium | reverse complement strand
AGTCCAATAACATCCTCTTTACGGGAATAACGCAATATCTTTGCAAAGGCCTCATTAGCATAGGAAATATTGCTATTGTTATCAGCTATATAAAACCCGTTTTTCATACCATCAATAACATTTTCTAAATTAAAACTGCTTTGAAGATCTGCAACATTTGATTTTCTCATCCTGCTCTTTTTTACACTTTCCATGTCTATCTCCTTGTTAAAGTATTACTTATAATTGTTAAATATTAGTTAACAGCCCGGATAAAAATTTTTTGACCTAAAAACTAGGCGGAGTTACGATCCACACAGCTTCAGTTTCACCCTTGTTCAAATTCTTAAAAGCATGAGGCGTGCTTGAGTTAAAATAGATGCTATCTCCTTTTTTAAGGTAATAATTCTTCTCTGCAAGAGTAATTTCTAAAGCCCCTTTAAGAACAAGGACAAATTCCTGGCCATAATGCACATATGTATTCTCTCCTGAGACAGCATTGGCGCCAAGTTTAAACAAAATCGGCTGCATTTGTTTATAAGGGCTCGGCTCTGAAAGCAAATACATTTGAATCCCCTCGCCGATCTGTTTAAATGCTTTCCGCTGGGTTTCGGTAACAACTGGCCCTTCGCCTAACGGATGGCTATCTCCTATGACATTTCCAACGGTAGTTTGTAAAG
>JADFXW010000197.1:535-950 GCA_015233375.1 Candidatus Omnitrophota bacterium | reverse complement strand
TCTAAGGGTTATTTGTTGCTCTTCCCGTAATCGTTTAAGCGATGCTCCTATGGCATTCATTTATCACCTTTGAAATGAAGTATACAACACAATTTTTGATTTGTCAAGTTATAGTTAACATTTGAAGCATAAGTTAACTAAACAATTTTTGAAAAACAGACAAATTTATTCAATATCAAAAGAAATAACCTCGACCCTTGTCCCGGGAAAAAACGTTAATTCCAAACGGGCCCGTTCCAAAAGAGTTCCTTGGGAAAGCATTCGAAATGTCTCTTTGAAAGATTCTTCTTTGATGCCTGTCAGGAATCCAACCTTAAGATGGATCTTGGAGACCGATTTGGCAGACTCCTTTTTGGCGTGTTCCAATATTCCTTTGATAATAGGATCGATTATGTGAGTTTCATGCATATTGCCC
>JADFXW010000197.1:0-398 GCA_015233375.1 Candidatus Omnitrophota bacterium | reverse complement strand
TATTCCCTCAAGGGGAGGGGAAATTTCATAATTTATGGCGGCTTTTAAACAAAAATTCTAATTCGCTTAAAGCCTTTTGGACAGGTGGGGATAACTCTTCTCCAAATCCTAAATCCTTCGGCTGTACGCCTAATAAATATATCTTCGCCTTGGTCTCTATTGTCAAATATTCTATCAACATCTTTGGCGATAGATCATGGGTCGTAAAACCGGCCTTTAAAAGCTCTCCTTGTTCTAAAATTTCATAATATCCCGGTTCTTTGTTAAAGTCAACTGCGTCGATGAAAATAATCACATCTGCTAAAGCCTTGATGATTTTTCCAAGATAATTCTCAGGCGCGCTTCCTGCGTCAATACAAAGAGCATCAATATGCCCTTCCAGTCGATTAACCAAACAT
>JADFXW010000196.1 GCA_015233375.1 Candidatus Omnitrophota bacterium | reverse complement strand
CTATGAGACCGAAAAGCGCCATTATGCTCATATCGACTGTCCAGGCCACGCGGATTATATCAAGAACATGATAACCGGTGCTGCCCAAATGGATGGTGCTATCCTGGTTGTTTCTGCGACTGATGGTCCAATGCCTCAAACACGGGAGCATATTCTTTTAGCCCGTCAGGTCAATGTTCCTCGTATCGTTGTTTTTATGAATAAATGCGATCAGGTTGCTGATAAAGAACTGTTGGATTTAGTGGAGATGGAAGTCAGAGACCTGTTGACCAAATATAAATTTGATGGGGACAATACTCCTATCATCAAGGGTTCAGCGTTGGATGCCTTGAATAATCCTAAGGATTTTGAAGGCAAGGCCAAGCCTATTTTGGATTTAATGGCAGCTGTTGATGTGTTTGTTCCTGATCCAGTGCGTGAGTTAGACAAGCCATTTTCTATGGCTGTTGAAGATGTTTTCTCCATCTCTGGTCGTGGAACTGTTGCCACGGGTCGTATCGAGCGTGGCCGTGTTAAAGTGGGCGAGGAAGTTGAAGTGGTCGGCTTACGCCCAACTGTTAATAAAACGGTTGTCACAGGTGTTGAGATGTTCCGTAAGGAATTGGATGAGGGGCAAGCAGGGGATAACGTAGGCCTCTTGCTTCGTGGCGCTGATAAGGACAACATGGAACGCGGCATGGTCTTGGCTGTTCCAGGTTCCATTAAACCTCATACCAAGTTTAAGGCCTCTGTGTATATCTTGACTAAGGAAGAGGGTGGTCGTCATACCCCATTCTTTAAAGGGTATCGCCCACAGTTCTATTTCCGTACAACAGACGTGACCGGGACAGCGCAATTGCCAGCTGGTGTTGAAATGTGTATGCCAGGTGATAATGTGGTTCTCGAGGTTGAATTAATAACGCCAGTGGCCATGGAAAAGGAACTTCGTTTCGCTATCCGTGAAGGTGGCCGTACCGTGGGTGCAGGTGTTATTTCAGAAATTATTGCTTGAAGTATTGTTTAAGAAATAAACTTAAAGGGTAACATGCAAAAGATACGTATAAAATTAAAAGCATTCGATCACCGGTTGATAGACCAAAGCACTCAAGAAATTGTGGATACAGCCATTCGTACAGGCGCCCAAATTTTAGGGCCTGTGCCGCTTCCCACAAAGAAAGAGTTGTATACGGTCTTGCGTTCACCGGTCATTGACAAAAAATCTCGTGAACAATTTCAATTAGCGACGCATAAGCGCTTGATTGATTTGGTCAACCCTACGTCAAAAACGGTTGAGGCGTTAAGAAAACTGAATTTGCCGGCAGGGGTTGATGTTGAGATTAAACAGTAGAAACGATTAGTGTTAAAAGAATAAATTGCTTTATGCCTTTGGAATAAAAGCAAATAAGCTTTTGACACGGTGAGGAGTTATAAATGATTCGTGGTATCATGGGCAAAAAAATAGGCATGACCCAAATTTTTGACAATGAAGGCAATATGACGCCTGTGACAGTTGTTGAAGCGGGGCCTTGTACTGTTTTGGGCTTAAAGAACAAGCCAATGAAGGTTGTTTTAGGCTATGAGCCGGTTAAAGAAACCCGTTTACAGAAACCTGTTTTAGGTTTCTTTAAGAAAGCTGGGGTTCCTGTTTTGAGGCATATCAAAGAATTTGAATCTGCCGATAACAAGGATTATAAGGTTGGGGACCAGTTGAAGGCAGACTTTTTTAAGGCTGGAGACTTTGTGGATGTGACCGGGACCTCGATTGGTAAAGGTTTTCAAGGTGGTATGGTCAGATGGAATTGGAATGGTGGTCCAGCAGCTCACGGTTCCATGCATCACCGCAGGGTTGGTTCCATTGGTTCAAGCTCTGATCCTTCTCGTGTTTATAAAGGGCAGCACATGCCGGGCCACATGGGTATGGATACAGTGACGGTCCAGAGCCTTCGTGTGATGAGGGTAGATGCGGACAATAATTTGATACTTGTCAAAGGGGCTGTTCCAGGTCATAAAAATGGATTGGTGTTGATTAATAAGTCAAAGAAGAGGGCGTTTAAGTCTTTGGAAGAAAAGCAAGAGACTATCGCCATTAAACGTAATCCTATGAAACAAAGCAAGGCTGGTGCAGGTAAAACAGGGGCTGGAAAGAAATAAATAGGATAAATCTAGGACAAGAGTTATGCCAGAATTAAATGTTGTTGACATAAAGGGAAATAAAACATCAAGCATTGAATTACCAAAAGAAAAGTTTGGTGTTCATGTTAAAGAAGCGGATATCCATCAGGAGGTAGTGATGTATAACGCCAATAAACGTCAGGGCAA
>JADFXW010000195.1 GCA_015233375.1 Candidatus Omnitrophota bacterium | reverse complement strand
ACAAAACCTTCGCCCTTAGTACGAATGAATCCTTTTTTTCAGGATAAATCAATGAAGCTGTCAACTGCTTCAAAAGATAATCCTCGAAGAGCATGTCCTGGCCTAAAACAGTCTGTCCTAAATCTGCAGGAATAATGCGTTGTTTTTCATAAGGTGAAAGATTGACCCATTGGTTCTCTTCTGGAATGGCAAGGCAGGCAAAGAAATATTTAATTAAACGCAGAGATTCTCTCTTAACCTCAACGGACCCGGCTTCACTCTCGCCAGGACTAACAATAAAATCTATCAATAATGGATTTTGAGGATGAATCCTCAAACCTTGGACCATCATAGGGACATACGGAGGGCTTAAATCAACCATGGCCCCAGGAACAGGTAACCCAAAAGGGCCAGTAGCATTGTATCCAGCGACATTTTGAGTAAAAGCCCAATCAGGAGAAAGGACAATGGCGATGATAAGAATCCTGGCCACAGGATTCATAAAAACACGCACTAAATCCAGCCGTTTCTTCATGCCACAGATTGGGATCATAACTATAAAAAGTTTAACATAAGTCGCCATTAAGTCATTAAAAAAAGCCGCAAAGGAAAAACCTTTGCGGCTTTTGATAAATAGGACAAAAAACTAGGGCCTGACTAACCCGACCATATTCTCGTCTCTTCTCAAGCCCAACAACTGCCCCAGATCAATTTGGTCAACACCCATAACCTCTATCCTGACACCAGAAAAATCACCCTGCCTTAAGCGGGATATCATGGCCTTATTAAACCTCATATCAACCTTCAAGCCATCTCTTTGCATCCTCAAATGCCTGGAAGCAAGATCAATACCACCGTTTGTCATGGCATTATTTGGTGACGACTTATCCTGTCCCATCCTCGACGCATGTTTTTGCTCTCTCCTTTGTTGCTTCTCTAATAATCCAAGTTGATGCTGATATTCTACAAGCCTTTTACGATCTTTTCCTTTCGCCCTCTGAAGCTTATCTATTTGCTGTTTTAACATATCTATATCAGTTGCCATCGCAGCGCTTCCCTGCACATCCTCACCGGATTTTTGAGAAACGCCTGGCTGCTCCCTATCCTTCTGAGTCTTGATAGCTGCCCCAATAGATGCGCCAACAGTGGTAGCATTTTCAGGCATTCCAATCTCAACCCTGTCCTGTCCCCACCTCTGACGTTCTAATGCCTCCCAGAAAGCCCTTTGCACTATCTTATTCTTACGAAAAACACTTCCATCAATAGCGATTCTATATTTCTCTCTATGTTTTTTTGACTCTAACTCTGTCAACATCCCTCCAATCACAGTCCCAAGCAAGAAACCTGATCGTTCTAACAAATTAATACTCAGAGCTTTTAACATTATATATTCGTTTCTAGAAAGAGAGGTCACTGAAAAACGAAAATATTTATTAATAACTCGTATCATCTCACTAAAACTGAGCGCTGATACTAAATCCGAAAGCAGTTGGCCGTCAATATCTTCTCCTTTATCGTCTTTCCAAGACCCATCCGCCATTTTTGCAAACACAGGATGACTTATCGGAGATTCCTGAGCAATTTGTGTGATACGATGACGCAACAACTTAACCAGATATCCTCCAGATATCATTTTTTCAAAACGATGTTCATTCAGAGGCTTTTCATTCTGATAAACAGCTTCATCTGCTTCTGTTATCAACTCTATTGGAATATCATCAAACCCTCCTGCCTCCAAATTGATAATTTCCCCTGTGACTGGGTCAGTGATAGAAAAATTAAACCCTGTCCCATGGATAATCCCTATCAGAGCGCCAATAACTGAAAATTGGGTGGCCACTGTATCATTCATTAGAGCTTCGATAGAAATCGAAGCTTCTTTTTCCACCAACGCGGGATGCTTTTTCATAGCCTCTTCTAATAATCTAGCAGGATTTTCACCATCGATTCCATTTAGACTCCATCCCTTAATATCCTTGCCACGCACGATAGCCACATTGGCAGACTCATGCTCCATCGGAAATGAAAAAACAAAACCCGCTTGATAATGTTTTCCGTTTTCTAACGGTAATCGATTAATCGCATTGGCGACATAATTAAAAATCTTATCCGCTGATGCTGTTTTCAAAGCCTCAGGCAATTTTTCAGAAACGGTTTCTTTAATCTTAGGTTCCTTTCCTGGCTCCAAATGCACCAGAGCCACCTCAAGATTAGTCCCTCCAAAATTAATACCAATGAAATCTCCAGTTATCTTCAACTCAGCCCAAGGCAATTTTGATGACAACCATTGAACCCCTCCTTTTACTTGAGGAGCCTCTTTCACCGCAGTTTGAACATTTCCTGCTAATCTATCCAAATGAAGCCAATCTCTCTCTTCA
>JADFXW010000194.1 GCA_015233375.1 Candidatus Omnitrophota bacterium | reverse complement strand
TTGGTTTTGGCTGCCCGTAAACAAGGGCCGTTAGATGAGATTGTTAATCAACTAAAAAAACAATTTAATATTGACGCGCTAGGTGTTCCTTGCGATGTGAGTAAATTAGCAGATCTTCAAAATTTGGTTGAGAAAGCAAAAGCTCATTTTAAACAAATTGACGTGCTTATTAATGTGGCTGGTGTTTCCAGTCAATATCCGTTTCACCTGCAGCCTATAGAAGATTTTGAAATGCTTGCGAATACCAATTATTTGGGATATGTCCGGCTTATCCGTTTGGTTATCCCTGACATGGTCCAAAGAAAAAGCGGGCATTTGATTAATGTGGTTTCTGGTTCTACTTTATGTGATCCCATACCTCGTGGGTTTTTGGCCTATAGTTCCTTAAAAATGGGGCTTAGGGCATTTCTCAAGGGCCTGTTCTGGGAAATGCGTGAACATAACATTAAGGTTACCTCGCTTCTTCCAGGAGTGTTGGCCTCTGATTTGACGGACCATCTCAAGGACGTTGCCTCCCAGCAGCGGGACCGCTTGATGGAACGGCATGCTGTTGCAGACATGGTGAGTTTTGCTTTGTCAGTACCAGCCAATGCCTGTCCTTTGGAATTGGCGGTGATTAATCAATTAACGACTTGGACAAAGCCGGTCATTGATTATCAACAGACGCAAGCTAAATGAGCTCTAAACTGACGGAATGGGGTGGGTTTGTTTGAGCGAATTTAGTCCCCGAATACTTTAATCGGGGACCTCATTGATTAGTTGTTCTTACATGATGGAGGTGTGGCTATGGACAAAACCGTATCCGTATTTCCTAAGAACAAGTTTCAAGAGGTTCGTGTGAGTATCAGGGAGTTTAAGGGTAATGATTTGGTGGATGTCCGTATTTGGACTAATTCCAAAGAGGTTAACCAAATGGTGCCTACTGCCAAAGGGGTTACAATCAGTATCCATCTTCTGCCTCAATTGATTAAAGCTCTTCATGAAACAGGGGATATTGTCAAAGCTAATTTTGTTGATATTAATTTTTCAAAGACAATGGTTAAACCTTTATGATTATCGACGCTCATAGTCATTACATGCCGCCAGAAGTGGCCCAGAACACGGCTTTTTTTAAGGAATATTGGTCTGATGTGGATGCTCATCTTCGTGTTATGGATGAGCATCATGTTGATAAGGCCTTGCTTCTATATCCGAACAGCGACGCTCATTTGAATATGGGGGGATGGTCAAAGCTTTGTCATGTTTATAATCAAAGAATTGCAGAACTTCTAAAGGCTCATCAAGGGCGATTTATTGGCGCTGGAATTTTACCAATTGACGCGCCGCAATCAATAGCCAAAGAGTTAATTCGTATTCATGATTTAGGCCTTAAGGTTTTGTCATTGGCTTCTAGCTATGAAGGTAAATATTTAGATGATCCTATATTTTGTCAGGTATTTGAGTTTGCAGCGTCTCATCAGATGCCGGTTCATGTTCATCCTCAGATATTGTCTCCTATAGGAGAGGAGAGGGTGAAGGATCCTCTGCTCAGTCCAGTTTTTGAATATTTATTTGATGTTTCTATATCTTTTGGTAAAATGATGATGTCTGGTGTATTTGTAAAGCATCCTCAGGTGAATTTTATTTTTGCTCATTTTGGTGGTGTTTTACCTATTGTCAAAGAGCGGCTTGATTCAACGTATTCTATGTTGCGTGCACGTGGTTTTGTTAAAGATATTGGGGCAAGGCCTGGTGAGTATCTAAGCCGGCTTTATTATGATACGAGCGGCTGTTCATCTGCAGGGACCTTACAGGCAGCGCTTGAGATGGCAGATGAGAAACATATTTTGTGGGGCAGTGATTTTCCGGCGAACCGGAATTTGAAAGATTCTTTGGGAGTTGTTTCTCGGTATATTTTATCAACCCAAGAAAGAAATTTTTTATTGGGTGAAAATTTTAACAGTTTATTTTCTTAGTTTGTCGACGATGATTTAGAAGAGCAAGTAAGATATTTTTCTGCAATAAAAGATTCTTAAAATATTTTCTTGACATCGTAAATTAATCTGTTAATCTTATTAAACTTTCAACTTGTTTTGGAAGTTTTTTTATTGATCTTTGACAATCTATTGTCCAAATCAATTTTTAAGTTTTGCCAATGTTTACAAAAAAGCCAAGTACTTTTGGAGAGTTTGATCCTGGCTCAGAGTGAACGCTGGCGGCGTGGATTAGGCATGCAAGTCGAGCGATCTCGCAAGAGATAGCGGCAAACGGGTTAGGAACACGTAGATAATCTTCCTTATATCCTGACATAGCCCTATGAAAATAGGGGTAATATCAGATGGTATCCAGAAAGGACATCCTTTTAGGATTAAAGTAGGGGACCGCAAGGCCTTACGATATAAGA
>JADFXW010000193.1:1549-2416 GCA_015233375.1 Candidatus Omnitrophota bacterium | reverse complement strand
CAACAAAGAAGGAGGGGGTCAGTTTGGGAAAGCGGTGTGCAGCATTTTCACCGTGATATCTGGAGGCATGATTGGGGACATTCTTATACAACAGGTGTCAATGAATCAGTTTATCTTCTAGGAAGCGGAAGATGGGTGCCTCTCTCCTCTGTCTCTCCTACATTAGACGGTGGGTTTGTCGCAACAACCGTTGATACGGTATTTCCATATATGGTAGCTGGACAAAAACCTAATGTTAGGCCAGGAGGCTCATCAGCAGCGATGTCTATCTTGGGGCTAGAGGCTACTCCGACTGGCACTCCAGATGAGTATGTATTATCGACAAGAGGTCAGGCAACGTTTGTTCTTCGCAATGGCCAAATGACGGGATTTTATAATAATAGTATCTTAGTTTGGAATGGAGGGGCACTGGCAGGGGATTCAGAGACATGGGGATTATCTGCGCCAAAAGGAATAATCTTTTCCTATCAGGACACGTATGGCCCCAGACAGCAGGACAACACATTACCAACCGTTAGTGTTCCTCAACGTGTTGACTGGTTTCAAGATCAAGGATCTGGTGTTATTGTAAACCCTGATGGTTCCCTAGAGGATTTGAATGCAGATCTTCCTGATGCTCCTCGTATTAGAACATTAGCGTATGCGGATAATGGAACACATGGAGTAGTATCCCAAGATTGGGATAAAGCATTTACAAATAATGTTGCCGCTTTTAATGCCAGAGTTAGTGAGAGTCAGCCTTCAGGAACAATGACTTGGCAACAGTATATGACCCAAGGGCAACTTAACGCGGAAGACTATGCGTATTTAACAGGTCAAAATGTTAATACAGTAACAGCAGCTCAAGTGGCAGGATTTAACCAAAGG
>JADFXW010000193.1:0-1503 GCA_015233375.1 Candidatus Omnitrophota bacterium | reverse complement strand
TAGCCCTGCGAAGGTGATGCATCCCGTAATAGTTCAAGTAAGCAGATTATACACTGATGGCCGAGGACGTGTATTACCTGAAACACAGTTTCCTGGTGTGCATGGTCAAGAAATTGTGTCCCTCATGCATGATGGGACGGTTACTCATGAAGTATTAGTAGGCCGGGATATTATTAATGGAACTATTGTTTTAGAAGGTTATATACCAAAGGCACAATCAGGTAGCAACCCACCAAATACAGGGAATCCTACAGGAACAACGCAAATTGTAGTAGACAAAAAATCTCCTGAAGGACCGACAGCTTCTTTAACCGTTTCTTCACTTCTTGGGCAGGCGCTGAATTTCTTTGGGGCACCCGCATCAGATAATGGAAATCGGCCTGGCCAATGGGGGGCGCTGAAACTTGTTTCAGGCGCGGATGGTCAAATATTGAACGCTGCACCATCGGTGGATAGAGGCGGAGAAACCTCGTATCATTTATTTAATATTCATGGCTCTAATAGTGTATTTAATATGGCGAGCCAGGATTTTGCCAATACGGTTGTTAGAAATGAGAGCGGAATGGCTTTTTATCCTGGTGAAATTGTTGATACGAAAGGCGCACATGTTGACTGGATGGACCTTAATAATCCGTTACTCAATAATTGGACAGGCGCCTACAATGCAAGTCAACATAAAGTTTTTGATACACCGCTGGCTTTTTCATCGCCAAGTCAAATAAGCAAAGTTGATAGCTTCAATGAAGAAGGTTTGCATTTGGTGATGGAAGGAAAGGGCTTCATTAAGCAATCCACTGACATGCGTTTAAGTATTGAGAAATATGGGGAGTGCATTGAGACTCAAGGAGTAGGGGTTCCTATTAACGAGACTAGGCAAAGGGCACAAGAGCTGAATATGAAGGGTTGGCAAATAATCAATCAAGGCAACAGGTTGCTTCAACTTGCGCAAAGCACGAGAAGGGAAGATCCATATGGGTTCTATTTTGATGCCACCATATGGGAAGCACCATAAAATTAAGAGTATTTGGTCAAGGTTTTGATCCAAAAGATACAAGTTGGGATAAATGGCTTTCTGTGCCCATGCAAAGGTTTGGGTTTTCAAGAACAGGGCAAGTCTTGTTGTTTGAACAAGGGCATGGTTCTGTTTTTGATGAACATGGCCGCTACACAAAACCCAATGACTTTTCAGCAGTTGCCCGTGGTGGAACATTAGTGATTACAGCAGCAGGAGGTTTAACAGCTTTACCAGGTAATATGCCAGCAGAAAATCCTAATCCTCCGACAAGTTCAGGTCTTCAGGCTGAAGATCTGCTTGTGCTGACGGGAACATTGAGTGATGTTTATCATGATGTTAGACGCAGCGGGGCCGCCACCTATATTGCCTTAGGTTCTGGTGGCCAACAGCCTCTTTATGAAGATTATTCAAATAAAACAGTTGTTGATAATGTGCCGGGACATATGGGCTTGATAAGAGGGGCAGATGGATCAGAGGTTGTTGGATTA
>JADFXW010000192.1 GCA_015233375.1 Candidatus Omnitrophota bacterium | reverse complement strand
TTCAACGGACAAATTCTAAGAGCATTGAATAATCACCTTTATCTGCTTTTCTTAACGCTTTAAGATAAGCATCCCTTACTCTATCCTCATCCTGCAGGCCTTGAATCGTCCAATTAAAAGGCTTTTGATTTATTCTCTGATTCGACATTGGTATGGGCAAGAACTAGAAAAGGTGTCCGATAAAGAAAAAAGAGATATTCAGAAGAAAATGGCACGATTATTCTCAGATAAAAAGAAAGTATCTCTCTTAGTTCATCACATGCGAGATAAGGAGGAAGACGCTAGAGATATATTAATCCTTTTGCAGGTATTATTCAGGGATATCCCTCATGGAGACCAAGAGCAAATCGTCAACGCTTGTATTGATTTTATTTTTAATGGAGGGGATGAGTTACGCGTTGGCGCGAGAAAATTTTTGTCACGTCAAGCAATGTATCCAGAATACGCGTATATCATCGATGAAATATTTAAAAAAAGAAAGAAGATAGATACTCGCCCTGCGCCGAGGGCTACTGTGGGGATTGCGCTGATTGTATGTGATTGTTTTCAAGATAGTCTGGATGCTCGAAGTCGGAAAACTCATGGAGACATGGTTTTATCGCGCATATTGGCAGGTTTCTTGGGTAAAGAAATTGATTTGACCAAAGACGATTATTTGGCGCAATTGGGGATTTCCGGTGAGAGGCTTTCTGTGGTAGACGCGGCCAAGAAGATTTTAAAGTTAAAAGGCATTGAACTTCTTCTTATAGAAGAGAAAGGTAATAGTAAGAGTGAGAGTGAGGAATTTACCAAAACGTTACAGGAGAATCAAGGTAAGACAACAGTGGTAAATATTTCAATGGTTGGAACTATCATGGACCCCCAAAAAGTAAATGGTGGGTTTTCAATGGAAGTATTTACTCCTTCTATTGGGAGAGACCACGTGTTCTTTTTTTCCGCAGGTAATGGCAGAGTCTCTAGAAATGAGGTCAAACATGAAACAAATGAGGAAGGTCGAAGGGTGATTCTTGGAATGCCTAGGATTTATTCCCATCCTCGATTGGATCAATTTGTTTTTGTAGGGGCAGCGCATAAAAATCCTCAAACTGGGCAATGGGAACGAGACCAGTATTCGGATTATGGGCCTGATGTTCGTGAGTTTGCGCCGATAGGTTCATGGTCTCCCTTAATACAGGAACAAATCCTGGCTGGGAATTTTCATCTTTCAGAAAAAGTGACTGTGGAAGGGACTTCTTTTTCAGCTCCTTATGCCACGGGTCTTGAATTGCGCGCGTTGGTCAATAATTCCTTGATGTCCACACAAATGGCTCAAAGTGAGGTGCTTGCTAATCCTAACATTCAAACCTCTGTTAAATATGATCAAGGAAATCCTGAAGTAACCCGAGAAAATCATGCGATGAATTCAATGGACAATGCCATGTCAGAGAGCGTACCTTTAGATAAGGAGGAGTATGTATTGAGTGTGATTTTAAACTCTATGGATTTGGGGAATCCTGATAATGAGCAAGCTTTAAATGCATATTTTAATTTTGGCATTAATCTGCCTCTTGATATTAAAATAGGCGAAGTCCTTGAGGGTCTCTTGAATCCTGATAAGCAGATACGCTTATTCAACGCACAAGTGTTAAGCCTGATGTTAAAAGAGCATTTAATCTCTGCGGCTCATCTGCCCGGTGTTATTCGCGCTCTGAAATATGCGTTTCAAGTTGAAACAGATAGCGCCGTAGAGCGCTTCATTTATTGGGGCTTAGAAACCTTGGTTATCAATGGACATATTAAAGCACGTGACATGGAAATAGCATCTCGAGATAAATTAAAACATTATTTTATGAGCCAAGTACCTTTGCCTGGTCAACAACGAGTTCCAGGCGGTTATAGATTAGGTTTTGATATGAAGGGGGCACTAAAGGCCTTTCATCAACAAGGATTTCTAGAAGAAAGAGACATTTCAGCACGTTATAAAGGGGTTAATGCCTTATTAAGCCCTTCTGATAGCGGCAATTTATTAGGGGGTGATGAGACGGTCAGAGAATTGATAGAAGCAGGATTATATTCTGATATAACACCTCAACAAGCACTGACTTTTTTTCTTCGTTTAGGAGTTGTTACTGACATCCGAACGCTGTATAACGATGTTAAAATGTTAATCGCATTGAAAGACAAAAGGTTGCTGAATTTCGATGAAATTCCTTCACAGTTAGATAGTCGATTACGAACACAATTGCTTGGTGAAGATTTTTACGATTGGTATTTGACGGCGGGTATGATAAAAAGTTTGTCTAAGGCGAATCTTTTTAAGAAACACAGTATCAGACAAGCCGAGATAGCAACATTATTAAAGGGTATAAACGATGAAGACCCTGCGAATCGTGCATTGTGTGCTAGGGCATTCTGTTGTTTAATAGAGGGAGATGTTCTT
>JADFXW010000191.1:2013-2462 GCA_015233375.1 Candidatus Omnitrophota bacterium | reverse complement strand
ACAGAAAAAGAACTTTTTATAGGGGATAAAAAGGTGCCAGTGTGGTTGAATATCAACTCGACACCGGTATTGATTGACCAGGAAAAGCATGTCCTGTTGTCCATCGTTGATGTTACCAAGCGTAAGCACGAGGAAGAGGAACTGGTCCGATTGAAGAATGAGGCGGATGGAGCCAACTTGGCCAAAAGCCAGTTTCTGGCTAATATGTCCCACGAAATCCGTACGCCTATGAACGCAATCCTTGGTTTTTCTGATCTATTGCGGGTGACCCAGATGGATGAGGTGCAAAAAGATTATCTGGAAACGATTAAAAGCAGCGGAGATATTTTACTTGCATTGATCAGTGATATTCTGGACATTTCCAAGATTGAGGCCAATAGCTTATCGCTTGAGAAAATTTCTTTTGACCTGGAATATTTAGTCGGCAATCTGTTAAAGATCATAACGTC
>JADFXW010000191.1:530-1882 GCA_015233375.1 Candidatus Omnitrophota bacterium | reverse complement strand
CCTGCTAGGGAATGCGGTCAAATTTACAGAGAAGGGGGAAATCAAGGTCACGGTCAGAGCCCTTGGTGAGATATCCCCTGTCGGCCGCAACCAGGAGGTTGAGATTTCAGTCAAAGATACTGGTATAGGTATACCTGAGGATAAACTGGGGGCTATTTTTGAAGTATTCACTCAAGCTGATGATTCAACTACCCGAAAATTCGGAGGCACAGGGTTAGGGCTTTCTATTGCGCGTGCTCTGGCTCAAAAAATGGGCGGCGATATCCGGGTACGTTCTGGTTTAGGCCAGGGCAGTGAGTTTAACGTCAATTTACAGCTTGAAGCCGCCCGGCCGGTTAACTTGAAAGATATTACGTTGATTAATTTTGATAAGCTTAGAGGGATCAGGGTCGCTATTATCGATGATAACGAAAACGCCTTAAGATTGCTTGAAACCTATTGCAAAGAAGGCGGACTGGAGGTGGTCTTCAAAGCAGACCGTGTGGCCAAATTGTTGGCTTGGGTTAACGCTGATCAGAATTTGCCTCAAATTATCCTTTCGGATATCATGATGCCGGAAATGGACGGGATGGCGTTAGCTAAACGATTGCGCGAAGATAAACGATATGATCAGGTTAAACTTATTGCCGTGACTTCAGACGCAAGACCCGGCACTGCAGAAGAGGCCGGCAAGTCAGGTTTTGACGCTTATTTGCCCAAACCGGTTTTTCGTAAGGAATTAATGCAAGTCATCCAAACCGTGCTGGGAGATAAGAGGCAGGAAAAAGTGATTATCACCCGGCATATTGCAGGTGAGTTGGCTTTAAAAGGACTACGGGTGCTGGTGGTGGAAGACCAGACCACCAACCAGAAATTAATGAAGGTGTATCTGGATATGTTTGGCTGTAACAGCGATTTTGCGAATAATGGTAAGGAAGTTAGTGATCAAGTATTCCATGTCAAAAGAAATTTTTTCTAAATGAAGGCTGTTAGCCTCTATTTTGGAAATATCCAGGATGTCGCTAATAAGCGCCAAAAGTATGTCCCCGCTGCTTTTGATCGTTTCCAGATAATCTTTTTGAACTTCATCCATCTGAGTCCCCCTCAACAGATCAGAAAATCCAAGGATGGCGTTCATGGGGGTACGGATCTCATGGGACATATTAGCCAAAAATTGGCTCTTGGCTTGAGAGGCTTGATCAGCCTTAACCTTTGCAGCCGCCAGATCGATCTGTGCTTCCTCAGCTAATTTTCGGGCGCTATTGGCATCTTCCATCATGCTCAACACAATTTTCTGGCTTCTTTTGAGTTCATTGACTCTTTTTTTAATTTCGTCTTCAGATTTTTTGCGCTCGGTGTTATCTGTATCGCTG
>JADFXW010000191.1:0-456 GCA_015233375.1 Candidatus Omnitrophota bacterium | reverse complement strand
TGGTCATTAATGGGTTGGTAAAATTCTTGAACGGTTTTTTATTGTCAAAATTTGTCAACATCAACTGTTTTAATGTTTCGCGGTCATTTTCAGGATAGAGATCCCAGAAGTATTTTTTTAGAACCAGCTCATCGGGAGAATATCCAAGAATGCTCTGGGAGAAGTCGCTGATATAAATGTACAGCCCCTGGGCATTCACTTCCCAAACGACAATACCGCTATGTTGGGCTAATTCATCAATTCGCGCATTGCTGGCTGACAGTGCTTCTTGAGCTTGTTTACGTTCGCTGATCTCACGGGCAAACTCGTCGCGTGATACGGTAACTGTTTGCAAATCCTGGAACATATCTTCAAAAGCAATGGCCAGATCAATAATCTCATTAACTCTGCCAAAAGAGATCGCTTCCCTCCGCCTTTGTTTAAGAATCGGTTGAAGCTGGACATTCGCCTGCCAAT
>JADFXW010000190.1 GCA_015233375.1 Candidatus Omnitrophota bacterium | reverse complement strand
GGTTGTGGCAGCTTTATTGACTAAGGCAGGGGAAGATGTTGTTTTAATCGGCCGTAAGTCTCAGGTGGATGTTATTAATGAGAAGGGCTTGATCATTAAAGGTATATCGGAAGGGGACAGTCCCCAAAATGGGGACAGGTCAAGAAGACCTGTCCCCATTTTGGGGACTGTCCCCTTCCGAGGCCCCTTCCGGGTCCGGGCCTTAACGTGTTTGGATAAGCAATATGATTTAGTCATTTTTGCGGTCAAGACCCAGGATATCGAGGAGGCGTATCAGGCTAACAGCGCTTATTTAGAGCAGGATTGCCTGGTATTGACATCACAAAACGGGGTACAGGCGGATAATATTTTAAGTGGTCACTTTGATCGTGACAGGCAGTTTTCAAGCATTGTCATGTTTGGCGCAACATATATTAATCCTGGTGAAATTGTATTTAATTTTGATGGGGATTGGATCATTGGCCGGCCTTTTATGCCCCTTGACCCCAAGACCCATGAGATTGCGAATATTTTAGGCAGGGCCTTTAAAACCGTGACAAGCACGGATATCATAGGCCAAAAATATTTAAAGCTCTTTGTGAATTTTAATAATTGTATACCAGCGCTTATTGGAAAAAGTATGCAGGAGACTTTTGCGGATATTGATTTATGCCGTTTGAGCATTGTCTTGTTAAAAGAGGGTTTGGATGTTATCAAATCAGCTCAAATCGAATTGGTTTCTCTACCCGATTTTCCTAAAGAACGTATCATGGGGTTGGTGCAAATGCCTAATCATCAGGCGGCTGGTATCATTCATAAGACCTTAACCTCGTTGAGTAAGGAGCCGTTATATGGCTCGATTTTGCAAAGCATCATGAGAAATAAAAAGAGCGAGATTGATTTTATTAACGGTGAGATTATTCATTTGGCGAATCATTTGAAATTAAAAGCGCCTTTGAATGCCTTGATGGTTGATCTGGTGCACGCGGTTGAAAACACGGGCCGATATTTTAGCGCTCAGGAGATTAAGGAATTGTTTAATTCTATTTGCCCTGAAAATGAGAGGATTTTTTATTCCCCTTTTTGCGATGGGCCAGCCAAGGGAGGAGTTTTATGAGTTCAAAATTAGCGTCATGGACACCAGAGACTTGGGGTCAAACAGAGCGCGAGGTTTGGAATGCTTTGGAAACGCATTGGGACCATTTGCTTAATAAGCGCGTCGATGAATTTATTAAATTTATTCATCCTGACATGACGGGATTTGGGCATGAAAGCCCTATCCCTGTGGATAGACCATGGCTTGAGAAATGGGTTGGGTTCTGGACTAAGAGCACTAACATTGTTATCTGTGAGCTGAGGCCTATTCAAATTAAAATTCATGGGGATATTGCGGTATTACAATATTTGATTTTTACTGTTGAGGTCAATGCCGAAGGTGGGAAACGTGTTATCCGTCGTTATACCATGACCTGGAAGAAAACGCCTGAGAGATGGGTGGTTATTGCCAGTCATAATAATTTAATGGATGAAACAATCAAGCATTAAGGATGTGGATATGTCTAAAAAAAGAAGAGTGGTGGTGACTGGTGTCGGGATTGTGGCGCCTAATGGGATTGGGAATGATAATTGTTATCGGGCCATGATAAACGGCGTTTCCGCGGTGCGCCGGGTAACAGAATTTGATGTTTCTATTTTTAATACCAAGATAGCGGCACAGGTCACGGATTTTGACCCGTTGGCTTTGGGGCTTCACTTTGATGAAGCGATGCGCATGGACAGGTATGTGCAGTTTGCGTGTGTCGCAGCCCGTATGGCGCTTGAGGATTCACGCTTGGATTTATCAAAGGTGGACCGCCAGCGTATGGGGGTTTCATTGGCTAATGCCATTTGCGGTACTAAATACATGGAAGAAGAATTTGCCCTGGTTACGGATAGCGGCAAGAAGCCTATTAATCCTGCTTTAGTTCGTCCTGATTTATATGACGCCGCGATGTTTAATACACCTTCCAGTGAAATCGCGGCTAAATATGGCCTGCAGGGTGTTTGTAATACGATTTCAACAGGATGCACCGCTGGTACTGATTCCGTTGGATTTTCTTATGAGACCATCAGTGATGGAGACGCGGATATCATGATAACAGGGGCTTCAGAGGCACCCATCACACCCATTACCTTTGGAGCTTTTGATACGGTTAATGTCTTGTCCGTACACAATGATGAACCTCAAAAAGCAAGCAGGCCTTTTGATAATAAACGTAACGGCTTTGTTATTTCAGAGGGCGCTGGACTTTTGGTTGTCGAGGAGTTAAATCATGCCTTAAAGCGGGGAGCACGGATTTATTGTGAAATCACAGGGTTTGGGACAACCTGTAACGCGTATCATATGACGGATCTGCCCCCGGAAGGCGATGCCATGGCTGATTGCATCACCTTAGCCATGGAAGATGCGGGTATTAAGCCAGAGGCTATTGATTATTTAAACGCCCATGG
>JADFXW010000018.1:1436-18912 GCA_015233375.1 Candidatus Omnitrophota bacterium | reverse complement strand
ATAATAGACCTTCCTCCATCCCACGCACATAGAGTAACTTATCCACTCAAAACTACAAAGAACCAATATAAATTGCTTATGATAAACTGGCATTTAATCTCACTAGAAATTCTGCTGGCTGTGATTTTGGTTTTATTCACGGTCTTGGATCTCTGTCTTCCTAAAAAGACTAAACACGATTGGATTTGCGTTTTTAGTCTTATCGCTTTGGTTGGGCTTATCCTGTTTTGGTCCACCCAATCGCCTCTTAAAGGGATCACATTCAACGGCATGTTTGCCATGGACTCCTTAGCCTGGTTTTTTAAGGGTCTGTTTCTGTTGACCATGGTCTTCATTTTTGCGATGACCCATGAATTCTTTAAAAATTCTGATAAAACCCCTCGTGAATTTTACCTTTTACTCTGGTTATCTCTAATCGGCATGTGTTTGATTGCCTCAAGCGTTGACTTTTTATTATTGTTTATCTCCATTGAAATCCTGACCATCTCTCTTTATGTCATGACTGCCTATCTTAAAACAGATGCTCTTTCCATTGAAGCGGGGATGAAATATTTGATATTAGGCGCCCTGGCTTCTGGTTTTTTCCTGTATGGCATTAGTTTCTTGTATGGTGTTGGACATTCAACACACTTTGATGTGATTCAACACTACGCTGCCACTCACCCCTTATCTCTAGTAATGCTTTTTGCCATGGTCCTTATTTTTAGCGCTGTGGGTTTTAAAATATCCGCGGTCCCCTTTCATGTCTGGGTTGCTGATGTGTATCAAGGCGCGCCAACACCTGTGACGGCTCTTTTATCTGTTGGCTCTAAGGCTGCGGGGTTTATTATTTTAATCCGTTTATTTTTTGTGGTGTTTGGGCCGTGGCATGCTAACTGGCAAATAACCTTTGGTATTCTTTCCGCCATCACCATGACCTTTGGAAACTGCGCCGCCCTGTTTCAAACCAATATCAAACGACTGCTTGGGTATTCAAGTATTGCTCAAGCAGGTTATTTATTAATGGCCGCAACAATCGGAACCGCTTTTGGTATTGGTTCCATTAACTATTATCTATTAACCTATCTCTTCTCAAATCTTGCGATATTTCTAGTTATTACTGTTCTTTCTATTATTGTGAAGAGTGATGCGATTGAAGATTATGCAGGACTTTCCAAGCGATGCCCTCTTTTAGCCTTCACCATGCTCATGGGCCTTGTTTCCCTGGCTGGTATCCCGCCTTTAGCAGGTTTCTTTGGAAAATTTATGTTATTAATAGCCGTGCTTAAAAGCCCATACCTTTGGTTAGCTTTAGTGGCAGTTGCCAATATTGTGATTTCCATGTATTACTATCTATCGATTGTCAAACGCCTGTATGCAGACAACCCCGTTAACGCCGCCCACATTCAAATATCTCTTCACATGAGGGTTTTAATGATACTGGCAGTGCTGGCCATCCTCATTTTGGGCATAGTCCAAGGGCCATTCTTAGAAATATCAATCCCTAAGATTGATATTTCATTCCCCATGTAAAAATAAGATCGCTTTTAAAAAACCGTTTTCTTGAGGATTTACCATCGGAGATTGCTAGGGACTAAAAATTGAAATCAATTTTTTAACAATTATTTTTCCCCACCACTTTAACCCGGATTTTGCAATAGACATGGCGAATAATCATAATCTATTGGCTTATAAAGCTTTGAAAAATACTCGACATATCACTGTGGATATGCCTGCGTTTTTTCAAAGCTTTATAAGCCAATATCTTACGATTCTTCATCCATGTCTACTGCAAAATCCGGGTTAAAGAAAGAGCAATAAATTTCTCTAAATGGTCTGCCAAAAATATTGGGATATTAATCAGGTTCCCATCCTTTTTTAAATTCTTTAATGAAAACCTGATCCGTAGCCGGGGAGCATACTGCTTATCATAAAAGGCAAGACTTTTGCCCCGAACATTTTCATCGGATTTAACTTCTACAGGAAAAATATCGTTGGCACGTTGAATAGTAAAATCAACCTCGGCCTCAGAACCCGAGGACCAGTATCTTGGGACAACCTCATACTGGGCCACGAGGCTTTGTAAAATATAATTTTCAGCAAGCGCTCCTTTAAATTCAACAAACAACCTGTTGCCTTCATTAAAGGATACCGGATCAAGAAATGCTAATCGACGCAGTAGTCCGACATCAACCAGATAAAGTTTAAACGCGGTCAAATCATCATACGCCGATACCGGAAGAACTGGTTTAGCGTTACGATAAATTTTATAGGTAAGACCCGCATTACATAACCATGTCAGGGCATCTTCGTATTCCCTGGCCCTCACCCCGGGCTTTACTGCCTTGTAAATGAACTTTTTATTTTCCTTTGAGAGTTGCGAAGAAAGCGAGGCCCATATATACCCTAATTTAGAAACATCCTTTTTTTCCGCATGTTTTGAAAAATCCAGCTCATAGGCATTTAATATATCCCGTAATACTTCCTGGACAAGGCCGACATCTTTTTTTTCAGCCCACGCTTGCACTGATTCAGGCATCCCGCCAGTAATAAAATACATCTTCAACTTTTCATACAACTGATTAAAAAAAATGTCCGGTATCGGTTCTAATGAATCTATATGATCTATGTATTCAACAATCTTCTCTTCCCCCATGGCCCATAGAAACTCTGTGAAAGTCAGCGGATACATTGTCAAAAACTGCACCTTCCCGACTGGAAAAGTTGATGGTTTTGCAACCCTCACCCCAAGAAGAGATCCCGCAGAAGCAATATGGTATTCCGGGGCATTCTCACAAAAATATTTCAAGGTGTTAAGAGCCGCTGGACATTCCTGAATCTCGTCAAAAATAATAAAGGTCTCTTGAGGTAAAATGGGTCTGCCACCCACCAAAGAAAGGTTTTGAATGATTCTATGGACATCTTTAGTTGTTTCAAAATATTGCTTTAATTCAGGTTGCTCGTCAAAATTAAAATAAGCTGTGTTTTTATAGTGCCGTGATCCAAATTCTTTTAAAACCCATGTTTTTCCAACCTGTCGCACTCCCTGTAAAACAAGAGGTTTTCTGTTAGCAGATTTTCCCCACAACTCTAATTTACTTAATATTGATCGCCTCATAATCACCCTATTTGTTATATAAATGTGATAAAAATCACATTTATATAACAAAAGTATACATCAAATATGGAAAAATACAATTAATTTCAATCTTCCATCAGCCGCTTTTTGTTGTATATCATCTCCTCACGGGAGTATTCGGCAATATCAAGCCTCTGGGTGTCCATGCGAATGGCGTCTTCTGGGCAGACCTCCACACAAAAACCGCAATAAACGCATTTGCCAAGGTCGATGATAAATTCGGCGGGATATTTTTCAATGTTAGGGTCTGGATGCTCGGCAGCGGTTATTTCAATGCACCTGGCAGGACATACGGTTTCACACATCATGCAAGCCACACAGCGAGGCGAACCATCCGCGCGTTTGGTCAAACGATGCCGGGTCCGAAGCCTTGGAGAAAGAGGTCTTGGTTTTTCCGGGTATTGATAGGTGACCGCGGCTTTCACATCCTTGGCCAAACCAAAGAGGTGTAAAATATGAAACATTAAATTATAAAAAAAATGCTTTGAGGTCAGCCAAACACCTGACACCAAGGTCGGCAAATACGTCCTTTCCCATAAAGTAAGCTTGCGCCGATTCTCTTTTTTCCAAGCACGCTTCATTTGCGCTAAACGCAACCGAGCATACAGACTTGTGGGATCGTAATATTGTTCAAGATTTTTTTCCATCATACCACCCATATCCAATAACCACTCATCTTTATAATCTAACACAAGATCGATATAAGGCTTGGAAGTTATTTTTTAAACTACTGTTGCCCCGCCAATCTTCGTCACCGATTCTGAAAAACAGCCCGAAGGGCGTTGTTTTTCTGAAAAATTAGAAAAGATTGGCGGAAAAAGGCAACGCGTAGTTAAAAAAATAACTTCCAAGTCTTATATCGACCTCACGTAAACCTAATGATTAAATAAACTAATCACAACAGCCGTAATAGCAATATTCACCAAAGACGCTGGTAACAATATTTTCCATCCCAAATTCATGAGCTGATCATACCTAAAGCGCGGCAGCGTCCAGCGCACCGCCATCAAAAGCCAAATAAAAAAGGATGTCTTTATAAAAAATGACACCACCCCTAAAATCACCACAGGTAAATTCGTCAAGGCGATGTGTGCCCCCCAAGGAAAATAAAAACCATCCGCATGAAGATACGGAACCTGCCATCCCCCAAAAAATAAAGTGGTCATGAGGCTTGAAACCAGCACTGTTTCAATCAAATCCGCCAAAAAAAACATCCCAAATTTCATGCCGCTGTATTCAACAAAATAACCAATAATCTCTGATTCTCCCTCAGGTAAATCAAATGGTGTGCGCTTTGTTTCTGCCGCAGCCGCGGTTAAAAACAAGAAAAAAGCCAGGGGTTGGACAAATACGCCCCATTTAGGCACCCATCCTCCGAAAAGATACGCACCCTCTGCTCGGACCAAGGCTTGCAAATCAAGGGTATTAAAAACCATGATGACTCCTATAATAGAAGCCCCCATGGCAATCTCATAGGCTATCATTTGAGCAGCGCCTCTGACTCCACCTAAGAAAGCATAATTATTATTTGAAGAAAAACCTGCAAGCACCACCCCATAAATCCCCATGGACATCATGGCAAAAATAAAAATCAGAGCTACATTAAGATGAGCGGCCTGAAGTTGAATCGAATGATGACCAACAATTAATTCGCCACCTATAGGGATGGCCGCAAACCCAACCAAGGCAAACACAAAAGACAAATAAGGGGCTATCTTAAATAAGAATTTATTGGCGCCTTGCGGACAAAATTCTTCCTTACTGAGCATTTTTAATACATCCGCAATCGCGTGCACCATGCCTAAGGCCTTAATGCCAAAAATAGAGGCGCGGTTAGCGCCAATGCGATCCTGCATCAAGGCGCTTTGTTTTCGCTCCACCCAAGTCAGAAGCCCTGCAATATTAAACATCACAAACAAAACACCAGAGCTTAAGAACAATTTGATCAATATGTCACTCATCATGATAACACCATTCCAGAATCACTTATTTTTTCATAACTCATCCCCGCAAAACCAGGGACTTTTTTTGCAAGCGCATCAAAAACCGCTGAAGAATTTTTATACCCCAAAGGCTTCCCTAACTTTTCACTGATAAGACTTAAAATTTCCCAGTCCGCTTTTGCTTCTCCTAATGGCAAAAACGCAGGCCAAAGGCGTTGCACCTTTTGCTGGCAATTCGTCAACGTCCCGTCTTTCTCCGCATAAACACTCGACGGCAAATTCAAATGAGCCCATAAACAGGTCTCATTGATATTACTGCCTTGATAAACAAACAGCTTCACCTTGCCTGCTATTTCTCCCACCACTTCTGTGCCAAGAAGCTTGACTAAATCAGCACCAAAAACATACAAAACCTCAAAAGCGCCTTGTCTTGCTTTCTTTAAAATTTCTTCTGCTTGCACATCTGTCCCAATAATTTTTAAAGCACCCGCAGTATTCGGATTTCTATCTGCCTTCAAAAGAAATTCATCACCCTCGCCTGGTTTTTCAGGCACCCTAAAATCAACCTGGGCGCCCGTCTCTTTAAATAACTGCCGCACCAGGAATAAATCCTCATTGGTCAACTGAGCTGAGGCAAGGACCCCTATTTTATCCGCGCGATTCGCCTGGATGATAGGCCTTATTGTATCAGCCACCACCTCAATGGCTTTATCCCAACTCATCACATCATTCTTAAACTGCGGCTCTAAAATCCTGTTCTCATCAATAAAATGATAATTATACCGACCCTTATCACACATCCAATAGCTATTGACGTCAGGATTATGCCGGGGTTTCAGCCTCATGACCCGTGCGTGTTTGAATTGGTGAGGCCTTGACTTGTCCCACTCAACGGTTATATTACAGCCCATGCTGCATCCTGGGCAAATAGACCTTGTTTTCTCCAAATACCAGACCCGGCATTTAAACCGAAAATCCCTGTCTGTCAAAGCACCGACTGGGCAGATATCCACCACATTTCCGGAATAATTATTATCCAGCTTTTTGCCAGGATAAAGATCCAAAACCGAATGGTCCCCGCGGTTAAACACCCCAAACTCATGTGTGTGCGTGATGTGCTCTGTGAACCGCACACAACGCGTGCATAAAATACAACGCTCCTGATCAAGCATCACCGTCGGCCCTATAGCAAACGCCTTTTTCTCTTTTTTAACCTTCATGTCTGCCAAACGGCTATCATACTGGCCATGATCCATGTAATAATCTTGGAGTTTACATTCACCTGCCTGGTCGCAGACCGGACAATCCAGAGGGTGGTTGACCAATAAAAATTCCAAAACCGCACGTCTGACCTCAAGAACCTTTGGTGAATTAGTCTTAACCACCATCCCGTCTGTTACGGGCGTATAACAGGCAATCTGAGGCTTAGGTTGTTTTTCAACCTCAACCATACAGATGCGGCAATTACCCGCTACAGGTAACGCAGGATGCCAGCAGTAATGCGGGATCGAAATCCCAACCCTCTTGGCAGCCCTAATGATCGTTTCCCCTTCAGGGACTTCTAGTTGTTTTCCGTCAATAGATAATTTCGGCATAATCAATATTTATTTCAACTCCCCTTCTTTAAACGCTTCGCACTCAAAACTTCAAAGAACCTGTTTTATACACATGCGAAAGCAATACGGCCTTAAGATAAGCTCTTGGGCACAATCAGGGATTTTTCGCCAAATGTTGGCAAAAATATCCCGTGCCAAAGAACTTATCTTAAGGTCGTATTGCGTCATCTCGTATACTGTTCCTAATTTTCGCCTCAAACTCTTCCCGGAATTTGGCGACATACGATCCAACGCACATGGTCACCGCATCCCCAAACGCACAAATCGTGTTGCCTCCAATATTATTAACAATCCCGGGCAAATTTTTCAAATCTCGAGGCTGACCCTGTCCTTCATAAATCCGTTTTAGGATCCGGTACACCCATCCACTGCCCTCGCGGCATGGTGAACATTGGCCGCATGATTCATGAGCAAAAAAACGCGCGGCTATCATGGCAGCCCTCACCATATCTGTTGTTTCATCCATCACCATAATGCCGCCAGACCCAGCCATGGTCCCAGCACTTTTCAAGCTATCAAAATCCATTTTAACATCAATCTCTTGAGCCTTAAGGATTGGGGCTGAAATTCCTCCTGGAATAACGGCTTTAAGCCCTCGGCCATTAAGGATACCTCCTGCATGATTATAAATAATTTCGCGCAGTGAAATCCCTAAAGGCAGCTCATAAACGCCTGGTTTCTCGACATGCCCGCTCACCGAATAAAGCCTGTTCCCTCCATTTTTCTCGCTTCCTAATTTCGCATACCATTCTGCCCCTTTACTAATAATAGGAGCCACACAAGCCATTGTTTCAATATTATTAATAACCGTTGGGCACCCGAACAAACCCACCACTGCAGGAAACGGCGGTTTCAGGCGCGGGAATCCTTTTTTCCCTTCCAGTGACTCTAAAAGCGCGGTTTCTTCACCGCAAATATACGCTCCTGCGCCTGGATGTATCACCATATCAAGCGAAAAGCCTGTGCCCATTATCCCTTGACCTAAATATTTGGCTTGATACGCTTCTTTAAGAGCTCCTTGTAAAATCTCTAAAGATTTTGTATATTCACCACGGATATAAACATAAGCCTTGTGCGCGCCTATCGCATAACAAGTAATGATCATCCCTTCAAGAACCGCATGCGGATCTTTTTCTAGAATCTGTTTATCTTTAAACGTGCCTGGTTCTCCTTC
Organism: Candidatus Omnitrophota bacterium; assembly: GCA_015233375.1. Classification (GTDB taxonomy): domain Bacteria; phylum Omnitrophota; class Gorgyraeia; order Zapsychrales; family Fredricksoniimonadaceae; genus JABDGZ01. The sequence goes on along the minus strand of JADFXW010000018.1, from coordinate 11,061 downwards.
ATCGCCATTGACAACAAGATATTTAGGTTTTGGATTTTGGGCGGGTATAAAACTCCATTTCATCCCTGTAGGAAACCCAGCCCCACCTAATCCCCGCAGGTTTGATTTCTTTATTTCCTCAATAACCTGGGCTTGAGTCATGCCTGTCAGAACTCGACGCAGGGCCTCATACCCGCCATCTTTCAAATAGGTCTCAAGTCTATGTGATTGCGGAAGATCAAAATGTCTTGTAATTATTTTTTCCATAACTCATGGTGACCTTAAATGGATAAACCCTGCTTAGGATAAAGGTATAGCTATTATGTTTTCAGAACAATAAAGGATTTTGGGCCCTCCCTTAAATTTTGAATGGGTAAGAATGGTATAGATTAGCGGGTGGCTTGGACAGGCCCCGCGTAAGATTAATCTTTGTTACCCATTCAAAATTTCAAAGAGCCCTTTTTTATCTATCAACAATCTTATCAATTTTCTTTTTATCTAAAAGCCCCACATACTCTTCATTACATTGCATCACGGGCGCTTGGTCGCAGGCGCCTAAACATTCCACAACACTTAAACTAAACCTGCCATCCGCGGTTGTTTCACCAGGCCTGATTTTTAATTTATCACTGATATATTGAATCATTTCATCCGCCCCACGCAAAGAACACGCTGTTGTTTGGCACACCGACAAATGACAATGCCCCTTTTTGTGCTGATTCAATAAATGATAAAAACAAACCACTTCATGGACCTGCACCAAGGGCATCTCTAAATACTCGGCCATGTTCTGTTCAATCTCTGGTGTTATCCATCCATGCTTCTGTTGAACAAAACGCAATAAGGGCAACAGCGCGGCTCGTTTAACCTCATACTGACCTGCAATTTTATCCAATTCTTGTAAATACTCCGCGGTAAAAATAAAAACCTCCTTAAAGGACCCTACCGGTCCAATTCTCCGGCAATCATGTTCACTGATCCAAAAGTGGGGATCAAATCAGCCATTTTGTCTCCAATCAGGCATTGAGGAAGAGCGGCCATAATCGCAAAACAAGGAGAATGGACCCGCACGCGCCAAGGCTCGTCCCTCCCGTCTGAAACAATATAAAATCCAAGCTCTCCATTAGCCCCTTCCACAGGCCTATAGACCTCTCCCACAGGAGGCTGTATCCCATGGCCATACATCACCAGTTTAAAATGATTCATCAATCCTTCAATGTTACCATAGGTGTTTTCTTTGGCTGGTAATATTACCCCTTTGTCGCTGGTATTAATCGCCTGATGATGTTTTCTGGTGCTGCCTTCTAAGGTTGGGTCTAAGGAAACCTCATCTTCAATAAAATTTTCCGTTTCCCCAAGCTTGGCCATGTCCACCATTTGACTGGCAGGAATAATCTCGCCGGTCAAATCTGAGGCAATGGCGCCATCAGGCATCTTGACTAAACACTGTTCAATAAGGCGTAAGGATTGTTCCATTTCAGCCATCCGGACAAAATACCTGTCGAGATTGTCTCCTGTGCTGCCTGTAGGCACCTCGAAATCTAGTTTATCATAAACCAAATAAGGATGGGCCTTGCGCACATCATACCCAACACCTGTGGATCTCAAAAAAGGCCCTGTAATCCCATACGAGATAGCATCCTCCTTAGAGATGCGGCCAATACCCTTCATGCGGTCAAAAAAGATACGGTTACGGGTCAACAGCGAATCACACTCAATCAAAACCTTTCTGACCTGGGCTATTTTCTTAAACGCTTTATCCGTAAAACCAGAAGGCAAATCTGCCTTCAATCCTCCAATACGCACATAAGAAATTGTTAATCTGGCCCCCGTAACCTCTTCAATAAGTTCATATAAAAACTCGCGGGCCTTTATCATGTATAGGAATACCGACATGGCGCCCATTTCCATGGCAGTTGCCCCAATACAGGTCAAATGATCCGTCACGCGTGAAATCTCGCTCATCAAAACACGGATATATTGAGCGCGCTCCGGGATGCTGATGCCCAACAATTTTTCAACACTCAAGGCAAACCCAACATTATTGATCAACGGGGAAACATAATTCAACCGGTCTGTATAGGGAAAACACTGGGCATACATGACCGTCTCGCACATTTTCTCAAAAGCACGGTGCAAATACCCTATTTCCACATCCACATTCTTTATTTTCTCGCCGTCTAATTCCATCACAAGACGGACAACCCCATGCATCGCAGGGTGAGAGGGCCCAACATTTAATAACATGGAACGGGTTTCAGACATATATTTAATAACGGCTCTTTAAGATTTTAACTAAATAAATCATAGAAAACTTTAATTCTTACAGCCCTATCAAGGGCTGGCGTTTATTAAAAGGATAATCCTTGCGCAGGGCATGGCCTTGGAATTCTTCATACATTAAAATACGCTTCAAATCAGGGTGCCCTTTAAAACGGATGCCAAACATGTCCCACACTTCTCTCTCAAACCAATTCGCTGACGCCCATAAACCTGTCAATGAATCAATCTCTGGATTTTGTTCCTCCACAGGCACCTTCAGGCGCAGGCGATGGTTATGTTTGAGCGAAAAGAAATGGTACACCACCTCGAAACGGGCCCTTTTTTCAATCCTGCCGCCGGCAAAAAACAAATAATCCACTGCGGTCAAGTCCATCAAATAATTAAAATCCAACTCCGGCGTTTTTTTTAAAAAAAGAGCCATCTCTGTTAATAATCCGCCAGCGATAACCACGGTCTCATCACCTCGAAAATCATGCGTTTCAATGAGTCTGGCCTCAAAATGCTGTTGTATTGTTTGTAACGGGGTCATGGCGTGTTTCCTAATTGGGCAGGTCTGCCTTTTTTAGTCTTTGGATCATACAAAGTCCTTGATTGTTCGCCTTTTTGAATCTTTTCCTGGAGCTTCATGAGCCCATCAAGAACATTTTCAGGACGAGGCGGACATCCCGGGATATAAATATCAACCGGGATAATCGTATCAATCCCCATCACCGTCGAATAATTATCATAAAAACCACCTGTACAGGTACAAACCCCAAAAGCCACCACCCATTTAGGCTCACACATCTGATCATAGACCATCTTTAAAACAGGGGCCATTTTCTGGCTGATGGTCCCCACCACAAAAAGGACATCGGATTGCCTTGGGCTAAAACGCGGAAAGCCAGCCCCAAACCTGTCCACATCATAATGGGCCGCTGCTGTTGACATATATTCCATGCCGCAACAAGCCGTCACAAATGGGTATTGAAAGATAGAGTACTTCCGCGCCCAACCAAGGGCATCCGACATCTTGGACGTAAAAAAATGATTTATTCCCATTCTAATGCCTTTTTCTTAACGACATAAATAAAACCTAACACCACAAACCCCATAAATACCGCCATCTCAACCAAACCTAACATCCCTAATTTCCTGAATGATACCGCCCATGGAAAAAGAAAGACAAGTTCTACATCAAAAATGATAAAAAGCATCGCCAAAATATAAAAATGGACCGGGCTTTGGCCGCCTGGCAAGGCAAAAGGTTTTTTGCCACATTCAAAAGACCTGGCCTTCACGTCATTGGGCATCTTTGGCGCTAAAATTTTAGGCAGGCTCAACAAAAGGGCGGCCAACATCAGGGCAAACATAAAAGCAAATAATACAGCTATATATTCCAGCATGCTTACAAATTCTCCAACATGGTATTCACATCCACATAATTTTTAACCAATCGCCTTGCTTCCATAATCTTGTCCTTATCTGTTTTCTGGATCTTGGGCGTCATGTGCTCAACAGCAGCGGCAATCGTGTAGGTGTCGCTTTCTGAATAAAGCACGGGGATCCGGCTGTCCTTTAAAAGCACAGCAATCTTATCGCTAGGGATAAGCCCTCCGGTTAAAATCAATCCCGCAACCTTAACCGATCTGCCTTGCTGAAGTAAATAGGAAGAAACAACCACTAAAATATTATCCACCCTGTCCCCTGACGTAATCACAAGCGCCCCATCACGTAAATGTCCAATCATATTGTAGGGTTCCATGGCCGCGACGATCGCGGTATACACCCTGGCCCGCAAATTATCTTGGCCTGAAAAGACCTTTAAATTCAAACGCTCCTTGACCTGTTCCACGGTCGGAGCACTCAACCATTCCATCTCAGGAATAACCCCTAAAAGCCGCACTCCTTTATCAGCCAAACCACGGCCTGCTATTTTTTTAATCTTTTCTAATTTATCAGGCAGGACCTTATTAATGATAACCCCAAGCACCGGGACCTTACAAAGGTCAAACAAGGCCTTGTTAAGCATGATCTCATCAATGGCCCGACCAATGCCCCCTCCAGAAACAATAACAACCTTGGATTCTAAAAGACCTGCCACTTCGGCGTTTGAACAGTCAATGACTGAACCAACACCCGCATGCCCTGTTCCCTCTACAATAATAGCATCCTTGCCTCGAGTAATTGTTTGAAAAGAGCGATAAATTTTATCCTGAAGTTCTTTCTTTCTGGGTTTGAGGATATATTGCTCTGTGTACCCATGTCCGACGGTAATAGGACTCATGTCCTTCATATGCTTTTGGCAACGGTACACCTCTCCTATCAAATAAGTATCCTTATCAATAGCTCCATGATCATACGTCACTGTCTCTTGGCCAACAGGTTTCATGAACGCTGTTTTCATTTGACGTTCCTGAAATATTTTAAAAAGACCCAGAGATATCATGGTCTTTCCGGCATTTTGATGGATAGCGGAAATAAAAATATTCTTCAACGGTTTCTTTTTCTTCATAAATAAATTTTATCACACTTTCTTTTAGACACCATTTTTTCATTGAATTAATTCACTATGTACTCATTTTTTGATATGATTGTACTTAATGTCCGTACTTCATCACTATATCGATTTCTTCCTGCATCTGGATAAGTCCATGGCTTCTTTAACGGGCCACTTTGGCCCATGGATTTACGTGCTTCTTTTTATGATTATTTTTTGTGAAACGGGTCTTGTGGTAACACCCTTTTTACCTGGAGATTCTCTTCTTTTTGTACTGGGCGCCATGTCAGCCCAGGGAGATCTGAAATTAATCCTTCTACTTGTTCTTTTATCCCTGGCCGCTATCAGTGGCAATATGCTCAACTACACCATTGGTGTGCTCTTATCTGAAAAAATATTAAATAACCAGAAGATTCCTTTTATCAAACAAGCGTATATTGAGAGGACCCATCAATTTTTTGAAAAATACGGCGCTAAAACAATTGTTATCACCAGATTCGTTCCTGTCATCCGCACCTTTGCGCCATTCATGGCTGGGGTGGGAAGCATGCCCTACGTCAAGTTTAGCGTCTATAATGTGATCGGCGGCGTTTCATGGGTATTGATTGGGGTATTAAGCGGATTTTATTTTGGAAACCTGCCCTGGGTGCGTCACAACTTTTCTCTGGTCATTTTAGCGATCGTCATTATTTCCCTTATCCCTGCAGTCATTGAATTTATCAAACATCGAAAATAAGGCGTCTTATTTCTCATGACCATGATGATGCTGGCCTATCATCGCCAGAAAATCCGCAAACTGGCTGGGCGTCAAAATCGATCTGACCGCCAAAATGGAGCTTATCCTGGCATCCTCCATTTCTGACTGTAAGGCTTTGATCTGGTCTTTTAATTCATTAACCTTTTTCATGTTCAAATCCGCTTTCATCAACTGAGCCTGAAGCTCTTGCCTGTCCGCTTTCATCCGACGGTGAATATCTGAAAAGGTCGCGTCATGTTTGAGCTTATTAGCAAATAATTGGTGTCTTTGTTCTGTGGTCAAATTAAGGTGGTTATAAACATCTTCCCCATGCCTCGCGTAATATCCTTTAGAATATCCTGGGCCTTCTGGCGCATTTTGTCCTTGAGCCAATGGCAGCGCTAGGAAAAGAAACACCCCGATATAAACACCCATTTGTTTTGTCAAGATTCTCATAAACGATTATCTCCTCTTATTGTTCTTTTAAAGAAAATACCTTTCAATAGGCCCTGAAGCATCCGTGCTATCCACGCCTTGTGTTCCACCTGTTTGTCCTAATAAAGCAATCAAATATTCTCCTTGTTCTTTGTCCTGGGCTTGGGCTATCTGTACCCTATGAACCGCCGCTCCTCCAACCAGGACCATCACCATCAAGGTAGCAGCCACAGGAATAAGCCTTGGGAAAACCATCCAGCCTTTTAATTTCTCTCTCCATAAATCCCATCCACCTGCGCCTTGATTTTCATTTTCTATTTCTTGCTTGATCGCTTGCCAAAGTTCGAGAGGCGGTTCTTGTTTGGGTAACTCACGAAAAGGCCCCACCACATCCCTTTTAACCTCCTCGACAAAAGTGCGACACAGGGCGCATTCTTGCAAATGCCTCTTTAAATGTTCTTTTTCTGACGCCTTTAATTGGCCATCCATATAGTCCGTCAAAAAGGCTTCTCTTAAGAAGTCACACTCTTTCATAACCCACCTCATTTTTCAGGCTAAGCAGCTTTTCCCTGGACCTTTTTAGCCGGGAACGAACGGTGTTAATATTGATGTTTAAGGCTTGAGCAATTTCTTCATAACTTAAACCCTCAATGTCCCTTAAGGTCACGCAGGCGCGTTGATCTTGGGTTAACGCGGCCAACAACGTTTCGATTCTTGCTTGAGCGTCTTCTCGGTTAATCTTGGCCCTGACCTCATTTTCCACAGCCCCTTCTTTAAAAAATTCTTCTAGCTCAACGGTCTTATGTCTGTTTTTTTTCTTTGCAAAATTAATAGCTGTATTGGCCGTTATCCTGTAAACCCACGTCTTAAAAGAAGATTCAAACCTGAAATTTTTGAGTTTATGGTATATCGTCATAAACACTTCCTGCGCTACCTCAAGGGCATCTTCTCTATTATTGACAATACGCAAGGCTACATTATAAACAAAACTGCTGGTCAACCTATAAACCTCTTCAAAGGCTTGAGCTTCCCCTTGAGAAGCCTTTATCAATATATCCTGGCCGATATCTTCCATCACTTACGCCCTCGTTAATTTAGACAAACAAAACTTCTTAAAAGTTTCCTAGTGGGAGAGATTTTTTATGGGGTTGTTTTGCATAAAATCGAGGAAAACTGGCCCCGCAACCAAAAGAGCGACCACAGGGAATATAAAAAATAAAAGTGGCACAAGCATTTTCAACGGGGCTTTGAGGGCCATGGCTTCACCACGCCTGAAACGGGCATCCCGCATATCTTCTGTCAACATATTAAGAGCTTCAGAAACTGATGTCCCCATGCGATCTGCCTGAATCAAGGTTCTCGAAAAAGTTGATAAATCTGGTAATTCATATTTCCTGGCCATGTCTCTTAGCGCGTCCCGCCTAGGCTTACCCACATTAATCTCTTGCATCATATTTCTAAGTTCATCAATCACAACCGTTGGGGCGGATTTTTCCACCACATATTTAAGGGCCATCATAAAATCCAAACCAGCATTGACGCAAAGCCCAAGAAGGTCTACTATATCTGGCAGGGTTCTTAAGATTTCATCTTTGACCTTCCTAATCCTGGCCTTGAGCCACAATTCAGGGATCATATACCCAAAAGCAAACGAGCCAAGAATAAAACACAGGGTCAAATCGCTGCTCGTATTAAATTTAAGAACCAAAAAAATAAAAAAGAATATTAACAGCTCCTTAATCAAAAAAAACTCATCCACATTAAGCCGTGATCTGGCCATGTTCAAGTCCCGATAAATACGCTGGCCGATCGAAGAAAGAGAGAGCGGGCGATTAAACAAGGCGAATTTACTTAAGATGAAGAAAAAGACATTCGCAGGAATGTTCTTCTTATCTTCTACAACCGCCTTAGGCATGAGGTCCTTCAATTGGTTGCCTACATTCAATTTCAATTTAGGGCGATTGTCCATCACTGGAGAAAAGCCTAAAATAAGGGCAAAAACCGCAAAAAATATACACGCTAAAGGCAACAGCATAAAATTATACTTCCTTAATGGTTGAAATCTTCCAAATACTCAAAGCCCCTAAAACCCATAAAACGGCACACGTCATGAGCATTTTCTGTCCTGTAGGCGAATGCATCATGTGATCAAAGAAATGCGGGTTAGACGCAGATACGGTAAAAAAGAAAAATACCGGTAATCCAGTCATCACCACAGCCTGTATCTTTCCCTGGACAGTTAAGGTCTTTAAATTATTTTCAATCTTTTTACGTTCCCGGGTACTGTTAATAATCCTGGTAAAAATAACTGACAAATTCCCGCCTGTTTCCCTGGCTAATAAAATCGCTGTCACCATCTGTTGTAAGGCAGGGGAAGGCATCCTTTGATAAAAACGGTTAAGAGACTCTTCCAAAGAAACCCCCATTTTATTTTCACCAAGAACCACCCCAAATTCGCCCTTCACAGGCTCTGACATTTCATCCACAACAGCCTCAAACGCCTGTATCAAGCTCAAACCCCCTCTAAAAGAACTTGAAATGATCATGATAGCATCCATGAGCTGATCATTAAATTTCTTTTTACGGTCAGCCAAACGGTAACTGATATACATGCGCGGTAAAAGATATCCAACCACAACGCCTGCAATGACCCCTGGCAGCTTTGTTCCTTCAGGAAAAACGACCGCCCCTAAAATCCCTCCTGCAAATGGCCCTAAAAGGGTAAACCTGTATAATTTTTTGATCTCGGCTTCATTCAGGTAACGGTCAATCCTGCTGACAGCTGACTTCGCTTTTTCCTGGCTCATCTGACTGGAACGGGACACCATGATAGGAACAACCGTCGCACTGAGAATGGTCACGGAAACAAACGCTAAAAATAGAGAAAGACTCAAAATTATCATTTTTATCTATTATAACAACTTGGGTTAGAACATTGACTCACATCATTCTTTGCTTTAAAACAATTATTATCATACCAGCCTACCGCTGGATCGTAAACACAATCAACAGTTCTTTGAGCATCATATTGCCTGCCATAGGCAAAGGATTGACCTGTTTTGGCCCAGACCCCAAAAAAACCACGCTGGATAGCATCCTTCATTATTATAAAAGCAGTGATAACACAAATCAATAAAACCATGTATTCTAATATAGACAAGGCTTTATGATTAAGCTTGCTTCGTCGCCTTAGGCTCCTCGCAATGACACTATTAAGAAATTCGCTCAATACGCTAAACATTGACAACCCTCTACATGTCTTCCATGGCCAATCCATTGGCATAGGATGATTTGCAATCAAAAAATTGTAAATAATAATCTGGCGCTGAATTATCGGAGCAGAACTCGGCGTCTTTGCCTTGATCTTGATTAGGTTTTACAACGCATTGCCTTGGATTCGCTGTTGAGTGCGCCCCTCCAGGGTCATCATTATTGAAGTTCGCATCTGCAATATACGCCAAGCAAACCTCGCTTGAAATGCCTTCCATATGTAATAAGGTATCCGCCACATTTAAACAGTTTTGATAAGGACCGTTGTTTGAGGAGGCAACTGGATCAATAATACTGCCTGATCCCCCCTGGTTTAACATAAACGCCTGACTCAAGGCCTGCTGGTCTACCGTTGAAATATTCGATCGATGAAGTCCTTCCATGGTCTCTGCAGTCAAACCAAGGCCATAATTATTTCCATAATTATCAGGATTTTTAAAACA
>JADFXW010000018.1:0-1301 GCA_015233375.1 Candidatus Omnitrophota bacterium | reverse complement strand
ACGCTGGATTTTTGCGTATACATACCCATCACGCTGTCTTAGCGTGAATGTACGTGACATAAATCCTGAATCTGTAGAAACCCATGGCATTTTATTTTGTATCATGGGATTTTGAGGACTTGCGCCTGGTGCATAAATGGTCGCCTTCACCAGGTGCCCATGCCCTCTCCCGCCGCCAGGAAGGGTGTCATACCATCCATAGATGATTGAATGCGGGATTATCCCTCCCATCGATGCCGCGTCACCTGCCGCTTTCTGAAGAAGAGGCCAGGCTGTCTTATAAAAACTATTAAGCGCTGTCGATATTTCAGGAAAAATATGCTGCATGGTTATGGCCCGATTATAAATATCTTTTAAAAATAAATAACGCTTTTCAAATTTAGGTTGTTCTTGTTGGGCCAAATTATAGGAGTTTTGAACCCATTGCTCAAAAGCGGTACAATCTGTTTTTGTGCTCCCTCCCGAACATGTCACCTGTCCCAAAGCGTCGCATGCAGGAGTTGCTCCATTGCTGCACTTTAACATATTGTTGCCTATAAGACTCCCCGGAATACATTGGGCGATATTTCCTACACACTTTGGCTGCCCTATTGTACATTGGGCTATTCCAGAACCAACGGGTAATGTTTGACTTGCTGACAATTGTGCTGTATCAATAGTTTGAGATGCTCCTAAACATACAGCCTGGCCTCCTTGACATGAAATCGTTCCGCCCCCTGAACAGCCAGGACTCCCTCCTCCCAAACAAGAAGGACTACTCCCAAAACAAAAAGGATTTCCTGTTCCCCCGATACATACTGGAGTTCCTCCAGAAGGAGTATAAACATTCGTTGAAGAAGGAGCGGTTTGCCCCGTCAAAGAACGTCCCAACATCGTGGTACATTCCGGAGTGTTCATCGCATCGCAATTAAGCCCATTGACCGTGTTCGGGTTAGTCGTGCTGGACTGTAACTTATCCAAACACTGTTTATAATTGTACGCAGGCCCAAAATTGGAATTATAAAAAGTCAAGCTGTTCTGGACCCAATTCGCAAAGGTCCCCGAAATTCCAGGATTACAATCAGTCCCATCCAAACGAATCGCAGGAGCATGACCTGCAGGTGTGATAAGCCCCACCAAAGCCTGACAGGTTGGAGGAAAACAACTCATGCTTCCTGTCTGGCAATAGTTGGCCATACCACTATTAGTGGACGGACAGCTGTTTTGAACAGCCCCGTTAGATGAGGAGAGGTATTGTGTTAAACCTGCTAAACATTGTGTCAAATTCACCTGGGTCTGGCCATTACCAAAAATTTGGGCTG
>JADFXW010000189.1 GCA_015233375.1 Candidatus Omnitrophota bacterium | reverse complement strand
TGAGTGCGGGCCGGGTGCAATCCGTTGCCTTAAGGCTTATTGTGGAGCGTGAGGAAGCGATCCGGATTTTTGTACCACAAGAGTATTGGCAGATTTCGGGTGATTTTCAAAAAAAAAGGGTGAAAGATATTCTTGCCGCTAATTTGGAAAAGATAGATGGCCAAAAGATTGATCTTAAATCCCAGCCTCAAACTGAAGGTATTGTAGAAGAAATAAAGAAATCTCTTTTTAAGGTTTCAGCGATAAATACCAGGCAGGTCAAACGCAATGCGCCAGCGCCTTTTATTACAAGCACATTGCAGCAGGAGGCTTTCAGTAAATTAGGCTTTAATACCTCAAAAACCATGATGATTGCCCAACAGCTTTATGAGGGTATTGAAATGGGTGAAGAAGAGCCAGAAGGTTTGATCACCTACATGCGCACAGACTCTGTTAATATTGCGGCTGAAGCCATTGATAAGATTCGGGGGCTCATCAAGAAGGAACATGGTGCTGAATATTTACCAGAGACGCCCAATAAGTTTAAATCGAAAAAAAGAGCACAAGAGGCTCATGAAGCGATACGTCCGAGTGATTTTGGCAAACCTCCTCAGAGTGTGAAGCGATATTTGGATGATGATCAATATCGTTTGTACGAATTGATTTGGAAGAGATTTATGAGCTGTCAGATGACACCTGCTGTTTTTGAGCAGACCAAGATTGAGATTACCGGCGGTCGTTTTCAATTTGGGGCAGCGGGTTCTATTTTATTTTTTCCAGGCTATTTAGCGGTGTATAGGGATGAGGATGACGAGCAAATCAAACTGGACCCTTCATTATATGCTCAAGGGGATGATTTAAACCTCCTGGAGATTAAGCCCAGTCAACATTTCACAAAGCCGCCAGCCCGTTATTCAGAAGCCAGTTTAGTCAAGGCTTTAGAGGAGCAGGGAATAGGTCGGCCATCCACCTATGCGTCTATTATCCAGACCCTGGTGTTTCGTAATTATGTGCAACGCGAGCGCGGTTATTTTTCAGCGACTGATTTAGGGATCCAGATTTGTAATCTTTTGATTGAATATTTTAAGAAGGTCATGGACATTGGTTTTACCGCAGAAATGGAAGAGGAGTTGGATTCTATTGAAGATGGGAGTAATGATTATGCCAAGGTATTAGGGGATTTTTGGAAACCTTTTAAAGAAGAATTAGATTTTGCGATGGCCAATATCCAAAAGACAAATATGGTGATTGATAAGGTATGCCCTAAGTGTTCCAGGCCCATGGCCATTAAATGGGGACGCCGGGGCCGTTTTATCAGTTGCACCGGTTTTCCTGAATGCAAGCACGCAGAAGCCTTTACCACCGGCGTTAAATGCCCCTCTGAAGGCTGTACAGGCGAGCTTGTGGAGCGCCGTTCCCACCGTGGCGCTCCTTTTTATGGCTGCAGCCGTTATCCAGACTGCAAGTTTATAGCCAATAAACTGCCAGTTCCCTCATAAAAAAGGGGACAGGTTCAAGACCCTGTCCCCAAAGCGCTTCTGTTAGTGTTGAAGAATATTTTTTATTTTTTTTATTATAATTACACTATTTATTTTATCCTTATCGACGGACAACATCCCAAGAAAACGTTTCCTTAAGAAACCCTATAATCTATTGAAATAGCCTTATTTATATTGCACACTTTAATTAGGAGAGGGGGAGGGTGTGCTATGGCTCAAAACCCTATAAGGCGTTCTACAAGAACCTTTAGAAGTATTAGCAAGGCGCTTCTTTTTATTTTTGTTGTGACCATTAACGGGCCTTGTGTTTTGGCTCAGGTTTCAGGATTCCAATTGCCAAAGCCAGGTTGCATGGTTCGTTTAATCCTTCCATTAAATCCACCTATTTTAAAGGGTATTAAAGTCCATCCTGATAATCCCTTTCGGTTTGAATTTATTTTAGATAAAGGGGATTCTCAAGACCAAAATGTCATTCCCGCAAAAGCGGGAATCCAGAACCAACAACTTAAAAATGAAGCCACTAAACTCATCAAATACTTCCTGGCCAGCCTCACTGTCCCTGAGAAAGACCTTTGGGTAAACTTAAGTCCTTATGAAAAAGATCGACTCATTCCTCCTGCTTTTGGACTAACCGAAATGGGCCGTGACCTGTTGGCTGAGGATTATATGTTAAAGCAGATTACCGCAAGTCTGATTTATCCTGAAGACGCCATAGGAAAGAAGTTCTGGAAACGTGTTTATGAACAAGCGGCCAAGAGATATGGGACAACGGATGTGCCTGTTAACACTTTTAATAAGGTATGGATAGTCCCAGAAAAAGCGGTTGTGTATGAAAATGCTAAAGTGGGGGCGGCGTATGTGGTGGAAGCGAAATTAAAGGGGTTCATTCGTACTAAGGGCGAAGGTTTTGCTGTAAAGGGTTGATATTGGGAGGGAAACAAAAAAAACATCGATCGCCAGTGAAAACTGATAGAGTTTGTTTGGAGAACAACCTATCAGGAGGCGAC
>JADFXW010000188.1 GCA_015233375.1 Candidatus Omnitrophota bacterium | reverse complement strand
GAGAGGGACTCAGATAAGGTTTATGACCAAGGAAGAAATGCAATGGCATAACGAGCACGTTCTTTTACCCAATGAGGCCTTTAAGGAAGCCCAGCGACGCACGGACCAAACAGCAAGGGGTTTTTATTCGCAGGAGGAATTACAAGGTATTCAAAGGGCCTATGGCTTGGATACTCCTTCCTTAATTAGTTCTCCAGCCAAGTATGACACCCATCTTGTTTTGACCATTGATGCGCAATTACAAAAAGCGATTAAAGACATGTTGCAAGCTAATGAAGCCCGGGGTGTTAGTGGATTAACTTCAGCGGATGTTGTCCAATTACATCATCAGGCAGAAGAGATGATTAAAACCAAATATGTTCCGTTTAAAGCTCCTGGATCAAATTCAAGAGCACGCGGGCTTGTTCAAGAACGGTTGGCCAATACCAGGCGCCTTATTCAAGAGGCGGGTTTAACAGCATCTCAAGAGCATCTGTTATTTGAAGCTGTTGGCCATAATCAGGTGAATTTGGCTTGGAAATTTACCAATGTTCAAGAGATTCAGACATTAATCAATCAGCTTCAAGGAAATGGCACTATTGAAGATGAATGGGCAAAGCCTTTTATTAATGAATTTAAAAGTTTTCAAGAACAGCTAGATCGTCTAGAAGAAGAATATAAGACGGAGGAAAAGGATGGAAGACCGCTTTTTTTACGAGAATTCTTGAGTGATTTAGCTCATGAGTTGCAAAGCATAAGAGATATTCAAGAGGTTATTAGACAACGGATTAATGAAACAACAGGGCTTTTGCAAAGCGAGCATCAAGAAAATTTCAAGCAATTAGGGATTATTTATCAAATGCTTGAAGCTGTTCCGTCCCCAGAAGAGTTTTCTTATGGGCATTTTATTTATCGGTTGGATGATTATTATAAGACAATTAATCAAACCTATGGACGTCCTCTTCTTGAATCTTCTTATGAAAAACATTTTACACCCATGATGCGGGCTTTAGAAAAAGCGGTTGAAGAGGGGGCTTTGGTCGATTGCACGTTATTTGGCGGTATGGGGACCAGGGCGTTTAATGGCAAGGTCAAAGGAGCGGTACCGTTTCAAATGGGGGATGAATCAGAAACAACTTTTTTAAAATTAGCTATCCGTAATTGGGCAGCTTTTCTGGCCAAATTTCCATCTAAAAGAAAAGCTATTTCGAATATTTTTGTGAGTGCTTTTACAGAAGATGCTATCAAGGCTGTTTATCAACAATATTTAAAAGAAACTGGTTTAGATTCAAGGACAGTAGGGGTGGTGGCCCAAAGCTTGCGTCAGGTGGTCAGACCAACAGAGATGGAATTGTCTTTACAGTTAGCCTTACAAGTGACCACCACCGAAGAGCAGCGTAAGGAATTGATGCGGCAATATGAGTGGTACATCTCTACCACCAATGAGGAATTAAAAAGACAAGAAACACAAGACCCTCGACTGGTTAGGCCGGTTTATCGAGATGAAGGGCTCAACCCCTTAAACGCCTATGCCCCCAGCGGTCATGGTTCGTCTTTGGAAGCCATTTTATCCGAGGAAAACCCTGTTTATACCTTGAAGAATTTAACACAGATGGGTTATGAATTTGATGAACAAAGATTGGCTGTTTTAGTAAATAATAAGGGAAGAGAACACCTTGAACAAAAGGGAATGACCTTGGCAGAAGCGTCCTTGATTGTCAAGGGTCGAGGTTTAAGCATTGCGGTCATCAGAAATGGAACAGGCTTTGCCCAATATGGCGGTGGAGATCTCAATTTAGGGAAAGCTGTTCAAGATATATTTGATAATCCAGACAGGCTTGCGGTTGTTCAATATGCTAATGTCGCTGCAGGCAGTGATGTGGGTGGAGTATTGGTGCGTAAGAAAAATTCAGATGGGAGCCCAGGCGCTGTGACCACCTTGGAAAGTCAGCGCATTCAATTTGCTGAAGGGGCTATTTTTGAGGAGGATTTGGTTTCAATAACCACAGGCGTTGTGGTCACTAATTTAAAGGTGGTTTGGAAGATTCTTGGCGAGTCCAGAGGAGTATTTACAAGCCACAGAACAACAAAAAAAAGAAAAAGTGACAGAATACATGAGCCGTAAATGGCCGAAGACGGTTTCTATGAGATCCCGTATTGAAGAAAAACCAGGACAGAGGCTTGAATGGCCAGTGCTACAAGTGGAGGTGCCTATCCAATGGATTTTGGAATATGCTCAGGAACAATTAGGCCTTCACAGTGTGGCCTATCATGAGATTACAGCAGAGGTGGGTTTCCAGGATCCAAAAACAAGGGTTCAGTTGCAAGGGATGTTGGCCAGGGCCTTACCGACCAATAAAATTCCCATACAAACAAAGTTAGCGCCAGGGTCTATTGAAGATGTTCCGCATGCGGTTGATACCCTTCTTAAAAAGGCGGAGGCTTATTTGAGAGATGGCATTTGTTTTCAAGCGGCTGTCATGGTTTATCGGGCCCAAAGGGCTTTAAATCAGGCGGGCGAATTTGAAGGG
>JADFXW010000187.1:513-2526 GCA_015233375.1 Candidatus Omnitrophota bacterium | reverse complement strand
TTCAAGAAAACCGCAGGCTTTGGCAACACCTGGCTCCTGAAATTGCTCCAGATCCAACCCCCAATCAATGTAGACCTTTTTTAGAAAAATTACCTAAGGCGGATGCGTCTATTTTATGTTCCGCTCATTTAGCCAAGGTTTCCGCCTTTATCACATGGAACACCTGTGATTTTATGGGGCCGCATATATTATCTCTCGTTGATTTCCCCATCGTAGTCCCAGCGGACGGCCTTAAACTTTTTAGGAAATGGATAGAGCCTTTCCTGTAAATAGGATTAGAAAGGGGTTCAAAATATGCGTTCAATTTATATTTTAATATTTGGTTTTATTTTAAGTGTTTGTTTTATAGAACAAGAATGTATAGCTCAAGGGGCATTTAATGAGAAACAACCATTTTAAGCATTCCAACTTCAACCAACCGAATAAGTTCTCCTGCGGCTCCTTTAGGAGATATTAAAGCAGCAATGTAGGCGCTGGTATCAAAGAAAATTCTGTATTGAGGGACAGTCATTACAATTCTTTATGCCGATTTCTTTTTAAATCTTTTAAAAGATTCTCCAGTGTTATTCCTTTGGTTTTAGCGGCTTTAGAAAATTTTTCTGATACGGATTCAAAGACCGAAGGCCTTGGAACCAACAGAATTCCATCTCCAATCCTGGCAACAGATAACATGGAATCCCTAGATAAATGTAACGATTCTCGAATATTGGCAGGAATAGTGATCTGTCCCTTTTCTCTCATCCTTGTCACCATAAAACCTCCTTATTCCTACTTTTTCCTACTTTCTAACTAAGGATAACATTGTTTTTAGTGTTTTGCCATAAAAACTTTGTCTTCCAAATGGATTTGTTTGACAGATACCTAATAAATAACTTGAAAGACTTTAATCCTCGTGCGTCCGGTCAGATCATGGCTTAAGACAAGAGGCTTGAAGTATTCAAGGCCCTGGCCGTCGAAGTAGTAGAGTTTCATGATTAAGGAATTGGCGAGTGTTCGGTCCATGAGCCGGGCGGCGTATTGACCGTCTTCTTTGTAAAGTATCACGGAATAATTGAGAGACCCTTCCGGATTTTCATGTTCCACAATTTTCCCGTCTTTAAGATAAAAAATACTAAGCGGCAGGCCTTGTCCGTATTTGAGGGATTGGATTTTTGCTTCCATGGTATCAAGGTCAATTTCTAAATTTTCTTTAAAGACAAGCAGGCTGTTCTTTTGGCCCAAGAGAGGCAGTCGTTCACTGTATTTAGGGGCTCCACCCATTGTCCTCCATAAGAAGTCAATGAAATCAGGTGAATTTGTTTTGGGCACAGCTTGCAGCTGTTGAGGGTCAGCATTAATATCCTCAATTTTTTTAATATTCCAGCGGCTTGTAAATGCAAGCATCATATTATCATCAATCAGTTCCGTATAGGCTAAAACATAACTGTGCGGCTTTTGACCATGTGTCATATGAAGCAGGGTCTTGATTTGTTCATCGTTGATAATGCCTTTTAATGTTTGGGCGGCATCGGTTTTGTTTTGAGCAGCGATGGACAAAAGGAGGCTCGTGGCATCTGAAAGTTTAAGGCCGCACTTGACCAAATATTCCGCAGGTTTATTACCGCTTGAGTTTATCATCCTTAATATCCCGCGGGCCTGGGCCTCGTCTTGGCTTAAAAACATGTTCGCCATCCAATAGCCAATGGGGCCTTGGTCTAAAGAGGCGCCGTCAAAGGGCACGCTTCGATGGGCAATGCCTTTAATAAAATGGCCAGGCGCCCACCAGGTGTTGATAATACTGTCTTGAGGCGTATCTGTTTTTATTTTTGTTAATGCCTCATCCCATGTTGAATTAAAAATGGGGGTCAACACGGTACGTATCGCATTGTTGCCGTTGATAAGGGTTAGGATAATGACCATCAAGGCAAGCCCATAACCAATCCATCGCCATGACATAAAACCTTCAATAGCCCAAGCCGCCAAGATACTTAAAGGGATGCTGGCAAAAAGGACAAATCTTTCGCCGTGAAAACT
>JADFXW010000187.1:0-500 GCA_015233375.1 Candidatus Omnitrophota bacterium | reverse complement strand
AGGATAATGGTATCAATGACCTGAGATTGGTTTGGATTCCTGAAGCATAAGTATATCCTGTAACTCCATCCTCCTAGGGCTAAGAGAATAAGAACAGGTCCGCCCGCAGAGGTCATTATCTCTAAAGCTGAGGTCTGTTTTAGTTCACCAACCGTCATAAACAGATTAGGCCATAAATCAAGCCCTCGATGGGTAAATTTGCTTAATTCCCCAAATCCTTCCTTAAAAAGGATGAAGAAATCCCCAAAAGAAAAAAACAGGCTCACCAACAAAAGGCATGTGCCTGTAAAAAGACCAACAAAAGATAAATTACTCATCATTTTTGATTGATTTTTAATGATAAAGGCATGATACGCGAACACGGCCAGGGCAGAGGCCATGCCTAGAAAGAACAAGAAACCCCAACCATGCCAGAACAAGGCGTAGACGCTCAAGGCAACACCAAACATCACAGACCACAGGAGGCTTTCTTTTTTAGAGTCAGATCTGAGGGCCAAGAT
>JADFXW010000186.1 GCA_015233375.1 Candidatus Omnitrophota bacterium | reverse complement strand
CCAATAATCTTCTGGCACTACAATTTCCAATTTCATGATAGGTTCCATAAATACAGAACCGGCCTTTCTGAAAGCATCCTTTATAGCATACTTTGCTGCTAATTGGAAGGAGATTTCATCAGAATCAACATCATGATAAGAACCATCCACCAAGGTGGCCACAAAGTCCGTCACAGGATAACCTGCCAAGACCCCATTTTGCGCACCCATTTCCATACCTTCACGACCAGGCTTAATGAATTCTCGAGGGATAGCACCGCCCTTTATTTTATCGACAAAAACAAAACCAGTACCTGGCTCGCCTGGTTCTACATCAATAACCACATGGCCATATTTACCACGACCACCTGATTGTTGAACATATTTTCCAACAATACCAGAAACCTTCTTGGTGATAGCCTCCTTATAAGCAACCTCAGGACGACCTACATTGGCCTCCAAATTATTCTCTCGCTTCATGCGATCGACGATGATTTCCAAATGAAGCTCACCCATCCCGGAAATAATGGTCTGGGACGTTTCTTGATCAAATTTAACACGCAAGGATGGATCCTCATCCAAAAATTTACGCAGGACCATACCCATCTTATCCTGGTCTGCCTTGGTCTTAGGCTCTATCGCCAATGACACGACAGGTTCCGGCGGTTTTAAACCTTCCAGGACCATGGGTTTATCTTCCGCACATAAGGTGTCTCCTGACTTGCTTTCTTTCAAACCAACAAAGGCCACGATCTCACCCGTTGATGCAGAGGTCACAATTTCTTGCTTATTCGAGTGCATGACAACCAACTTGGCAATCTTTTCTTTTTTACCATTCGATGAATTCAAATAATTCTGCCCTGGAATAAACCTGCCCGCATAAATACGTGTAAAGAAAATTTTACCGACATAAGGATCTGACGCAATCTTAAACACCAAACCAACAGGCGATTCATTATCATCTGCCTTACGGACTATTACTTCTTCACGGTTATCAGGGTTAAAACCTTTTTTAGGGGGAATGTCTAATGGAGAGGGCAAATATTCAACAACCGCATCGAGCAACATCTGAACACCCCTGTTTCTTAAAGAGGTGCCCGTTAATACGGGAACAAATTTACAGGCAATAACCGCCCTGCGGATCGCTTTCATTAATTGATCTTTATCCGGATTCCCACCGTTTAAATATATATCTGCAATTTCATCATCAACCTCAGCCAAACGCTCGATCAAATCACGACGATAGTTGGCTGTTTTTTCTTTGAACTCTTCTGGCAGAGGCAATCTTTCAAAATCCATACCATCCGTAGTGTTATACCTAATATACTCGCCATTAATCACATCAATTAACCCCTTAAACGCATCTTCTGCCCCATCATTATAAACAATACCTGCCGCATTCGCGCCAAACCTCTCACGCATTTCCCTGATAACACGGTCAAAATCTGCCCCCATACGATCAATCTTATTAATAAAAGCAATACGGGGAACATTATATTTGTCCGCTTGACGATATACCGTCTCTGTTTGAGGCTGAACACCAGAACAAGCACACAAAACAATAACAGCACCATCCAAAACTTTTAAAGAACGCTCCACTTCAATGGTAAAATCAACGTGGCCTGGAGTATCAATAATGTTAATGCGATGCTCTCTCCAAAATGACGTAATAGCAGCAGCGGTAATCGTAATACCACGCTCCTGCTCTTGAGGCATCCAGTCCATCGTGGTGTTTCCATCGTCAATATTACCCATTTTATGGATTTCACCAGTGTAATACAAAATACGTTCAGTGGTCGTTGTTTTACCGGCATCAATATGTGCAATGATACCAATATTGCGGAACATATGTAAAGGGACTGTATTAGATGACATAATATCTTTCTATATGGGTGGACATAAAGACCGCCCTAAAAATTTCTTTGTTACCATCTTAAATGACTGAACGCCCTGTTGGCCTCAGCCATTTTGTGTGTTTCATCTCGTTTTTTAATAGCCTGACCTTCAGATTTATAGGCAGCCACTAATTCTTCTGCAAGCTTGATTTCCATCGGCTTACCCTTTTTGTTGCGGGCATAATCCCTAATCCAACGCATGGCTAAGGAAACACCTCGGGCTGGAATCACATCCGTTGGCACTTGGTACGTCGCACCACCCACCCTACGACTTTTGACTTCAAGACGTGGACGAACATTGTCAACAGCCTTATTTAAGGCCTTGAGAGCACTTTCTTCTTGTGTTTTTTCTTTCAAAATATCCAAGGCATTATAAATAATAGTTTCTGCAATAGTCTTCTTGCCATCCACCATTAAAATAGCGATAAACCGTGAAACCAAATCGCTGTTATACTTTGGATCTCCTACAATTTTTCTTTTTTCTGCACGACGTCTTCTCATTTTTGCCTCAAATTAAAGTTTACTTATGCTTTCTTGGCCCTCTTGGCCCCATATTTGGAACGAGATTTCTTCCTGTCCGCCACACCTGACGTATCCAGGGTGCCACGAACAATATGATAACGAACACCAGGCAAGTCCTTAACACGACCACCCCTGACCAACAC
>JADFXW010000185.1 GCA_015233375.1 Candidatus Omnitrophota bacterium | reverse complement strand
CTAATTTATACTTGGTCAAACAATCCAAGGCCATGGGGCCACGCACATGAAGCTTGTCTGTACTTAGCCCAACCTCAGCGCCAAACCCAAACTCAAAACCATCCGTAAAACGAGTCGAGGCATTCACATAAACACAGGCCGAATCAACCTTATCCAAAAACGCCTGGGCCACCTTCTTATTTCTCGTCACAATGGCATCTGAATGGTGCGATCCATACGCATTGATGTGATCAACAGCTTCTTTTAAATTTTCCACGACCCGAATCGATAAGACAAGATCCAAATACTCTGTCCGCCAATCCTCATCCGTCGCTTTTTTGATCCCTTGTTTGACGATGCCTCGAGTAAAAGAGTCTCCCCTAATCTCACAACCACCCTCTTTTAAATCAGTGATGGCCATGGGTAAGAATTTAGAAGCAATACGCTTGTCCACCAAAAGGGTTTCCATGGCATTACAGACACCCGGCTTTTGGAGCTTAGCATTCATGGTAATTTGACGAGCCATTTCTAAATCTGCATCCTCATGCACATAAACATGGCATATCCCCTTATAATGCTTGATAACAGGTATCCGTGAATTTTGGGCCACAAAACGGATCAACTCTTCCCCGCCCCGAGGCACAATCACATCAATATACTCATCCAATTTTAACAGCTCATGCACGGCCTGACGGTCTGTTGACTCAATCAACTGCAAGGCATCCTGGCAAAGAGCGGCTTTCTTTAATTCGTCTTTTAGAATCTTAAAAATCGCCTTATTCGAAAAAATCGACTCCTTACCCCCTTTAAGGATAGCGGCATTCCCTGATTTAAGACAAAGCGCCGCGCAATCAGCAGTCACATTAGGACGTGATTCATAAATAATACCCACCACCCCTAAAGGCGTTCTTACCTGCTTTATCAAAAGGCCATTAGGCCGACGTATGGTCTTAATCAATTCCCCGACAGGGTCTTTGAGACGTGCGGTCTGGCGCAACCCCTCACTCATAGCAGAAATACGTTTAGTATCAAGACTAAGTCTATCAATCAGCGCTTTTGAATAATTGGCCTTAATGGCAGCATCCAAATCCTTGGCATTTTCCTTCAATAAAAAAGACTGATTCTCTTCAAGGGCTTTGGCCATCTTTAAAAGGACCCCTGTCCTCTCTTGGGGCGTAATAGCTGCCATTTGAAAAGAGGCTTTTTTAGCCGCCTTTGCAATTTTTAAAACATGATCGGATAAATTCATGTTCCGTTTCTCCATCTAATTCTTTATTAACCTTCTCTATAAAATAAGTCCCTATCGCCTCACCGTTCACCAAACGGACTAAAACATCCTTAATATCTCCTGAAGTAATAACACAAGGAACCCGTGCCTGGGTTGCGATTTTGACCGCATCAATTTTGGTCTTCATGCCACCTCGGGCCATCTGAGTGTTTTTGGTTCCGCCCGCAAGCCCTTCAATCTCAGGCGTAATTTCTTTGATTTCATTAAAAACCTTCTTGTTCGCGCCATAAAGCCCTTCAACGTCAGAAAGAATCACCAATAAATCTGCCCGCAAAAGACCAGCTACAAGGGCTGATAATTTATCATTGTCCCCAAACTTGATTTCTTCCGTAGACGTCGTATCGTTCTCATTGATAATGGGAATAACCCTCTGTTTTAAAATAGCCTCCATGGTATGCCGGGCATTTAAAAATCTTGTCCTGTCATCAAAGTCATCCCAGGTCAAAAGAATCTGGCCACATTTAAGGGAAACCTTATGAAGTAAGATGCTATAAAGGCGCATCAGGGCGGCCTGGCCTATCGCCGCACGCGCCTGTAATTGCGCCAATTCTTGAGAACGCACACTCTCTCCTAATTCGCCCATCCCCAGCGCAATCGCCCCTGAAGAGACCAGGACCACCTCAACACCTTGTGTCTGTAACTCCTTAATTTGCCGACAAAGCCCTGAAAGCTTTGCCACCTTAGGCTTCATGGCAAAATCCGCAATTTGGCTGGAGCCAAGCTTTACAACAATACGTTTTATGGGTCTGTGAAGAGCTCTAGTCATAATTTATGATAACTCTAGTTTGACATAAGGCTTGGAAGTTGTTTTTTAAACTACTGTTGCCCCGCCAATCTTCATCACCGATTCTGAAAGACAGCCCGAAGGGCGTTGTCTTTCTGAAAAATTAGATAAGATTGGCGGAAAAAGGCAACGCGTAGTTGAAAAAATAACTTCCAAGCCTTATGTCAAACTCACGCTATTATAACAACAATCTAATCTTTTCCAAAAGCTTATCCAAGCCTTCTTTTTCTTTAGCAGAAATAGGAATAATATCACTGGTAACCTTACGCTTAAAACGCGTCAGGTTCTTCTTCGAGTCTGGCAAATCCATTTTATTAGCAACCAAGATCCGATGCTTGTGCATCAACTCTTCACTATATAAATCCAACTCTTCACAAATTTTATAATAATCTTCAACCGGATCCCGGCCCTGGGCCCCTGACATATCAATCACATGCACCAGGATTTTAGTACGCTCCGCATGCTTTAAAAACCTGTCCCCCAAACCCTTGCCTTCATGCGCCCCCTCAATCAACCCTGGTAAATCCGCCATGACAAAACCCTTTTGTTGGGGGTCATCATCCTTAACAATCCCGAGCACCGGGGCC
>JADFXW010000184.1 GCA_015233375.1 Candidatus Omnitrophota bacterium | reverse complement strand
AGGCCTGCGTTAGAAAGCCTGGCCATTATTGCGTATAAGCAGCCTGCAGGCAGGGCTGAGGTGGAGGTCATCCGCGGGGTCAACTCTGCCGGGACCATTGCTCATTTATTAAACAAGGGTTTGATTAGGATTGTGGGCCGTAAAGAGGTCCCAGGCCGTCCGTTTCTTTATGGGACCACAAAAGAATTTCTGGAATATTTCGGCCTCAAATCTTTGGAGGATCTGCCTAAGATTGAAGAGTTTATTCAATTAGGGGTGGATATCCCGAAGGTTGGGTCAGCCCCGGCAGCAGCCCAATTATCTCAAGAGACCCCTCAAGAGGAGCCTGCTTTTGTATCCATCGAAACCGATGAGGTTTCTCAAGAAAACAGTGGTCAGTCAAGGACAATAGAGTCTCAAGTATAGAGGACATGTGATGGAATTGAAAAATTTACGTCAAAAGATAGATGAGCTGGATTCAAAGATTGTTGATCTTTTAAACAATCGGGCGGCGATCACCCTTGCGATTGGCAAGGAAAAGATAAAAAATAAAAAGCCTATATATTCTCCAGAACGTGAAAAAGACGTGCTTGAGCGCATCAAGACCCTTAATAAGGGGCCTATACAAAACGATGCGGTTGAGGCGATTTACCGTGAGATAATGTCCGCGTCCTTAAATCTTGAGAAACCCTTGCGTATTGCTTATATGGGGCCAGAGGCCACCTTTTCTCATTTAGCGTCGTTAAAACGGTTTGGTTCATCCGTGGAGCATGTGCCTTACGAGAATGTGGCTGAGGTGTTTAGCAAGGTTGAATGTGGTGACTGCGATTATGGTCTGGTGCCGATTGAAAACTCCATTGAAGGGGTTGTGACCCATACCATGGACATGCTCGTGGAATCAGAGTTAAAAATTTGTTCCCAAGTCCTGTTGGATGTGACCCATCATTTGATGTCTAAAGGGCCTTTGTCCGAGGTCAAAGAAATTTATTCTCATCCACAGGTATTAGGTCAATGCCGTGGGTGGCTCATGAAGAATATGCCAACAGCGCATTTGATCCCCACCGTATCAACAACCAGGGCTGCTCAAATCGTGGTTGCAAAAAAGAAAGCCGCTTGTATTGCCTCTTTGGCTGCGGCGTCGTTATATGGCCTGACGATTTTAAAGAAGAACATTCAAGATATTTCGCATAATATCACCCGTTTTTTGGTTATTTCCACCGCTGATGTGCCCATGACAAAAAGAGACCGAACTTCCCTTGTATTTTCTATCAAGGACAAGGTAGGCGCTCTTCATGCGATGCTGACCCCTTTTGTGAAACATAAAATTAATCTCACCAAAATAGAATCAAGGCCCTCAAAGAAGAAAGCCTGGGACTATTATTTCTTCGTAGACTGTGAAGGCCATCAAAGCGAACCTAGAGTGGCCCGTGCCTTGTCTGAGCTTGAAGGCATGTGCAAATTCCTCAAGATTTTAGGTTCCTATCCAGAAGTCTAGCACACGTGTCCGGTTAAAATCTGCATTTATATTGGTCGCGCCATTGGCATTATCCATAGATTTATGCTTCTTAGAGCATTGACAAATGCTACAAATATGCTATATTTAGCATCAGATAGGATGTTTTATTGCTAAAAGGAGCATAGGTATGAAATATTGGGATCGAAAAATAATTTGTGAACAGCTTGATAAAAAGTTACAGCCATTGAGGACTTTAGGAGAATTAGGTATTCCGCCGCAAGGATGGATTAAAAGTATCCGTGAAGCCTTGAATATATCCAGCCGTCAATTAGGCAAAAAAGCAGGCATTGACCAGTCAAGGATTTCCCGTTTAGAGAACGCTGAAAAAAATGGTAATCTAAAATTGTCTTCCTTGCAAAAAATAGCTCAAGCCTTGAACATGAAATTTGTTTATGGGTTTGTTTCAAAGAACACGTTAGAACAACTTCTTAGAGAGCAGGCTCTAAAGATTGCACGCAAGCGCCTGAAGCGTTTGAACGATACCATGCTCTTGGAGAAACAAACGCTTTCTTCCTCAGATCAGGAAAAGGCTTTAAATAATATGATTGATAGAATTTTAATTGAACAGCCAAAGGATTTTTGGGATGAGAAATAATTTTCAATATCCTGCGGGGGCAACACCGCTTGATCCAGACGAGGTAGAAGGGCTTAAGTTAAAACACATTACGACGCGTGAAGAGTTAAACCGTTGGGAACAGGATAATATCAACGAAGCTCTTGATTGGGTGCAAACACATCGTCA
The DNA here is from genome assembly GCA_015233375.1 of Candidatus Omnitrophota bacterium. Classification (GTDB taxonomy): domain Bacteria; phylum Omnitrophota; class Gorgyraeia; order Zapsychrales; family Fredricksoniimonadaceae; genus JABDGZ01. The sequence goes on along the minus strand of JADFXW010000184.1, from coordinate 428 downwards.
GGGCGATGTTTTAACAGAGAAGTTTATTAAAACACTACATCATAAAATGTTTGGCAAGGTATGGCGTTGGGCGGGCCAATTTCGTCAAACAGGCAAGAATATTGGGGTTGACCATCCGCAGATTTCCACTTCGCTACATTTATTGCTACAGGATGTTCATTATTGGATAAAAGAGAAAGTTTACTCTGCCGATGAGATAGCGGTCAGGTTTCATCATAAATTAGTTTGGATTCATTTATTCCCTAATGGCAATGGCCGTCACGCGCGTTTAATGACAGATATTCTTCTTGGGATACTAAAACAAAAGCCTTTTAATTGGACGATTCAAGGCCTGCAGGATGAGGATAGAGTAAGGGATGCTTATCTTAAAGCGTTAAGAAAAGCAGATAAAGGTGATTATTCAATGCTCTTAGAATTTGTCCGTTGAA
>JADFXW010000183.1 GCA_015233375.1 Candidatus Omnitrophota bacterium | reverse complement strand
TGTGTCTATAATGAAGAAGACGTGATCGACTCAAAAATCAGGAATTTGCTTGAATTAGATTATCCCCACGAGAAGATGGAAATCCTCATCGGTTCTGACGGATCTACTGACCGCACGCATGATATCATCCGGCAGTTTTCTGACCCCAGGATCAAATTCTCTATCAATTCTCAAAGGCAAGGAAAAATGATGACCCTTAACAGGCTTATTCCCTGTGCCTGCAATGAAATCATTGTTTTTACGGATGCCAGACAGATCTTTGAGAAAAATGCGATTAAGAACCTTGTGTCAAACTTCTCAGATCCCCAAATCGGCTGTGTTAGCGGCCAGTTAATGTTTGCGCCCAAAGAAGGGGGGACAGCCCAAGGAGTGAGTCTTTATTGGAGTTATGAGAAATTTATCCGTCGACAAGAAAGCCGTATCCACTCCATGTTGGGAGCAACCGGAGCCATTTATGCCATCCGTAAGAGTTTGTTCATGCCCGGGCCTGGAAATGTTGTTTTAGATGACATGTACACCCCTTTTAAAATTATCGAACAAGGTTACAGGGCTGTTTTTGAAGATGCGGCCTATGCCTATGATCAGGTGGCCCAAAAACCGCAAGAAGAGTTCCAACGGAAAGCACGGACCATTTATGGGAATTATCAGATCTTTTTCCTTTTTGGGAATATGTTTAATCCTTGGCAGAGCCCCATTGCTTTTCAATTTTTCTCCCACAAGTTTTTGAGAGTTGTTATTCCTTTTTTTCTTATTCTTTTGTTTGGGTTAAATTATTTCTTGCGCAGGGATTCTATTTTTTATCCTCTTTGGATATCCCAAATAATATTTTATTTGATGGCTGGAGTCGAACAATTAACTCATGCGCAGAATAAAGGCCTGTTTAGGATTGTTCATAAAATTTGTTATGCGCCGTATGTGTTTTGCCTCTTGAATTTTTCGGCTTTTATCGGCTTTTGTAAACTTGTTGGCCCGCAACAAGAAGTGATCTGGCAGAAGGCTCGTCATCAAAAATAAATTCTTCATGGTCTCTATACCAACCACTCTCGTTGTCGTCGCTGAAAAGCGCTTCTCGCAATAACACTGGTCTATGTTTATCGAATGTATACATTTTTAAACAATTTTTTTCTCCCCTTGCAATCAACCCTTAACATCTTATGCGAATGTATGTAACGCCTTGTAAATAAATAGGTTATGGACTCATAGAATGATGCTCAATGGAGTGGCTTTGGCATGGGAATTGCTATGTATTAGTTGTACGCAAATTCGCAATACTTGGATCATTTACAGGAGGACAATCATATGAGAATTTTGCTAAATCCACTGGCAGGTTTTTTAATTACGATTTCTGTATTGGGCCTATTAACCCAAATCGTTCCTTTTTTAAGAAGGGCCTATGGCGGCACTAAAAGATTACTGGACATCATCACCGCTGTCCTTGCCTTGATTATATTGTCCCCTTTATGTCTGTTCGTGGCTATTTTAATTAAACTGACTTCCAAAGGCCCTGTTTTTTATAGTCAAATCCGCGCAGGCAAGGATGGCAAGGATTTTGAGATTTATAAATTCCGAACAATGAAGATAGACGCGGAAAAAGGAACAGGCCCTGTCTGGGCCAAAGCCAAAGATGACAGAATTACGCCCATTGGTAATTTTTTACGAAAAAGCCGTATTGACGAGATACCTCAATTTATCAATGTGCTCAAAGGGGATATGAGTGTGATAGGACCCAGGCCTGAGCGGCCGGTATTTGTCAAAAAACTAGAAGGGCAGATCAGTGATTATAAAAAAAGACTGCTCGTAAAACCAGGCATTACAGGCTTAGCTCAGGTCAACAATCGTTATGATGAGACGATTGCTGATGTGCGTAGAAAAGTCAAATATGATCTTCTTTATATCAAAAAAATGTGTTTTTTGACTGATTTTCGTATTATCGTTGCCACCCTGGGCGTTATTTTAACCGGTTTTGGCGCCCGATAATTTTTTTCTGGGTAAAATTTCCGCCCCATTTCTTCATCCCTAATCAAGCCTACAATAGCGGTTTAATTAATCCTGTTTAGGATTAACTATTGTTAACGAGGACGTTAAATACTATAATACCAGTAACATATTAGTTGTTCGTTTATATCTATTGAATGTCATTGTGATCGTCAAGCGAAGCAGTCTTTGGCCACTAAAATTTATGTCAAAACAAAAATCGTATTCAATTTTAATAGTAGATGATGATCCGTTAATCCGTAAATCCCTTTACGAATTCCTTAAAGTTGGCGGGGATGATATCAGCACAGCCCATGATGCTGAAGAAGCGCGTGTATTTTTTTCAAAAAAGACCTTTGATGTGGTGATTACTGATATGAAGCTCCCACAAATGAGCGGATTGGCTTTACTTGAGGTTATCAAGAAAGAATCTCCGACCACGGAAGTTATTATCATCACAGGGTATAGTAATATAGAAATAGCCGTGGATGCCATGAAAAAAGGGGCTTTTGATTATGTCACTAAACCTATTGTCGATGATGAAATCAAGATCCTTATTGAAAAGATCATCGAAAAAAAATGCCTGTTAGAAGAAAACCGGACCCTGCGTCAGCTGGTTTCCAAGAACAAGCGCGTTTCCTTTTGTGGAATGATCGGCAACAGCGCCCCCATGCAGACTGTTTATAACCTTGTCGAGTCTGTGGCCGATACTAATGCTACGGTCT
>JADFXW010000182.1 GCA_015233375.1 Candidatus Omnitrophota bacterium | reverse complement strand
AACATTTGCCATGGCTCTTTTTGCCATGGGGGTGGTGGCCGCCCCTGTGATTGGCCCGATTTTAGGGGGGTGGTTGACCGATAGTTTTTCATGGCGATGGATTTTCTTAATCAATCTTCCCTTGGGTGTTGTTGCCGTCCTTTTAATTAACATTTTTATCGAAGACCCGCCATATATGAAAAAGGGGGTTGGGAGCATTGATTATATAGGCTTTAGCCTTATGGCGATAGGCCTTGGATTTTTACAGCTTGTATTAGATAAAGGCCAGGAGGTTGATTGGTTTCAAACAACCTGGTTGTGTTGGGCGTCGGCGTTAGTGGTCATTTCGTTATTCGCTTTTGTGTTTTGGGAGTTGCGTCAAAAAAGTCCTATTATTAATTTAAGGATATTTAAGGACAGGAATTTTTCTGTGGGAATGATTGTTGTCCTTATGGTGGGGCTTATTATTTATGGGGTCAATACCCGTTTGACGTTTTATTATCAGACGGTGCTTAATTATTCTGCTTATTTAGGAGGATTGATAATAGGACCAAGCGGCATTGGAACAATGACTGCAGCCTTGATGATCGGGACTGTCCTGGCCAAGGTGAATGAAAAAACCTCTTTTCTTTTGGGGCTTTCGTGCCTTGCCCTGGCGAATGCGATGTTAACCAACATTAATTTGCAGGTAAGTCATACAAGCATGGTAATTCCTGTTTTGCTAAATGGAGTGGGTTTGGGTTTAACTTTTATATCGGTAGCTACCATGGCGGTTGGGACATTAGATAATAAGGATGTGGGTAACGGCACAGGCTTATTTAATCTGATGAGAAATATTGGCGGCAGTGTTGGAATAGCGCTGAGTTCAACCGTTATTGCGAATATGGGGCAGGTCCATCAGTCGCATCTGGCGAGTCATTTAACCATTTTTGATCCCGTCTATCAACAGGTTCTCTTAAGGGAAGGGCATTCTAAAGATCCCCTGATTTATCAGGAATTGATACGCCAGGCGGCTGTTTTATCGTACATTGATTGCTTCACCTTGTTTGGAATGATTGCCGCAGGATGCATGTTTACCGTTTTTCTATTCCGTCCCCCACGCTATAAAGGTACTGTTATGGCGCATTAACACAATAGGTGTATAATATAAATAGAAAAATGATTTTATTCAAAGGGGGTTGTTGTTATGCGTTTGATCATTTTCTTATTGATTGTCTTTGGTGTTATTTTTTGGATACAAAAAACCAAGGGGGAAGTTATGAATGATTTTAAGCCTGGCAAGGTCAAGATTTATGACGCGGCATCTGGTCAATATAAGGTGGTTGATAGAATTATTAAATCAGAGGACCAATGGAAGAAGGTCTTGACGCCAGAACAATACGCGGTCATGCGTGGCCATGGCACAGAACGCGCCTTTTGTCAGTTGCCTATGAATAAGGAACATAGGCTCGGGATTTATAAGTGCGGGGCCTGTGGCACGGATTTATTTGTTTTCCAGCATAAATTCGAATCCGGCACAGGCTGGCCTTCATTTTGGCAGCCTGTTGACCCTGCGAATGTGAGAACAGGGACAGATGACAGCTTTGGCATGCATCGACAAGAGGTTAATTGTGCCAGGTGCGGCTCTCATTTAGGCCATGTGTTTGATGACGGCCCGCCACCAACGGGAAAAAGGTATTGTATCAACCAGGTGGCGTTACAATTTGTGCCAGATAGTCAATAGTTTTTTATAAAACGGGATAGTCCATAGGGGATGCTAGTTTTTGTCCCCTTGGTGTTTCACCTTGCTTTTGACCGCGGCTTTCGCGCGCAATTGGCTCATGAATGCAATGAGGATTTGATTACGGTGTTCCGCATCCATCATTTGCCTGAAGTTTTCCTTGTCTGATTCAAACTGAGCATCTTCGGGTTTTTCCATCTTTTCAAGATAAATAATAGCAGGCCCCTGAGAGGTTGAGATAACATCGCTCAATTTTCTTTTGGGGGTAAGCGTGTCTGCTTGTTGCTGCAGTTCTTGGATAAGTCCGGTGTTGGCGATATAATCCCTGCGGCCAAAGGCAGGGGTGACTTCCACTTTTAACCCTAATCCTGTGGCTGCGGTTTTGAAATCCTGGGTGGTTAAGGCAGCCTGTAACGGTTTAATAGATTTATCTGCTTGGGCTTTCGCCAGGGCAAATCCTTTTTCAAGCATTACAGAATCTTTGACCCTGTCCTTAATATCATTATAAGGAGGGATAGCGGCAGTACGTTTTTCTTTGATTTGAATCACCTGCCATCCATCAGGAGCCTCAAGCACTGGCGCAAATTCGCCTGGCTTCATGGCAAAGAATTTCGTCACATTATCAGGATTAGAGGCAAAGGTCAGAATGGGTTCTTCTTGGGTGAAAGGCGCTGATGTTTTCATCTCTAGTTTTAGTGTTTTGGCTACAGCAGCAAAGTCAGTTCCTGGGGTAAGCTCTTTAGAGAGGGTGTCAGCCAAAGCCTTGTCCTTGGTTTGGACATAATTAAGGACAATGGTAGGCGGCATGCGGAACTGTTCTTTATGTGTTTGGTAAAAGGCGATCGCGTCGTTTTCGCTGGCGGTCGCGTTTTTGGCAAAATCCTGGGCGGCAACAACACCCAAGGGAAGATTGATTAAGAAAATCCATCGCCATGAAAAACTATCGGTCAACCACCCCCCTAAAATCGGGCCAATCACAGGGGCGGCCACCACCCCCATGGCAAAAAGAGCC
>JADFXW010000181.1 GCA_015233375.1 Candidatus Omnitrophota bacterium | reverse complement strand
TAAAATTCACGGATATAACCTGCCACATGACTATCTGAAAGCATCTGAAAACCACCGGCGATTTCAACCACCACCATGCCAGCCTGACGGTTAACATATTCTTCTTGAATTTGTTTGATTAAATCATGAATCTCAGCAGGTTTAAGTTCAGGAAAAACCTCTTTTAATTGGTCTAACACAACCGGCTTTTCACTGACAAATAACAAAGCCTCCAGGGCGCTTTTATAATTTTGTATTTGTTCGTCCATCTTAAACAGAAACCTTTCTTTGCTTATAAATCTCGTTTAACAGTTCTTCTGATGTTGCTAATTTAGGCTGCCTCTCCAGGGCCTTTTTGATCATATCCTGGGCTTCTGCCTTTTTATACTGAAGCTGTAATAAAATATTGAGCGCTTCTTCTTGAATATCTTCATCTTGCGCTGAAGCCAGGACAGGCTCAACCTTATCCTTCATCAAAATAAACCTGCCCATTTTCTTCTGGAGTTTGGCCACAATCTCTTTGGCCTTTTGCTCTCCTATGCCAGGCAAGCTTTTTAAAAATTTTGTGTCCCCTCTATCAATGGCCTGGGCGATTTCTCCAATCGCGCGGTTAAGAGCCCTGACAGCTGCCCTTGGCCCTATCCCTGAGACCTTGATAAACTCCAGAAAAAAGTCACGTTCCACTTCATTAATAAAACCCACCATCACAGGCACGCTGGAAGACGGAGTTACCTGATAATAATGATACGTGATTAAATGAACATTACCATCGCTATCTTCATTTTCTTTGATCCTCCCAAGCACAGACGCAGGGGTCAAAATCTCATAGGTCAGACCATTGACCTCAAGCAAAATGGTCCCTTCAGATTGACCTTGTACCTTGCCTTTAATCGCTGTTATCATATTAATTTATACCGCATCATGTGGGCCTCTCCTAAAGCCAGGGTCAAGGCATCACTAGCATCTAATTTAAACCCGCCTGATTTGATATTCAAGAGTCTTTTGACAAATTCCTGACATTGAATTTTCGTGGCATTCCCATTGCCTAAAAGGGCTTTTCGGATACGCTTCGGACTTTGCTCTACCAATGAAATCTTCTCTTGGGCCGCGCATAAACAAATGACCCCGCGCACATGCCCTAAAACAGCAGCCGTGGCGGGGTGTTTATAATGCGCGTATAATTTCTCAAGCACTAACAGATCTGGCTTATGTGTTTTAAGAAGACCCAAAACATGAAAATGTATCTTTAACAGCCGCTCTTCAAGACGGGCTTGAGGATTGGGCTCAATGACCCCGGCATCAACGATTTTAAGAGAGGCGTCTTTGATATCCACAACACCAAAACCCGTTGTATTAAGGCCAGGATCAATGCCTAAAATGCGCATAAATTACTCAGCGGAAATTTTTGCCATTTCCTCGTCACTGATATCAAAGTTCGCATAAACGTTCTGGATATCTTCATTTTCTTCCAAGGCTTCAATCAGACCCAGGACGTTTCTGGCTTCACTGCCTTCAATATTCACGATCGAGTTAGGATCCGGGACCATGGTGACCTCTGCAGAGGCTGTATCGATATTTTTGGCTGTCAGGGCGTTTTTGACCGCTTCCAATTTTGTTGGATCACAATAAATATCAAAGGTGTCCCCTTCAGTCTTGACATCATCAGCACCTGCATCCAACGCAGCTTCAAGAAGCGCATCCTCACCAATCTTAGACTTATCTACCGTCAAATAACCTTTTTTGGTAAATAAACGGGCCGAGGAACCAACACCGGATAAAGCCGCACCCTTTTTATTTAATAAATTGCGGATTTCAGCAGTGGTGCGGTTTTTATTATCAGTCAAGCCTTCAATCAATATCGCCACAACGCCTAAGCGGGCATCAAAAGCCACGTTTTCAAAAACAATGCCTGGAATCTCACCAGTACCCTTTTTAATGGCATTTTCAACATTGCTCTGGGGCATGTTGTATTCACGAGCCCTGGCAACGGCTGCACGTAGACGGAAATTGGTTTCCATGTTGCCGCCTTTTTCCTTGGCCGCTGCGGTGATTTCCTTACTCAGCTTCGTAAACAAAGCCCCGCGCTTGGCGTCTTCGGCGCCTTTTTTATGTTTAATTTTTGCCCATTTTGAATGACCTGACATTGAAAGCCTCCTGGTTATACTTAATTATTACATAATAAAATAAAAGCGGTCAAATAAGCCGAGTTTTGTGAGCCCTATTAGGGCTGATGACCATTTGACTAACATCCGCCTTTGGCGGATATCTTGCAGCCTACCCGAGGCTATGACGGAACGGATAGCTCCGTGCGTTTTGAAAAACGCTTGCCTCCTATTTGGCATTGCTCCATGCAGAGATTGCTCGTTTCACCCTTCCTTGAAGGAAGTATCGTCACTGTAGCTCTAATCCTATAGCTTAAAGCTATGTCCCGCGTTACCGGGATGTATTATCCTTTGGAGCTCGGACTTTCCTCTCCAACGCCATGGGCATCAGAGCAGCCATCTTGACCTCTTTTATTCAAAGCCTGGCGGACCAGGGCATCTGCCTCACTGTTTTGCTCGCGGGGCACATGCGCAATTTGAAACAATTTAAAACTCGCGGCCAAACGCTTCACCTCTTCAAAAAGAGGTTTAATATTCTGATGCTTGACCGCGTACACGCCTAAAATCTGACGGCACATCAATTCACTATCCTGTTCCCAACGGTTTAACTCTTCACGCGTCGTAATGTGTTTTAACTTAAGCCCTTCTACCTCGTCTGGATCA
>JADFXW010000180.1 GCA_015233375.1 Candidatus Omnitrophota bacterium | reverse complement strand
TATAGCATCCATTTTTATGAACCTAATGAATTTGTTTTTAATTTGATCCCTTTGTTGCGGTATCCATTCGATGGTTTTGATAAAGACACCTTGCGCCGGAGGATGGAGGTGTATGCGAAATTGGCCAAATTAGAAACCTTGGCCACGCTTAAATAATTTTCTCCACCACAGGCAACCCTTAACACGGATTCTGTGACGGTGACTGATTCTGTTTGAGGCACAATAATATCAAAATCCCCTAAAGCGCCACAGGTGCGGACAATCCCGCCTAAATTTTGAGGGTCATTTAAATGATCCAAGAAAACAGGAACGCGCTTTCTTTCTCGTGCGCGTTCTAAAAGATCCTCAAGGCTTGTATAAAAAAAATCTTCAATATCCGCCAAAATTCCCTGGGTGTTTAAATTTTGGGCCAAACGCTGTATTTTGCTATGAGGCATGGTGGTGACACTAATCCCATGCGGCTGACATTTTTTGCGGACATAACTCAAATCTGAATGATCTTCAGATATGATGACGCGCCTAATAGACTGAGGATTAGATTTTAAACGTTCAATGACTGGATTTTTTCCGTATAATTTCATATTTTACCTCTTAATTCCAAGCCTTAAATAAAACAAAGGCTTTAAAATGCTCCACCAACTGATAATAGGGACCATCTTCGTATAGCCACCTGACTTTTGAGCAGGATATATCTTAGTCACAAATACCTCTTTAAACTTATAGCCTAAAGTAATCACCTTCCATAAAATATACGGCTCAAGCTCGTAGGTATCAAGCCACTTTTGATTCAAATCAATGCGCGTGTCATCAAAAATGGAAAGGCGAATGGCCCTAAAACCATTGGTCGTGTCCGTCAGGCGCCTGCCTGTAAAAAGCGAAAACACCATCGGATGAAGACGGGTCGCCAGCTTCCTGTAAAAAGGCATCTGGCCGCCTGCACCCACCTTGCCTAAATAACGCGAGCCTTGCACCAGGTCATGCCCTTCATCAAGGAGGCCTTTAAGCAATGCAGGTATTTCATCAGGATTGTCCTTATCATTACCTGCCATGATAACAATCACGGCATACCCGTTGTTCCGGGCATATTCAATCCCTGTGCGTATCGCTGCCCCAACTCCGCGTCGACGTGCATGCTTGAGGGTTTTGACACCCTTGTCCCTATACGAGGCGATCATTTCAGTTGTGCCGTCATCTGACCCGTCATCCACAATTAAATAATCGGCTAAAGAAACACAGGGACTTTTAAGAAAACGATCAATGACATTCTTGAGCTTGATTTTCTCGTTATAAGCGACAGGGACAACTAAGGTTTGAAGACTCATAATACTCGTATCTGGTTATCAATAATTTGGTAAGCCAATCCGCAAGAGCATTTTAATGGCTCTATCAAACGCTGACCACAACGACAAGCATACCCTATTTTTCGAGCTGGATTACCAACAACGATATGGTGCGCGCCGACATCGTGGAGAACAACGGCCCCTGCCCCCACCACAGCGTAAGACCCAATAGTCACTCCACACATAATCGTGGCATTGGCCCCAAGGGTCGCTCCCTTTTGGACAAGGGTCTTCTCTAAAACCCAGGCATCTGTCCTGTGGCTGCGCGGATTACGGTCATTAATAAAAACCGCATTGGCCCCAACAAACACATCATCTTCCAAGGTCACCCCTTCAAATAAAGCGACACCGTTCTTAACAGTCACATCATTACCCACAACAACCCCACGCTCCACATAGCAACCGTCACAAATATTACAATGATCACCAATAGAGGCCCCTTCTTGCACATTAGCATTGGCCCAAATCCGGGTATCTTTGCCAATCTTGGCTTCTGGATGGACTAAAGCCCGTTCATGTTTAAAGAAACTCATAATTTGATCAATTCGCCTTTCCGTTCCATCGAGGCCCCAATCGCTGTCAAGGTCCCAACCACATCAGCCGCCTTGGAGGCATCGGCAATCCATGGCTTGTCATTTTTCTCAATACACTGCAAAAAATACTGGGCCTGTGCCTTGAGCGGCTCATTAAAACCAACCTTAGGAATAGTGATGCTTCCTTCTCGAGAAAGCAATTGAAATTCCCCATAGGTCTCATAATAAACAGATGTTTTCTCCACGTGCTTATCGTAAAGTTTAATCGGCCCTTCTGTGTCTAGATCATCCCAAGCCGCCATTTTCTGACTTCCCACAACAGTAATCTGACGCACCTTCTTGGGGTCTAGCCAGCTGACATGGACATTGGCCAAAATATGATCAGGATAATCAAGGACCGCAAATCCTAAGTCTTCCAAATTGGCCCCTAAACATTTATGACCACGCGCGGAAACAGACACGGGAGAGCTATTAAAAAGAAAATTAAAAATGGAAATATCGTGCGGGGCCAAGTCCCAACTGGCATTCACATCATAACGGAAAGGGCCCAAATTTGTTCGTTGTGAATGCGCGTAATGGACCTTGCCCATTTCTCCAGACGCTATAAACTCACGCAATTTCACAATGCCTGGATTAAATACAAAAACATGACCAACCATCAAGGCCTTGCCTACGGAATCAGCCAGGGCGCCCAGATCAAGGCACTCCTCAACCGTCAGGGCCAAGGGCTTTTCACACAAGACATGTTTGCCCGCCTTAAGCGCATCCCTGGTCATTTGAAAATGATGACTGGTAGGAGCTGCCACAACAACCGCATCAATGGCTGGATTATTTAATATATCTTTATAATCCCTGGTTACCTTAATATCAGG
>JADFXW010000017.1 GCA_015233375.1 Candidatus Omnitrophota bacterium | reverse complement strand
TCCCTTTACCGCTGACTTGGGCACTGGTCGTGCGCTCGTTAACACGCCGGCCAAGACACCCGCTAATCTATACCATTCTTCCCCATTCAAAATTCAAAAGAACCATAATTTTATTTTAACGGAGATTATAAAATTTAGTTGTTAGAATAACCAATCAAAGAACCCGCGCCCTTCATTTCTATTGTATTGAATAACGGATGCCCTCATCTCAAGAATATGTTGCATGGATGCAGGGGAGATCCGTTTCAGTCACCTATCCGGATCAAAGCGTTGAGATGTAGCATCGCGGCCCCTGGACGAAAACGTCTCCAGAAAATCATCGGTACCATCAGCTGTGTCCAAATGGTAAAAAATACAATTTGCATGGTTTAGTACCAACCCTTAACGGCTCACAGGATGGGCGGATCAAAAATTGTTTATTCTTAACAACCAGATATTATCGGCGGTTGAGTTTCTCAATCAATCTAAAGGGCTCGAACGTCCCAACCCACAAGCATGATTTACTCAACCCGCCGAATTAAGCGAATAATTTTGACGGTTCGAATTCAATATTATTTTTCATAATTAAATAACAAGCGCGGGCGATTTTACTGGCCAATGCTTTGATAGCGACGAACCGGCCTTTCTTGTTCAGTTTTCTTAGGAACCATTTTTTAGCTTCCGGGTAAGCGCGCTGCATACAATACGCGGCCTCAAGATAGGCCCAAGCCAAGTATTGGTTTCCGCATTTTTTATTGCCGCGTCCTTTTGTTTTGCCGTTGGATAATTTTATCGTCGGTACACAGCGGCAATAGGAAGCATAATTGCCGACGTCTTTAAATCGACGGACATCGCCTGTCTCAAGCATGATGGTGGTAGCAAGAATTTCCCCGATGCCCCAGACGGAGGTGAGTTTTATATATCTTTGTGTAAGTCTTACTTTTCTGTTTATTTCCTTTTCGATTTTATCGATGTTTTCGTTTATCTCGATAATAACGTTGTTGATACTGTTGGCGGACATGACTTGATAGGGGTGGTCTAATAGCCCCGTAATTTCATGGTGTGTCAGGTTTTTCTTATCATATCGGCTTAGGTTGATGGATGTGCAATTTTGGATCATGGACGTCATGCTCATGGACAGGGCTGTGCGATGATGAACCAATTGTAACCTTCGTCTGAGCAAGTCACGCATGGGACGTTTTTCTTTGGGATAGATATGACCTGTTGGGAGGATTTTTAATCGCAACATTTCAGCCAGCCAGAAGGCGTCCGATTGATCGTCGGTGTGTTTAATTCCTTCGTATTGTTTAATGGCACAGACATTGGCTAAATGTACGGCATAACCTTCATCCATCAGGCCATCCACTAACCAATACCAGTTAAAAGTTGACTCAATGACAATACCCTTGATTTTTTCTTTAAAGGGCTTTAATGTGCTTATAATCATATTTAGATCGTTATTGGCTCTTTTGTTGAAAATCCTGTTTCCGTTTTGATCGATAATGCCGATGTAACAATTGGTTGAATGTAAGTCGATTCCTACATAATAGTTCTCCATTGGCTTCCTCCTTTTTAAGGGTTAACACACACATAATACCCTTTAATTTAGTCCATCATAGGGCTGGGGGGAAGCCTTCTTCATGATTATCAACCTTTCTCCTTACGAAAAAAACCGCATTATCGCAAACAATTTTGGAAAAACAGAGATGGGCCGCGATCTCTTGGCCCAAGATTATTTGCTCAAACAAATCACCTCTTCGCTTATTTATCCTGAAAAACATATAGGCAAAAAATTCTGGGACACGATTTACGCACAGGCCCACAAGTTATACGGCACGTCCGATGTGCCGGTCAACACCTTCAATAAGGTGTGGATTATCCCGGACGATGCTTTGATTTTTGAAAAAAATAACGCGGCCTATGTATTAAAAAACCATCTTAAAGTCATGCTCGAAGAGGACTATGTCGCCCTTAAACACAACGCCCTTTCAGGCGTACAGGTTTTAAAGAGGCAGAAAACAGGAGCTTTCAACAGCATTTCTTCTAAAGTCTTACGCGCCATCATCATTCCAGAGCTTGAAAAGGAAGTCAACGAAGGCAAAAATTTTGCAGGGTTAAGGCAGGTCTACAGCGGGATGATACTGGCCGCCTGGTATAAGAGGGCTTTAAAAGAATCTCTGCTGGGAAGAATTTACGCCAATAAATCACGGCTCAAAGGCGTTGACCAGGACCCCAAAAACAACGAAGCCATTTATCATCGATATTTGCAGGCCTATAAAAAAGGCGTCTACAATTACATCAAGGAGGACAGTGATAAATACACGAATGAGCTTATCCCTAGGAAATATTTCTCTGGAGGGGCCTGCGGTTATAGCTATGCCATGTCTAATATTCCCATAACAATGGATGCTGCTCAGTTGTCGCGTCCTGAAGTGAGTGAGGCTGATCTTGCGTCAACAGTTCAAGAAGAATATACCCTTTCACAAGCCATGACACCCCGATCATCATTGGGGAAAACGATCTTCGGCACATTGGCTACAAAATTAGGATTGGCGGCTCTTGGATTATCACTATTAGCACAGCCTGCGATAGGTGCCCCCTCCACTCCCACCGCTCAAGTTACAACAGCGACAGCAGCATCCATAGGAGAACCTCACACGGTTGCAAACGATCAAGAAAAAGCCAGGGCGCTTGCAATATTAATAAAGTGTAATCTTGCTGGTGTTCAGAGATCCTATGCATCTCTTATATGGCCTTATCACCGTCACTTTGAGGTAAGACAAGCGGGAGACCTTACCTATATTTCACTAGGCCCGGCATCAGCAATACGGGATGATGAATTCACGCAAATGCCCAATGGAATAGAAATTCTTGTTGCATTAATGAAAATAGGGGCGCTTGAACACTTGGAAAGAGGCGTTGCGGTGAGAATAACACCTAACTGGAAAGCCCTTCTCGAAAAAAATAAAATCGAAATACAAAGAGTTGCGGGTGACCAATATAATCGAGTAATAAACATTCTACAAGAAGGAGAAATGAATAACGTCCTCATTATATATAATTCAGCAACACAAGAGGTTGTTAAAATTTCCCCCAACCTGGAGATTGCTGGTTCCAATACTTTAATATTAACTGCTCTGGAACTGACAGATAATAAACATTTAATATTTATACCTGAAGGGGTCACAGGAGTAGACGTCCCTTCAACATACGGTATCAATGCTCCGTCAGCGAGGATAGCACAATTATTGATGCCTGTTTCTGAAATAAGAACAACCATCGATCAAATAGTACACAGAATAACGCTACAGGAACGTCTTAGCGGATGTGGTATTGGATTCCCAGTTGAAAATCTTGAAGTATTTCCTGGGACATTGATGCTTAGCGTAAAATCTAATGGCACAGCAACCTTACAGCCTATACCATACATCATTGGATTTACGATGCCAGATAAAAATAATTTTTATACTCTTTCTCTTTCATTTAATACTAATCATCAGCCCGCGCGCTATGAGCCTTTGTTCCAAAAATGGGATACCGACGGACCTCATCGCATCGATCCAACAACTCTGACCCCGGAAATCTTGCGACAACTGGACCCACATGACTTTTTGAAAAAATTAGAACAGGGTTCCACTCATCAAGTTGGTCGTGTTGCGAAGGTCATGCCGGGAAGAGATGGACGCGATTATGTATTGGTCAAGAATCATAAAGGAGAAAATCATGTATTCGTCTATAATCCTTACGGCGGTATCGATTTCAACGCGGAACATTTAAAACTGCAAATTAAGCGCGACGATACTGGCGTCCCTTTGCCCATCAACCGCCAAAAGGCGGACCATATCCTTATCGACGGACTTGAAACAGTCATCTTAGGCATCATCCCTATGAACAGCCTGACTAAGCCCTCAAAGAATTAAAAACCCCAAGACTCGACACACCACACATCTCTCCGTTACCATGACAATTTTCTTCTCAAAAATCTATTTATTTGCTAATATTGCCTCATGTTAACGCAATTGACTATCCGCAATTTTGGTCTTATTGATGAGGTTGAAATTGAACTCGTCAAAGGCTTAAACGTCTTGACCGGTGAAACCGGGGCTGGTAAATCTATCCTGATTGATGCCCTGCGTTCAGCCTTAGGAGAGCGGCTTGATACCTCCTCTATCCGTAACCCTGACAAACCTTGTGTTATTGAAGCTGTTTTTAACATCACAGACAAAAAATTGAGGGATATTGAAGTTGTCAAAGATTTCCTGAACGATGAACCTGAGCTTATTATCCAGCGCACCTACAGCGCCTCTGGAGGCGGAAAAATCAAAATCAACGGCTTGTCCGCAACAGTTGGCCAGTTAAAAACATTGGGCAATCACCTGATCGACTTTCACGGCCCCCATGACCATCAGATGCTGTTGTCTGAAGAACAGCACATGGTGATGCTGGACCAATTGGCTGATTTTAAAAACAACAAAGCTGAATATTCCCAACTATTTTCTGCGTATCAAGAAACAAAACAGGAATTGGACCGTTTAAGCGAATTGGCCCAGACCCGTCAGCGTGATTTGGATCTTTTGACCCATCAGGTCAAGGAACTTGAAGCCCTTCCTCTTTCAACGGAGAAACACGAAGCATTGCTGCAAGAGGAAACCAAATTAAACAACGCCCAAAAGCTGCATGAACATATCCAGAATCTTTTGAATCTACTCGATGATGAGGAAGCGGGTGCTAATACCCTGTTGCGTAAAGCCTTTAGCCCTTTAAAATCACTCGCCCAAATTGATGAAAAGTCGTCTTTGCTGTTAGACCAATTATCCGGCATCCAGGATCAAACCAATGATCTTGTCAGCCAATTAAATGATTACGCCGCAAGCCTTCAATTTGATGAAGAAACCGCCCAACGCATCCACAATCAATGCGATGCTTACGCTGACATTAAACGTAAATACGGCCCTTCTTTGGAAGAGGCTGACAAATTTTATCAAGAGGCCTGTGCTAAACTCGACCTAATCAAAAATTTTGAACATAATGACCAAAAATTACGTGATTCACTTAAAAACCAAGAAAAAGAATTAGGCCAAGTCGCCCAGAAAATAACCAAGGCCCGCCAGAAGGCAGCGGATGAGTTAAAAACAACGATTGAAAATGAATTAAAAGAACTGGGCATTTCGCATGTTCAATTTGAAGCCCGTTTTGAAAAAATCCCCTTTAATGCCCACGGTCAAGACAAGATTGTTTTTTACATAAGTCCCAATGCCGGAGAGGATTTGAAGCCTCTTGCACAGATTGTTTCATCCGGAGAAGCCGCAAGGCTTATGCTGGCCCTTAAAAAAGCCCTTATCAAGGTTGATCCTGTCCCTGTCCTTATTTTTGATGAAATCGATGCCCAAATCGGCGGCAGGCTTGGCAGCATCACAGGAAAAAAATTAAAAGAATTATCCTCTTATCGCCAGGTTATCCTTATTACCCACCTGCCCCAAATTGCCTCGTTTGCAACCCGGCATTTAAAGGTGACTAAATCCATTAAATCATCACGTGCCACAACGGATGTTGTCCTTTTAGAGGGCAAAAACAGGCTTGAAGAAATAGCCCAGATGATGAGTGGAAAGACGGCGACTAAAATCGCCCTTTCACACGCAGAAGATATGCTCGCACAGGCGAAGTAACCAGAACTTAAGACCACGTAAATTCGACATAAGACAGATATTCTCACAGAACGGCAAAACGGCAAAACAATTGATTTCAATGTTAATTTATGATAGTTTATTGCCTTCATCACTCAAACGTCTTTTTAACCAAAATAATATTTAGGAGCATTTTATGAAACGTATCGGTATTATTACTTCAGGCGGCGACTGCGGCGGGCTTAATGGCGTTGTTAAAGGGGCAGCCTACATGGCTCTTGCACACGGTGCCAGAGCTTTTGTCATCCCCAGCGGCTACGCAGGGCTTTATAATTTGGTCGATTTCGATACACTCACAGAATTAACTCCAGAACGTCTGGATAAGATTAACTCTAACCTCTCGGGTTCTGAAGCTGGCCATTCACGTGTTAAAATCAAGAAAATTGAAGACCCTGAAAAATATAACCGCATCAAAAAGGGCATGGAAAAATTCAAATTAGATGGATTAGTCATTTCTGGCGGAGATGATTCAGGCAGTGTTTTGGTGGACTTAAACGAAAACGGAATCAAATGCGTGCATGCCCCCAAAACCATGGACATGGACCTGCAGACCTACTCCGTCGGCGCTGATTCGAGCATCAACCGTATTGCCAATTTTATTGAAGACTTAAAAACAACAGCCATTACCCATCGACGCATCATTGTGCTCGAAGTGTTTGGCCGCTATGTCGGGCATACGGCTTTCCGTGGTGGGATTGCTGCTGATGCCGATGCTATCATCATCCCGGAAATCCCCTGCGATTTCGATATCCTTTACACTCATATGAAACAACGTTATTTTTCCCGTATCTTAAACTCTGATGTGCGTTCAGGCACCTATGTTATTGTGGTTGCTGAAGGCATCAAGAACGCCTCTGGCGAAGATATCGTGGATGAGGCGTCCCCCGCAGATGCTTTCGGGCATAAACGTTTAGCAGGCGCTGGCAGTTATGTCTGCCAACAGTTGACCAAACGCCTTAAGGCTGATGCAGGCATTAAGGATTTAATGATAAAGACCGGCCTCTACGTCAAGGGCATCAATGAAATCCCTGAGGTCCGTTCCGTTGCTCCAGGGCATCTGGTCCGCTGCGGTCATTCCAGCGCTTATGATGTCAGTTTCGGCAAAGAGGTGGGTGCCGCGGCTTATATCCTTTTAAGCCAGGGCATTTCAGGTGTCACCGTGACGGGTATTACTCATGGCAAAATCCGTTATATGGAAACCAAGGAAGCTATTAAACAAAACCTAGTGAATACCCATCAAGTAGCGATTTATGAGGCCATGGGTGTCTGTTTTGGCAGGGTTGCTGAGAAGATCCAGGCTAAGACTGAAAAGTTTCCTCAAGCTCCGGAAAGACATTGGTAATCATTTTTTTCCGACTTTATAAATCCGAAAAATCTTATTAGCATACACCGTGGTGTGCGCGATTGAGGAAAAACACTGGTCTGTGACGTTTTGAGACAGTAAATAATAATCTGGCTTATAAATTTTGTTATAAATAGCCATATTAGAACAATTATAAGACCTTCCAACAGGTGTTGAGATAAATGGCCGGTGCATGAAAAAACCATTTTGATCCTCGTTGGAGGCAATCAAGACCTCTTTAGGTAAATTCCTGTCAATCCAGCGGTAACTGTCAAATAAGGCGTGGTAAAACGGCATCTTACGCCATGGATGATTTATCATGTTCTGGCGGTCTGCATCATAGCGATACAGGACAAAAACCATCAACAGGGCCAATAACACGGCAACACACCGTTTTTTCCACTCTTGATTTGAATAAAAAAATAACTCATAGAGACAAAACCAGCCTGCCATGGCTGTCAATACATAGGGGACCAACACATACCGCCCGGAATCAATGCTTGTATTCCAGCTAAAACTATAACAATAACCTAAAATGATCAAAACACTCTGCAAGAGGCAATTCACCACCAAGAAACGCCCCTCCTTACTGCGCTTGGAAAAAACAAAATAAGCAACCAAAGGAATTAATGATATCCAAATATGGCTATAAAATGCCTTTAAATGATGGCAGAAATGCCCAACATTGTCCCATGCGCACCTAAAACCCTGCGGATTAAATATCCCTACCTTCCCTTCATGATAGCAGGAAAAAGACGAAATACGCGCTAAGGTATAATCCGCGGCAGGCTTAATGTACTGAGGATATAAAGCATGATAATGCCCCCAATTAAAAAGCTGAAATGGTGCCAAAACCATCAAAAAACCAAGGAGAAAAACACCAATGCTTATTAATTTTTGCCTCAGGCCCTTGTCCAAAAACACCATCATCATTACATACGCTAATATACTGTATATTTGAGCAACACGGATCAAAAACAACACTCCATTGAGCATCCCGACACCCAGCAAAACCCGGCGGTCTTGAGGAAATCTGACAAACAGTATAAAGCTGACCAAAAAAATCAAAAGATGCAGTTGTTCTGTCCATGCATAAAAAGCTGTAAAATAAAAATTAAATGAAAAAACAAGCGTTACCCAAAAAAACACATTTAAACGGCTTGGAACAAACCGCCGAACAATATAAAAAACAAATGCCGCGTTCAAACCTAAAATAAAAATATTAACCCTGATCACCTGTTCTAATCCACCGTGAAGCTTAAACACACAGGAACACAGCAATGGATACAAAAACTGCATGTAGGGCCAAATAGGATAATAATGAGAGGTAAAAAAATGATAAAGATTATAACTAACGACAAATCCCTTATGGGAACAGATATTTTCAGCAATATTTAAATAGGTGCTTGCGTCAGCTGTATTAAATTGAAAAAGGGCAAAATCTTGAAAGGCCCAGTAAACCCCAAGCGTAATGATGGCATAAAGCAAGAAACGAAGATAAAGAAGATATCTGTCCATCAGGCCCTCTCATTTAATCTCTGATGAATAAGAGTCATGACATCCAAGGGCTCAATGGCTTGCATGCAAAGGGCTTTATGAGCGCAAAAAAAGCCAGGGTCTGTCCTGTAGACATACAAACAAGGACTGCAAGGGAAACGCTTATAAATCACCTCGTGAAAATCCTTTTCTTCCTTGTACGGCCCATATAAATCAATGGATCCAGGCCCCCATAACGAAATAGTTCTTGTCCCCACCGCCTTGGCTAAATGAAAAGGCCCTGTATCATTCGTTATAAAAAGCGGTAATTGAGAAAGCAAAGCCAAAAATTGATCAAGGTCTAATTCTCCCGTTAAATTAATAATCCTCTGCCTGTCCTGAGGTTTTAGAAGATTTAAGAATTCATCCGCATAACATCTTTCCCCTTTAGAACCCGTTAAAATAATATCCCACTGAGGATAATGAGCCAGAAATTGTTCTACCAAGGCCACAAATTTGGGCAATGGCCACCTGCGGCATAAGGCCACATCACTGGCATGAATATTCAAACCTATGAAATTTTTGACATGCGGAATATTCCTTCTTTCTAAAAAACCTAAAACATTTTCCCTCTTATCGTCGGTAATAATCAAATCTTTCGGATAAATATCCTGATTTTCTATCTGTAAGCTTTGAGCAAACATGCCATATATTTCCAAAATATGCCTGCTATAATTAAAATAAATGGGGACATTGACCAGGGAATCTCGCCAAAAGCGCGCAATAAAAAATCCCATCCTCAAAGGAGCTCCAGACAAAAAAGACATAATCGTGCTGAATTTAGAATAGAACTCAATGTCCATGGCAATGTCTATCTTCTGGCTATAACAAAAAGATAAGGCCCGACAAATACTTTGCAGCATCACAAAAGGGTTCTTGGTTTCAATAACAAGGATTTCGTCCGCGAGCCCCATGGTTTTGATAATAGGGACATTATCTTTAAAGGTCAGAAAAATAATCTTGCAGTCTTTATATGCCCGACGGATATTCGCAATCAAGGCGGAGGACAAGGTAATACTCCCTAATCCAAAAAATTTGACAATCAAGATATGACCAGGAGGCAGCGATTCTTTGGGGATGCACAAATGCCTTTTATAAAGGGGGTGAAATATCCTGTTTAATAACGCAAGCCCCAAACAAATAGGGCCGCCCACCCAGTGATCAATAAATTTAAAAAGACTTACCTTTTCATGGCGCATATCATTGTTCTCAATATAAAAATTGTTTCGTTGGCCCTGAGACGCCCTAAATGGCGTCTCTACTCGTGCCATTTTGCCCTGGCCCTTTGAAAGGCGTTGGATACTGATAAAATGATAAAAAGAATAACAACAGGAACAAATGATTCAAAATATCTCGGAAACGGCGCTTCCAGAAGAGCTACTAACAAAAGATTTGCCATCACAAAAAAATCTAAAAAAACAAGTTTCATGTCCCCGCTAAAAAAGGCGTAAATAAAACAACCCCATACCAACCATCTCAACCATTCCCTAAACATAGAGAACACATGTAAACCAGACAACATCCAATTTTTAATCATACCATGCCACACACTCGTGGGATAAGTAAATTTTATGGCCTTGATCATTTTTTGGCGTGCCTGATATTCAGCCTTTGGCAAAAAATTTCTCTTTTCAGTGGACCAAAAATTTAAATAATCAAAATAACGCCGCTCATCCAGCAAGGCTTTAGTGTCAACCCAATGGTCCTCTTGAAAAATATTATTAATCAATACCTGTCCTGTGTCTTTAACAAATAAAACCGGATTCTTTCTTATCCCAGCCAACGCGGCCTTTATAATAATACGGTCAGCCTGTTGAGACGTTTTACCATCAGAACGCAACGCATATAAATACTCCCACCATAACCCTGGAAATTGACACGGCACCCCGCTATGAGAACAAGAAGAAATGATCTGCTGAGTGCTCGGATCCTTAATATCAACCAGCCTATCAACACCAAAAACACGGTTGGCCAAATGGCAACCACTGACCGTCGTTAAGGTAAATTCCCGATAAAAATACCCGTTATAAACAAAATTGGATAAAACAATGAACAAAAACGAACAAAGATATCCTGTAATCACTCTTTTTTCAAACCGCAAAAAAATAAAAAACAAAAGAAATACGCCTGCGGTGACGATGGCCAATGGTTTTGTCAGGATAGAACAGGCTGTAACAATACCGAGCAGTATCCCTGTGTTTTTCGAAGCCTTTTGGGTGATTATCAAAAAAAACAAATAGATGGACAAAAGTGATAGAAAAATAAACAACGTTTCTGCCATAATAGACTGAACATAAATCAATCGCGGCACATAAAATGCGTAGAATACGGCCGCACAAAACCCTTCTATGCGGCGCCCCATGGCCAGGCCAATCAAAAAAAGCAATAACACACTGCCGATGCTTAAAAAATGCTGAAAAAACACAATCCCATTTCCCCACCATGCAACCGACCCCCACCATCGGCAAAAATCAAGGAAGAACGGATACCCAAAAGGATACTCTATCATCGCGCCAACCGGCCTATGCCACGCATAATAATCAGGTAAAAAGCCTCCCTTAGCCCAATAGCGCGTCAGGTCTAAATACCACACCGAATCATTCAAAATCATTACCGGAAGAGAATGATAGACCAACCCCTGAAGACAGAGGATCAGAACTATTAAAAAGACGATGGGAAGAAACGTGAAAAATGGAGTGGATTTAAAATTCATAAAGGTCTGTTGCTATCATCCCTAATTTACCGTGCTTTTTAGCTGCCCTATCACCTGCTTTCCCATGATAATAAACCCCGTATCGGGCCGCATCAAACGCTGACATCCCCTGGCCTAGAAAAGCCGTGATCATCCCGCACAACACATCCCCTGATCCAGCCGTTGCCATCCCCACATTACCCGTGCGGTTAACATAAATTTTCCCATCAGACGAAGCCACCACCGTATGATGACCTTTGAGCACCACCACACACCCATGACAAAGGGCAAAACAAGAAGCCTCTTTCCGTCGAACATTATCTTTGTCAAGAATAGGGTGCCCCGCAAGCCTGGCCATTTCTCCTGCATGAGGTGTTAATAGGCGTTTCCCCTTGGCTTTCCCCAATAGATGAATATCCTGGGCCAAGGCAAACAGAGCATCTGCATCCACCACCAGTGGCTTCGGGCACTCCAGGATGACTTGACGCGCCAGTTTTAAGGTAGAGGCATCCCTGCCGATTCCAGGGCCGATAGCCACCACATCAAAACGATCCCACACTTTTCTCAATGGCGCATACGCTTGAAACGAAAAAAAACCTTGTGAGGTTTGGGGCAGAGGCATGGTCATAACCACATGCGCGATTTTCTTCTGGAGTGTTAAATTTAAACTCTTTGGGACAGCGGCAGTCACAAGCCCGGCTCCCCAGCGCATGGCAGCCCGCGAACATAAAGCTGCGGCACCAAGCATGGTGGGGGATCCTGCAATCAACAGCAGGCTTCCAAAATCTTTTTTCGATAATCGAGGATTATTCCTCGACAATAGCTTGGGCAACTGCATAGTCCTGGCTATGAGAAATAGAAATAGATAAACGATTCTTAAAATTTATTTTATTAAAACGGCAAACCGGCTTGCCGCTTTTATCATTAAGAATAGTCACATCATGCCAAGATAAATCCGGCATCCCCATAGCCTTAAAAATAGCCTCCTTGACCGCAAAACGGCCCGCATAATACCTGTAAGGAAACTTAAATTTCTTGGCGTATTCTATTTCTTCAGGCGTATACACGTGCTTTAAAAACCCGTCCCCCCAACGCTCATGGGCTTTTTGGATGCGGTTAATTTCAATAATATCAATACCTGTACCAATAATCATCGTCTTTTTTATTACCGAATAATGGCTATCATCTCTCGGACAGCCTGTTTAAGGCCTACAAACACAGCCCTGCTCATAATGGAGTGGCCGATATTTAATTCTGTGATTCCCTTAATACGGATAATGCCATGGGTGTTATCATAATTCAGGCCATGCCCGGCATTGACCATCATCCCCTTTTTCTGCGCATAAACCGTCATGGCTTTAAGCGAAGCAAATTCTTTAGAGTCCTCGTGTACCCTAAAGGCATGGGCATACGGGCCGGTATGTAATTCTATCATCCGTATCCCAATGGAAGCCGCGGCATCAATTTGTTTCTTATCTGCCCCGATAAACAGGCTTACCTCTATCCCTGAAGATTCAAGCGCGCGGCCTACGTTCTCAATTCTTTTTAAATAGCGGATCACATCCAAACCGCCTTCAGTGGTCAATTCCTGACGGCGTTCTGGCACCAGGGTGGCTTGATCAGGCCTAACAGCGAGAGCAACCTTGACAATACCTGGATTAAGAGACATCTCTAAATTCAAACGCGTCTTCATTGTTTTTCGCAAAAGAACAATGTCCCTGTCTTGAATATGCCGTCTATCCTCACGTAAATGCGCGACAATACTATCACACCCTGCTTCCTCGCATAAACGGGCTGCCAGGATAGGATCAGGATCAAACTCCCCGCGAGCTTGCCGTAAGGTGGCGACATGGTCAATGTTAACGCCTAACTTTATCATTAATGCGTTCCCTTCACATAAAACCAGGTAATGATTGCTAAACCTGCGGCCATTATTTTTAAAAATGTATTTGAACTAAACCAGTTCTTCATCATTAACCCCGCCGATTTTCCTGTCCCTGATTATTGGTAAAACGCCCTAAAATCCCCTGAGAATGATGTTTATTAGGCCTGGAAGGGCCTAAGATTTGACCCACGATATTGATAAACTTTTCTTCACTTTCAATCTCCATAAAATGACCGTCAAAAGCAAGGCTTATCTGTCCGGTCTCTTCAGAAACCAGCACAACCAAAGCATCCGTATATTCGCTTAAACCTAACGCGGCCCTATGACGGGTCCCGACAGTCTTTGCCACTGTGGGGTTATCCGACAAAGGAAACAAACACGAACTTGCCACAATACGCTCACCTCTGACCACCACCCCTCCATCATGCAAAGGCGTCACAGGCATAAAGATGCTTTGTAAAAGCTCAGAGGTGACCTTCGCATCCAGAACAACGCCACTTTCAATATACTGGTCTAGTTTCATCTCTCGCTCTATGGCTATCAAACACCCTATCTTTCTTTTAGACAAAAGATATACGGTATCATAGATCTCCTTAACGAGTGCTTTGATTTCTCTTTCACCCAAAGAAATCATAAATAAATGTTGTTGACCCAAACGCGCCAGGCCTGAGCGTAACTCATGTTGGAAAACCACAATAATGACAATGATGCCTATGGAAAAGAAATTCCTCAAGAGCCAGTTCAAAACCTCAAAACCTAAAAGCTGGGAACAAAAAAGAGCCATGATCAAATAGGTAATGCCGCGCAAAACCTGAAAAGCGCGGGTCCCCCTGAAAAACAATAACGTCTTATAAAAGACAAACCATAAAATGATTATTTCTACCAGCGCTTTTATGATGGTCACCATGTCAGGTATTGTTTTTAAGTATGGCATCTGTCATCCTTACTGTTTCTTTGATTGTCCTCACATCATGCACACGGACTATATGCGCCCCTTGCATAATACCAACCGTTACCGCCGCTGCTGTGCCCATCAAACGGCCAGAAGGCCCTTTATCCAGAACTTGTCCTATAAATGATTTACGGGAGACCCCAAGCAAAACAGGACACCGTAACAAGCTCAATTTATTCAGGTGATGGATCAACATCAGATTCTGCCCAACGTTCTTGGCAAATCCAATGCCTGGATCTATGATGATTCTTTCCTTCTTTATACCAACCCTCAAGCATTTTTCAACCGATATTTTTAATTCATCAATAACATCTTGGATAACATTCTTATACCTGGTCTTTGACTGCATGGTGGCTGGTGTGCCCCGCATATGCATCATAACTAAAGCAGCGTCATAAGAACAGACCATCTTTAAAAATTTAATACTGGTTTGGGTGCCCATGATGTTATTCACGATGGACGCCCCTTTATCCAAAGCCGCTTGGGCGACTTCTATTTTGGAGGTATCCACAGAAACAGGCACCTTTATATGACGGACCAAAAGATCAACAACAGGAACAACCCTTCTTATCTCTTCTTTGGCTGAAATGCCCGACGAGCCAGGCCGAGTGGACTCGCCCCCGACATCAAGGATATCTGCGCCATCCTTCACCATTTTCCGGGCATACCTCAAGACTTGGTCCTTATCCATTTGACCTTTGGGGCCAGATAAAAAACCATCCCCGCTAAAAGAATCATGGGTGCAATTTAAGATACCCATGATACTAGTCTTAAGCCCCAGAGGTATTTGATATCCACAGGCCTGAAGTTCAAAAAAAGAACGTCTCATGCGGTTTGGGGCGGTATCTCTGGATTTTGAGAAACCTGTGGCTCTGGCAGGCCCAACAAAACCCTGGTCTCTTCGATATCAATGGTTTCCTTCTCAATGAGGCGGCGGGCCAATAAATCTAATTTATCTCGATTCCGGGCCAACAGATCCCGGGCTGTATCATAAGAAGCACGCACCAGATTATGAATCTCTTCATCAATCTTACGTGCTGTTTCTTCGCTATAATCTTTTCCTTCAAACAGGTCTCGGCCTAAAAACATTTGATGGTTTTGACGGCCAAAAGACAATTTATCAAGTTTCTCACTCATGCCGTATTGGCAGACCATGTTGCGTGCCAGCTCCCCGACCTTTTGCAAATCATTAGAGACCCCGGTTGTCGTGTCATTCATGTGGATTTCTTCGCCCACCATGCCTCCTAAAAGCACGACCATGATGCCTTTGAGTTCCTTCTTAGACATATAATGCTTATCTTCTTTAGGCGGCGTTAAGGTATAACCGCCTGCCATTCCACGAGGGATAATCGACACCTTGGTAAAGGTGTCTACCCCTTCCACCAACAAAGACAATAACGCATGACCTGCCTCATGATAGGCGGTCATCTCTTTTTCTTTCTTTGAGGTCACATGACTCTTTTTTTCTGGGCCCATCGTTACTCGTTCAACCGCAGCGAGCATTTCCTCCATACCCACGGTTTCCTTATTACGCCGCGCAGCCAGAAGGGCTGCTTCATTACAGACATTCGCCAGATCTGCCCCAGAAAAATAAACCGTCAACTGCGCCACACGCCTCAAATTGACCTCATTACCTAATTTGATGTTTTTGACATGGACCTTCAAAATCCCTTCACGGCCATTGATATCAGGCAGGCCCACCACAACCTGCCTATCAAAGCGCCCGGGCCTTAGAAGTGCTGGATCAAGGGTATCTGGACGATTGGTCGCGGCAATAAGAATAAGACCGCTAACGGTATTAAAACCATCCATCTCCACCAAAAGTGCGTTTAAGGTCTGCTCGCGCTCATCATTACCACCGCCAATGCCTGCAAAACGCTGCCTGCCCACAGCATCAATTTCATCAATAAAAATAATACCCCCTTTTCCCGAGACCTTGGCCGCCTTACGGCCCTGCTCAAAAAGGTCCCGGACCCTGGATGCCCCAACACCTACAAACATCTCAACGAAATCAGAACCGCTTAATGAAAAAAACGGCACCCCTGCCTCTCCTGCAACAGCCTTGGCCAACAAGGTTTTTCCAGTGCCTGGAGGCCCTACCAATAAAACACCTTTTGGTATCTTGCCGCCCAGGCGCTCAAATTTTTTGGGATCTTTAAGAAATTCAATGACCTCCTGCAGCTCTTCCTTGGCCTCATCAACACCCGCGACATCGGCAAAGGTCACCTTGCCACCGCCTGAAACCTGGGCACGAGACTTGCCAAAAGAAAAAAGCTTGTTGCCCATTTGGGAGTTGCGGTAAGAAATAAACCAAAAAAAGGCGATTAAGCCCACAATAGGTAAAAGCTGAAAGAACAGCTGTCTCCAAAATAATTCTGGCGGGACAACGGTAAAATCATTCACATTGTCCTTGATCATTTTAAGGAGCTAATCATCCCTTTGCGGAATATTGAGCTTAAATTCAATCCCGTTGGCAAAGCTGCCTTTTAATGAGTTCTCTGCCCCTTCTGTCAACTCCAAATGTTTTATCTGGTGCGTTTGCGGATTGTCTTTCAAGATATTATAAAATTCAGAATAGGTCAGGACCTTTTCTGACTTTACGGATTTATCCTGAAAAGAAACAATAATCAGCGCTAAAATACCCAGTATCACCCAAAACCAAACATTCCCGTTTTGCACGGGGCGATTAGGGCGTGTTGATTTTTTGACTGGGCTGTTGGTGTTCTGTTGTGCCATGGAATACCTCCCTCGAATACTGTAAGTGTGAAGTAGTATTATATTCTCAGAAGGGATTAAATCAAGCTATAACAAGGAAGTATCAATAGACCTGTCCCCAAAAAGGGGACTGTCCCCTTTTATGGATTATCAAGAAATACCCGAAGATTTTTGAGATCTTCCATGCTCAGCTTGCCAATGGTAAAGCCCAGGGCATTTTGGAGCTTTTTAATCATGGCAGAATTAACGTGAAATTTGATTTCCTGGCCGTCATTCTTGGCGTGTAGAACATACTGGGCTTGGGCTAAATCGATACCACCTTTCATCGCCACATCCCCAGCAGGCTTCCCCGCTAGAATATTCGGAGGCGTGACAAAAGCGATTTGTGGATGAATACCTTGCATCAGACGCCCCTTATCTGGATCTTGCATATGCCGCTTCATTTGATCCATGATTTCACGCGCGTTCCTTTTATGCCTTACTGTTGTGCTACCTCCCTCTTGTTTTACACCTGGTGCAATGCCTTCATAAAGAGGGCCTGCATGTAACTCGCCTATAATGATTATCAAATGACCTGAAACCTTAAGAGCTTCTTCAATCATCTTCTTATTACGCGCATACATTGTTTCATTGAAGTCCAGGATATATGCACAAATCTCTTCAACATCACGCTGCCTCTTCTTGTCGCTCAGGGACCTAAATAAATTGGCAAACTTAGGATAAGCGTCCCGCAACTCTTGAGTGGTTATTTTTGTTTCGCCATCCGCCTTTCTTGAGGAACCCTCCAAAGCCTCCTCTATAAAAGACCGAATTTCATTTTGCTCATCGGGCGTCAATCCCTGTCTATTGATCCCCTCCCCCTCTGGCACAGGCATAGAACGTGTCATATCCTGTAACATGCCATTCAAAGAGTTTGCCGCCTCTAGCGCTTTTTTCTTCTCTTCGTAGTCATCAAGCGCCACTAATTTTACCTTTTGTTTAAACTCACGCTCCGTTTCGATTAAATAAAAAACAGGCCCAAAAAAATACAAAATCACCTTGTTTATTTTATCTTCTGGAATCTGATTTCTTTTCATATTACTTTGTAATCTTAAAAATTCTTCGTGAAAGGTTTCCTGAATTTCTATAAGCTCCTCTACAGAATACTCAACCCCTATACTAATATCTGGTTTACCAACACTGCCTGCACTCATTTCTTTAACATTGGTTTTAATGTTGGCCACATCCTCTTGAAGACTTTCTATGATTGGTTTATAAAAATTTAATATAGAATCTACTCGTTCCTTAACTTTAAAATCAGGTTCCGCCCACTTGTCAGCAATCTCATGCACATTGTGCGGGAAATTATGCGCCTGCCCAATAATAGCCACCGTTCTTTTTTGATGTTTTTGTTCTTGTTTCTGATCACGCTCTTGGGCTGATATGGGTGTAGATCCAACCATGGATTCTGCCAATAAGGCCCCTAAAACAACCGCTGCTCTCTTATTGAATTCCCGACGGCTCATATGTCCTGAATTTGGTTTCTGTGACACATCCGTAACATCCACACTCTCGCGGACCAATGCACGACCAGTCCCCATAAAGCTTGGCCATTCATGCCAGAATTGGATGATTCTATTTGTCAACGACCCAAGCATTGCATAATTAATCCCGCCTGAAAAATACTTTCTTGGAACAATCCCTTGTTCTTGGCTTGGCCTCCCGGGGATAAGGATTCCCTCTTCCTTAATATAGTTAAAAACGCCCTTCTTAAAAGCACGCAGATAACGTTGGTAAATAAGTTCAATGTCATTTTGGTTTTCTTGAGAAACGTGGTCCTTAGGGATCACAGACTTATCATATTCCACTCCCGAAACTTTTTTCTTGTCCGCGTATACCTGCGACAAAATGCTGTCTTTGATTTTCTTTTTATACCAGATCGCCAGAATCAGTGAATTATAAACCTGCCTTACATGAGAAAAATTCTTGTTCTCATTAACCTCTGTTGTTAATTCAGGAATGACGATTTCGCGGACGATTTGGCTGCCTAGTTGATTGGTAGAGACACCATTAATGACGTCCTTACGATGATACGATTGAATACCTTGATGTTTCTCAAGGGAAAGATAATCCTGCTCAAGCATGACCTTTAATTTTGATTCAACAACATAAGCTGTCCCTGCCTTTGCATTCTCATAGACAACTGCTTTTTCTGGAATAATCCACACCTTGTTAAAGGTGTTGACCGGGATATCAGTGCTACCATATCTTTTAGCAGCTTCTTTATAAATACGTTTCCAAAATTTCTTGCCTATTTCATCTTCAGGATAAATTAAACTGGCCGTTATCTGTTTGAGCATATAATCCTCAGCCAACAAATCCCGGCCCATTTCTGTTAAGCCAAAGCTTTGAGGAATTATGCGATCTTTTTCGTAAGGGCTTAAGTTCACCCATAAATCTTTTTCTGGAATTGTTAGGCTGGCCAGGAAGTATTTAATTAATTTGGTTGATTCAGCTTTGAGTTGTTCTTGCAAAGATTTCTTCGCTCTGCTCGCAATAACACCAGGAAAATCTCCCTTATCAAGAATAAAAGGTTCTTTCGTGTTTAGGGCGAAAATCTTGGGCTTAAAAGTCCACAGTGCTGGTGAATCTTTAATAAAAAGTAGCGGACATTTCTGTAGCCATAGGCCATGCGCTTTAAACGCTTAATCTTGTTATT
>JADFXW010000179.1 GCA_015233375.1 Candidatus Omnitrophota bacterium | reverse complement strand
AAATGAATTCACCTCATCCGTCCACTATCAAAGGTTACGCACTCAAAACAGCAAAGTAATAAATAAACGGGGAATTATAAAATGGCTCCTGGGGGAGGAGCTGATTTCATTATAACAAAAGATGCTTTAAATCAAAACAATTTCATCTGCCGGTCATCTGGTTTGGCTTTTGGAACACTTTTTTTGACGGCCTCATACGCCTTTAATTCTTCCTTAATATCTGCTAAAAAAGGCGATGGCTCCTGCAGAAGCGCTTGTCCAAATAAATAACGCGTTCGCACGTGGGTCAAATACAATTCTTCTTTCGCGCGCGTCATGCCCACATAAAAAAGACGCCGCTCTTCCTTAGGGTCAGCTTTCATCTTCAAAAAATCCAGGGGTAATAAATGGTCTTCGCACCCGACAATAAAAACAACCGGAAATTCAAGCCCCTTGGCCGCGTGCAGGCTCATCAATGAAACCTTCTGGACATCAAACTCAAATTCTTCTTCATTCTGGTTTAAGGCATCCTCATCACAATACAATTCAGCCCTTTTTTTCTGATGGGCCAACTGATAAGGAACCCCTAAATGATCCAGCATCTGGCCTATCAATAAACCTTGGGCATTCAATCGATATAAAACCGCCACCTCTCCAAATCCATACCGCGCCTTGTGGCTTGTGCGCATATCCAAACCACCGACCAATTTCTCAATTTTACGAGCCACATAATCCGCCTCTGCCCTGTCTGTGGCGGCATGATGGACAATGAGTTTCCCTTGCGCCTCCATACGCGCCAATAACTGAATCCCTCCCATCATTTGGCCTGCAGCAGCGACCAGATTGGATGCTGACCGGTAATTCTCCTCAAGAGCCATGGTCAAGGCACCTGGAAAATCTTTTTCAAACCTGCTAAAAAATTCTACCCTGCTCCCTCGAAAACCATAGATAGACTGATTGGCATCCCCAATAGCTGCTAACAAAGCCCCTTGATAAAGCAGCTTCTTTAATAAAGCATTCTGCACGATATTGATGTCCTGATATTCATCAACCAGGATATGCCGGTATTTCAAAGAAACCTCATTCAAAACATCCTCATCTTCCAAAAGCAAAAGAGCTTCTTTTAAAATATCATCAAAATCAATCCATCTGTTCTCGTGCAGGTAACGTTGATAAGCCCGGAACTCATTATCCGGAATAATGGCCAATTGGGTCGATTTCATATAACTGATACGCTCAAGGGTCTCTTGACTAAAACCCTCAATCTTTTGGGGGTCTACCACTTCAAAATTTTGAGGCAAAGCCGTGTGCTCAAAATAATCGCGTAATAATTTCAAACAAAACGCATGAAAGGTCCCCACAAAAAGAAAAGACATATCAACGCCTAAAGACAAAAGCCTCTCTTTCATCTGTCGGGCTGCTTTATTGGTAAAGGTGATGGCTAAAATCTTGTCGTCGGATTTTAAAGAGGGAATCAGTTCTGCGATGCGATATACAAGGGTATGCGTCTTGCCCGTGCCAGGCCCTGCGGTGATGAGCAAATGCGATCCTTTATGCTGGAGGGCTCGACCCTGAGACTCGTTTAAACCATATAGTCTTTGCATACATAGACACCCATGCGTGTTTATGGACACCTTAAAAATTCTTTCCGAAACATTAAGAGATTTTTCGCCAAAAGTCGTCAAGGATTTACGAAAAATTTTTTCCAAATATACTAAGGATGCTTTAGAAAAATTTTTTCGTAAACCGTAGACGACGGCGAAAATATCCCGTTTCGGAAAGAACTTTTAAGGTGTCCATAAACATCTCTAACATTAAAACAATGACAATTGCCTTCCAATAACCTCTCGTTCTTCAGGCTTAAAGATTTTAATCGTTCCAAATTCACCGTCATAACCCGCAGCAATATCAATCTTGGCCTGACGCATGCGCTGAATACCTTCCGCAATAATATTGCCTGAAACTTTTTGGATATCCTTAATAGGGCAATCAAGAAGAATATAAAATTCACTTCCTAATTGACTCAAAATGTTCATATACGCTTCCTGCACGGCCTTACTGGCCGCTCCCATATCCTTAGCCTCGGCAATAAGCTCTGGCAAGGGCACAATATGATGATAAGGCCTAAACCTTTTGGAGTGTTTACCTTCATCACGGTCTGCCAGCGCTTCAACACGCGCCATCACGCCAACAGTAACCGGCTTACCGCACACCGTGCAGAGTCCTTTATGCTTAATGGTTTCCTTAGGGTGCCATCTTAGCTGACAGTTACGGTGTCCATCAAAATGATACTTGCCCTCTTCAGGAAAAAATTCTATGGTTGCCAAAAACCCTTTATCTTTTTTATCGCAAAGGGCCTTATAAATCCCCTCATAAGATAAATCCGTATCAAAAATATTAGCTTCTCGTCCTAATTTGGAAGGCGAATGCGCGTCGGAATTAGAAATGAGGATAAAATCATCCAGTTGCTTCAAACGCCAATTCATTGGAGGATCAGAAGACAGTCCTGTTTCAACAGCATGAATGTGCTGGGTTAAATCACCAAAAGCATCCTCCATGCTATCAAACCCGCCCATCGATCCTAAAACTGAAAACCAGGGTGTCCAAATATGCGCTGGCACTAACAAGTTCTTAGGGTCTGTATCAAGGGTTAGTTTCAATAGATTATACGCATCAAGCCCCAAAATAGGTCTGCCATCGGAGGCGATGTTTCCCATTGCGCCCAATTTTGTTTGTAAGGTCCCTGCCGCCTTCATGGACGGGCAAAATATTAAACTATGGACCTTGCGGACCTTATCATG
>JADFXW010000178.1 GCA_015233375.1 Candidatus Omnitrophota bacterium | reverse complement strand
CCGATCCTTTAGCACGGATATGTCCAAGATAGACGCCAACACCGCCGCCGAATTTAGAAATTTGGGCCATGTTCTCTAAAGAATGATAGATGGCGCGCAGATCATCGTTGACATTTAATTTAAAGCAGCTTGAAAGTTGGTGAAAATTAGTGCGCGCATTCAAAAGTGTTGGTGTGGGTAAGGAAAGCTTTTGAGAAGAGGTAATGTCATAAATTTTTTTAGCGACTTTTAGACGTTGAGAAGGCTCTTCAGGGATGGCTAAAAATAAGGCAATGGCCATGTACATCTCTTGCGGCAGTTCCCGGATTTCTTTGTTCGGGTTTAAAAGATAGCGCCTGTCAAAAGCCAAAACTGTGGAATAAATATAGGAGAGATCCCTTTGCTTGTTGATGGCCTTGGCAGCCTCCAGGATATCTTCAGCTGAATAATAATTATAGAAGTCTTTATAATACCGTCCTATTTTGATGTAATGGTCAAAATGGTCTTTAAAAGCCCTGGGCGAATAAATTTCATCGAGCGAAATTTGACGTTTCCGGCAAGCGGCTTTATAGAGGTCCATGATATAAAGCCTGCCTGCCACGTGTTGCCAATGGATATTATGGACTGAGATCAAATCAAGGCACACCTTACGCATGTTTTTCATGATTTGGGTGGTGGCCAGATTATCGACAATAGTGAGCTTAAGCCGTTCATACATTTCTTCAAAAGAACAAGAGGACTCATATTCTTTGGCCGCCCAGAGGGATATCTCTTTTATTTTTTCTTGGGAGAACTTTTCCAAGGTCCCATCGCGTTTGGTAACCTGCAAGAGGTTCTTTTCTATTTTTTGTAAATCCTGGATTTTTTCTTCAGCCCTCACTTGCGAACGTTTGGCACGGTAAAGGATATAATTGCGGGCGATTTCAAAGTGTTTGGCTTCAATGAGTTTTTGCTCAACAATATCCTGGATATTTTCAATATTAGGCACACGTTCCAGATGGCCGTAACGATTTTTTAGTTCAGCAATGATTTCATCCACCAATTCAGGGATAAATTCAGAATCGATTTCTAAAGGATGGGTTGATGTTTTTTTAGTGGCGTTAGCAGCCTTACGGATGGCCTGGGCGATGCGTTCACGGTCAAAATCAACGATCTCGCCGTTACGTTTTTGGATTTTATCAATGGGCATAGGACAAGCTTTCTTATTATGATTAATGTGTAGGGGGTGGAAATATATTAGGGCAGAGATTTTTGCAGTCAACAAGAATTTTGTTTCCTTAAGTTCCCCCCTCTTTACGAAGTGATTAAAGAGGGGGATAGGGGGAGTTCTTTTTACAATTTTTATTTATTTTTTGCGGCTTAGGGATTAGTTTTATTATTTCCGACGGTATTTTGGCAAGAAAACGGTTTCTTAAAATGACCCTCCATGCTTAGAATCTAGAGGAAGCATAGTATATACTTTATAGTAGGCGCGTTAAGGAGGGCGCAAGAGCATGGATTTAGGCCCCATTAAATATTCGATAAGGTATTCTAAGGCCGTCAGCATTGTTATTCTTGTTGCTTTTATAAGCACGATGCTCAGAGTATGTCCTTATGCCAAGGCAGATAATGGTTTGACTTCGCTTGGCCACAGCTTCCAGTTACCTGCCCCGGGCACCATGGTCCATTTAAGCCAACCGTATAATCCGCCCATTTTAAAAGGCATCAAGGTTCATCCAGAAAATCCATTCAAATTTGATTTCATTTTAGACCAAGGAGACCCTGTGTCATTGCAAGAAAACTCGCGAAGCGAGTTGACAAAGCAATCTCAACAAGAACAACTCAAGAGTGAAGCCACCAAACTCATCAAATACTTTTTAGCCAGCCTAACCATCCCGGAAAAAGATTTATGGGTGAACTTAAGCCCTTATGAAAAGGACCGAATTGTTCCGCATAGTTTTGGCCTGACTGAAATGGGCCGTGACCTTTTAGCTGAAGACTATATGCTAAAGCAGATAACCGCAAGTTTAATATACCCTGAAGATGAGATAGGCAAAAAATTCTGGAAGCGTATTTATGAAGAAGCCGCCAAAAGATATGGAACAACGGATGTTCCCATTAACACTTTTAATAAGGTCTGGATAGTACCAGAAAAAGCCGTGGTATATGAAAATGCAAAAGCAGGGACAGCGTATGTGGTGGAAAGTAAATTAAAGGTCATGCTGGAAGAAGATTATTTAGCGATGAGTAAACACCTAATGCCAACCAGGGGACATGTTCAAAACAGAACAACAAAGAACGTGTCCCCTAGCACGCCGGTAAATCCCCGTACGCCAAACAAAAACACTAGCTTACTAGGCAGTCAAATCGTCCGTGAAATAGTGATTCCAGCATTAACAAAGGAAGTCAATCAGAACAAAAATTTCGCACAATTACGGCAGGTGTACAATTCACTGATTTTAGCCACATGGTACAAGAAGAAAATCAAGGACAGTATTTTAGAACAGGTATATGCGAATAAGAACAAGGTGGCAGGTGTCAATATTAATGACCCGAACCAAAAGCAAAGAATTTACGAACGGTATTTACAAGCATTTAAAAAGGGGGCCTACAACTACATTAAAGAGGAACTTGATCCAAAGACCCGGGAGCCGATACAAAGGAAGTATTTCTCGGGCGGATTTTCTCTGACCGGCACCAATGACGCCATGATAACTCAAAGCGGGCTGCCGAAATTAAGAAATACGATTGGTTTGGTTGTATTATCAGCCGCATTATTTTTGATGGGGCCATTGCCAAGGGTGTACGCTTCTCCTGTTGTAAGGCCTTCTTATGCGCGCATG
>JADFXW010000177.1:1484-2821 GCA_015233375.1 Candidatus Omnitrophota bacterium | reverse complement strand
GAGCCCTTTTCTCTACATAATGTGTTCTACTTATATTCACTATCTGTTTAGACACACACTCTAAATCCATCTTGAGTGCATTAAAAAATTCCTGTTTGCGTTCATTTATGGTCATTTCTTCCCATAATTTTTGCCCCCTTGACTTTCTACGCTCTTCATAAGGCAAATTTATCAGGTTATCTCCTTCCAGACCGTATTCCCTGTCGCATTGAGCATAAATATTCATCATTTTTTCAATTTCTTTTTCATTGAAGATTAAATGTTCCTCCGCGTTTGATTTAAGTTCTACAACGCGTGCTTCAGCCACATCCGGATTAATCAAATTATCCATAGAAAGACCCCCCACTCAAAAAATCATTGCCGGAAAGACTTTGACAGTCTTATAGAGCCATGTTATAGTTTCAAAAAGGAGGAGAAAATTATGGCTCGCAAAACTTATGATTTCCCGGTTTTTATTGAAAAAGATGAAGACGGGGTTCTAATCGCTAGCGTGCCTTCCATCCCCGGATGCCATACCCACGCTAAAACACTCCCCACCCTTTTGAAACGAATCAAAGAAGCTATTGAACTTTGTCTGGAGGCCCAAAAAGACGCTTTTGTTCCTATGAAATTTATCGGGCTACAGGAAGTTGAAGTAAGTTTTGCTAAATGAGACTTACCCCACTTAAACCCTCTTCTGTTATTCGCGCTTTGAATCGTATGGGGTTTGATGCTGTACGACAAAAAGGCAGTCACATTTTCTTTCGGCACGCTGATGGACGGACAACCGTAATACCTTTTCACAAAGGTGAAGACATCCCTCGTGGCCTCTTGCGTAAAATCCTTAATGATATTGAAACAGATTGGATAGATTTTCATAAATATCTATAAATAACACAAGTCAAAAGCCGCAAACTCAACAGCCCGTGTCCTCGTAGGATATTCATATAATCTTTGAAACTTATCTGAAAACTTGTTTAGTTCTCTCTCGGTATTTCCTTGATTCTTTTAGCATGATCATCAACCATAACAATATCCTTTATCTTTATCGTACCCATTTAACTCGAGAATTGACGTAACCTGTCTGCCCCTTTTACCTCTATTGGTCTTTTGTATAAATACCAACACATTTACCGCTTCTGCTATGGCCTCAGGCACAGCTGCAACACCTGCTTCCATAATTAACTGTTCAAGTCTTAAAAGCCCGCTTTCGGCGGAATTAGCATGAATGGTGCTCACTCCCCCAGGGTGTCCGGTATTCCAAGCTTTTATCAAGGAATGCGCTTCTTTCCCACGGACTTCGCCAATAATAATTCTATCGGGCCTGATACGCATGGAAACAAAGATCAAATCATTCA
>JADFXW010000177.1:534-1422 GCA_015233375.1 Candidatus Omnitrophota bacterium | reverse complement strand
GTTCCTGGGTATCTTCAATGATTATCACCCTGTCCTGCGGATGTGTTTTGGCTATGCAATCCAAAATCGCGTTACAAAATGTGGTCTTGCCTGACTGGGTCCCTCCAACAACTAAAATGGATTTTCTTTGCTCAACAGATTCTTTGATTATTCTTTCTTGCTCTGGGGTAATAATTTCATCTTCCAAGTAATCCTGCAACGGAATAACCTTCCCGGCCCGCTTTCTAATCGCAAAGGCGGGATAAGTCACAACGGGCGGGATAAATGCCTGAAATCGAAATAATTTAAACTCCTCATTGATTTCCACCCATAATTCTCCCCCAAAACTCGGATTCTTATAGGTAATTATTTCATCTGATACGCTGGCTACCGTATTAATCAGATTCTTCGCTGCCGCCGCACTCATTGATCCATATTCAAATTTACCTTTATAGCCATCCACCCACAATGTCCCATCTGGATTAAGAAGAATTTCAAAAATCTCATCATTGGAAAGGGCCGATAAAACAAGCGGGCCTAAATCCTCCTTTAGCTTATTTTGAGTACGCGAGTGTTCCCTCAGCATCTTTGATATCCCCTAACACCATGTCTTTCATGACAATCACATTAAACTTAATCCCAGGTTCTATGATTACCGTTGGCTGGACATCCATGTTCTTTTGTAAGGTTTTACTGCTGACATCCGCAAGTTTTTGGCCAACCTCAGCAGCAACTGTGTCCCTTGTATCTGTTGTTTGCTGCGCATTCCTGTTTAAGATGTCGTATCCGGCTCCCACAAGACTCAACAATAAGGCGTTGCCATAGATTTTTAAATAATGATTGTCTAATTTATCCTTTAATCCCGCGTAGCCGCCAATGTCCACCCCTTGCATTTTTTCTAAATCTATA
>JADFXW010000177.1:0-491 GCA_015233375.1 Candidatus Omnitrophota bacterium | reverse complement strand
TCCAGACGACCAATGCCCTGTTTTCCCCAAAAGTAATCTTGCTGTCATAGGAGCCTACTAACTTTGCCCCTTGAGGGATAAGGATATAATTGCCTGTCACAGTGTCGTAAACATTCTCTGTCACCTGTGCCACTATCGATCCGGGCAGATCTGAATTGATGCCTGTTATCAATGCCGCAGGGATATAGGAGCCAGCCTTGACCTCATATGGCGAGACAGGCTTTGTCTTCTGCCCTTTAAGATAATCAGAATCTTTATCCCCCATTTTTAGAAAATCTATCTTTTCATCCTGGTTGTTAATGTCCCCTTCAGGCAAACCTAGTGCAGAAACCTTCCCTGGTTGTGCTTTTCTTTCGGCATGATCCAATTGTTTTAAATCATCTGTTATGCCTGGGCTCACTGTCTGATTGACAGCCACGGCAGGCGGGTTTGGGACAGACACAGATAATGAAGATTTCATTGCTTCTATTTCCAATTTCTTTTCATCAATC
>JADFXW010000176.1:2436-2865 GCA_015233375.1 Candidatus Omnitrophota bacterium | reverse complement strand
CGGACGACCTGATTTCAACCACCCAACTTTGACAGATTTTAATCGTTTATTTTCCTTACGAAGCAACTCACACACTGTCGCTTCAATGAGGGGAGTTTCTATTTGATGACGCTTTTGCCTTGAAGATGTTTTTAACCTTGAATCAAATAAATAGCGGACAGTTGGAGCAATAAAGCCCATCTGTTGGGCTAATTCATTAATTTTATTTTCAATAGTCACCTGATCTCTTTGTGTGGGATCAGCCAAATCATTGGCAGATGGATTATTGGGAATATTCTCTAATATTTTAAGACGACAATCTTTTATTTTTATAAAGAAAGTATTGCCACCACCTTTTGCCGTGGCTTTATAATGATCAACATCGACTTTATGAATTACTGATTGTATTAATTGCCTTGTCTCTGCTTTGCCTGACCCTACATTAATTTC
>JADFXW010000176.1:1820-2342 GCA_015233375.1 Candidatus Omnitrophota bacterium | reverse complement strand
TCTTTGATTAAAAACGATTTTTCACTATTAAAAACACCTGTTAAAAGAGCTTGGCCTTTTTTTGTCTTCTCGTCATAATTAAGTTCATGGATTTTCTCTATCCCCTGAAACATCTTCCCTTGAAAAAGGATAGGGCCGTAGATGTCTGTCTGCATGTCTAAGTCTATAACCTTGGCTGTTCTCTTAGAAAGAGAACTCCCCCTGTCCCCCTCTTTAATCGCTTCGCAAAGAGGGGGAAATCTATTGGCTTCCTTCCCTTTAATCGCTTCGTAAATTGAGGGGATGTTGACTTCAAAAATTGCTGAAAAATGAGGCTCTGTGTAACCTGATTCCTGGGAATAAATTTCTACTTTGACTTCTCTTCCATCCTCAAGAACCAACGCATGAATTTCTATAGTGGTGCCAGACTCCTGCAACACTGAAATCGGCCTCTGAAGATTAATATCCCGCCTCTTTTACTGTCATTCCCGCGAAAGCGGGAATCCAGAACAAGACAAATTCTGTATTAACAAGACATGTTCT
>JADFXW010000176.1:1089-1682 GCA_015233375.1 Candidatus Omnitrophota bacterium | reverse complement strand
CACCCTCCCTGCCCCTCCCCTCAAGTGGGAGGGAACGATATGTGTTGCTTCCTTCAAGAGACAAAGAATTAATGGATTTCCAGGTATCAATGCCTGCCACCCTGGCTGCTACAATAACTTGCTGACTACCTGAATCGCTTTCAATAAGCTGACGGAACCGCTTAACCCCTTCCACCACAGGAATAGCCCCAATACCTTTTTGGGCAAGACGTTCTACAGAGCCGAGCTTCGCCCCCATCCCAATTTCATCCCAAACGCTATAGGCAATGGCTGCGACCTGTGTTTTAGGATGCTGTGCTTTAAATTGATGCAGATACAGGTTCAGGACTTCGTTGGCCAAGCCGTACCAGCCGCTTCCTTCCATGCCTGTGATGCCTATGATTGAGGTGATGGCAACAATTAATTTAGGCGGATTTTGAGATAACGCTTTACAAACATTAACCGCCCCAAAAACTTTTGGTAAGGACTCGCTCAATGCCTCTGTAACACTCATCTGTTTGAGCCGTTTAAGGCTGTTTAAACCTGCCCCATGGATAACACCTGTCACGCGGCCTTCCTTCTCTTCAATCTTCTTTATAATCTCAGCCACATTC
>JADFXW010000176.1:580-993 GCA_015233375.1 Candidatus Omnitrophota bacterium | reverse complement strand
AGACACGGGCGAGCGGCCCATCAACACCATCCTGGCTTTTGTGGATCTGGCAAATTCCAAGGCGCATTGGGCGGTAATACCCTTGGCGCCACCTGTCACTAAAACAACGTCCTTGGGAGTCCATGTAATGTTACGATTTGTGTATTCAGAAGGTTGTGAGTTTTCGTAAACAAGAACATGTCTTGTTAATACAGAATTTGTCTTGTTCTGGATTCCCGCTTTCGCGGGAATGACATAACTATACCCCACCGCATTAAAACGCTCATAGGTCTGCAGCTCATCAATGACTTTTAGCATGACTTCTTTATCAGATACTGAACTGTCAAAATCAATGACCCGTACCTTTAATTCCGGCTTTTCAAGATACAGTGTCGAGGCAACTGACTTAGCTGAGGATACAGCAATGTCTTTTA
>JADFXW010000176.1:0-465 GCA_015233375.1 Candidatus Omnitrophota bacterium | reverse complement strand
TCTTTATCAAGCTCATAGTATTTGGTATCTCTGGGAAGAAGAGCTATTAGGCAATCAATAGCCCCTTTGGGTTGCTGCTTATCATCAATATCCTCATAGAAAACATTTCTTAAAGACATATGGTGTGTCTTGCTTGAGTTAGCGAAGTAATCATTTAAAAGATTGCTTCGCTTCGCTCGCAATGACGCGTTTCCACAATCTTCGTCTTTATCTGACAATACAACAATATCTTTCAAATCATTGAACTGATTAACATTTCTTGTGGTTATCTCTTGGGGAACTAAATGCTGGATAAAATTCCTGACCCAGGGCTTATCCTGGTATCGTTTGAAAATATCCGCGGTAGCGGCTTGAGCCCCGAGAGAAGCCTTGCCATTATCTTGGACTAAATTATTCAGTTGGTCTCTGATCTGACCTAACGTGTTATTTGAAATTTTGGAAGGGTCTATCTGTCCTGCTATTCCC
>JADFXW010000175.1 GCA_015233375.1 Candidatus Omnitrophota bacterium | reverse complement strand
GAGCAACATTTTAAGGGAACTGAAGTCCTTGAAACGGCGTTGATGCCTTAAGGATCCACTGACGGATATTTCTCATATATCGCATAAGTCAGGAGAATTTGTTTTATGCAAACGGTCACTCAGATAAGTTCAGGGGACACGGCATGGGTGCTTGTGTCCGCAGCGTTGGTGCTTTTAATGACCCCGGCATTGGGTTTTTTCTACGGGGGGATGCTCAGGCGAAAGAACATCCTGGGTATTTTGATGCAGTGCATGTCATGTCTTGGCCTTATCAGTGTTTTATGGGGTATTTATGGTTATAGTTTGGCCTTTAGTCAAGGCAATCCCATCATTGGCGGTTTTCATTGGTTGATGTTAAAAGGTGTGGGTGCGGCTCCTAACCCTGATTACAGCTCCACGATTCCTCATGGGGCCTTCATGATTTTCCAATGTATGTTCGCGGTGATAACGCCTGCGATTATTTGTGGTTCCTATGCAGAACGGGTTAAGTTTTCAGCATTTTTGTTATTTACCGTATTATGGTTAACAGTGGTGTATTGTCCTATGGCGCATATGGCCTGGGCGCCGGGCGGCCTGATGAGGTCTTGGGGACTTTTAGATTTCGCTGGCGGGACTGTTGTGGAAATTAATTGCGGTGTCGCAGGCTTGATGACCGCGTTATTTTTAGGCAAGCGGCTCGGTATTAATGTGCCAACCCTGCATAATTTGCCTTTTGTGGTTTTAGGGGCGTCTTTGTTGTGGTTTGGCTGGTTAGGATTTAACGCAGGGTCAGCCTTGGCCGCTAATGCGGTTGCGGTAAACGCCTTTATTGCAACGAATACCGCAGGGGCTGCCGCAGCGGCCTCATGGGCGATTGTTGAATGGATAACCACAGGAAAGCCGACCATGTTTGGAACAGTTTCAGGTGCGGTGGCAGGTCTTGTGGCCATAACTCCGTCTTGCGGGTTTGTTGATTTTACAGGCGCTTTAATGATTGGGCTTGTGGTAGGTATTCTTAGTTATTTTGCTGTTGGTCTCATTAAGCCAATGTTTGGTTATGATGACACCCTGGATGCTTTTGGTGTGCATGCCGTTGGTGGATTTTGGGGGATTATCGCGGTGGGTTTAATGGCCACTATTGCGGTTAACCCTGCAGGGGCCAATGGCTGGTTTAATAGAAACATAGCCTTGTTCTTTTCTCAGTTAAAATGTGCGTTATGGGCGGTTCTTTATTGTGCTTTCATGACATGGATTGTCTGCTGGTTGACTAACAAGATTATTCCGATGAGGGTTTCTGTGGAGCATGAAACCATGGGATTAGACTTAAGCCAGCATCATGAACGCGCGTATACGATTTTAGATTAAAAGAAAGGACAAGGATTTATGAAACTTATTATTGCGATTATTCAGCCGCATCGGCTTGATGAAGTCAAAAAAGAACTTTATGCTATCAATGTGAATTTGATAACAGTCTCTGAAGTTCTGGGTCATGGCCGTCAGATAGGTGTCACTGAATTTTATCGAGGTGTTAAGGAGACGGGTAATTTG
This sequence comes from Candidatus Omnitrophota bacterium, assembly GCA_015233375.1. Lineage (GTDB taxonomy): Bacteria > Omnitrophota > Gorgyraeia > Zapsychrales > Fredricksoniimonadaceae > JABDGZ01. The sequence continues at coordinate 1,366 of JADFXW010000175.1, read as the reverse complement.
TTGAGGAAAATCCAGCTTGAAATTGCCGTTAATGAGGATTTTGTTGAGCCGACCATCAAGGCTATTATTAAAGGGGCCAGGGTTGGCAAAATTGGTGACGGTAAGATTTTTGTCTTGGATTTGGCCCGATGTATTCGTATCCGTACAGGTGAGGAAGGCCCTCAAGCAATAGGGTAAAAAGAGTCTAAAGGGGGGCACGAGAATATTTGTTGATCATTATTCAATATATATTTATAATGCCAACCTTGACATTTGAGAATTAATATGGGTCCAATAGACCCAGTGGACTCATGGCTCAGTTGGTTAGAGCGTCGCCCTCACATGGCGAAGGTCGAAGGTTCAAATCCTTCTGAGTCCACCAGTTTTTTTGACAATTCAAAGGTATATGATGGCGCAAGATCAAAATTTAAAAGATCAGATAAAGAAACTTGTTGAGCTTCAGGTTATAGACGAGGAAATTTTTCGTTTCAAACGCCAATTACGCGAAAAGCCAGCGGATCTTGAAGTGCTCAAGGCAGGTTTTGAGGCTGGCAAATCAAATCTTTTAAGCCTGGAAGAGAAGCTAAAAGGCATTTTGGTCAAGCAAAAAGAATTAGAGCTGGACCTAAAGGTTAAGGAAGAAGGTATTTCCAAAGCAGACGGGACGCTGACTCTTTTAAAAACAAATAAGGAATATCAAGCCAGGCTTTTAGAGATTGAAAATCTCAAAGCGGATAAATCGATTGTTGAAGAAAAAATTCTTTTAGGCTTTGATGAGGTGGAAGCCGCCAAAAAAGCCGTGGATGCTGAAAAAAGTGTTGTAGCCCAGAAAGAAAAAGAATTTGCCATCGAGAAAAAGAAGGTTGATGACGAGTTGGCTATTATTGCGGATCAGGTCAAGGTTAAAGAGTCCCAACGAAGCCGTTTGACGCCTGAGGTGCGGCCTGATTGTTTAAGCCGCTATGAGCGTATTTTACATAATAAAGAAGGTTTGGCTATTGTGAAGGTGGCGGATCATACCTGCGGCGGTTGTTTCATGCATTTGACAGCGCAGGTCCTTAATGAGCTTAAAAAATACAACCAGATAATTACCTGCGACATGTGCGCCAGGATTCTTTATTTGGCGGATGATCTTTAATGGTTCGACTCGCATGGCTCGCTTACCACTGGCGTAAGATATGAAATTAGATATTTTTACTGATGGCGGTTGTTTAGGTAATCCTGGACCTGCGGCCATTGGGGTGGTCATCAAAGAAGACAACAAGACCATCAAGACCTTAAGCCAATTTATTGGCGATGGTACAAATAATATTGCAGAGTACACGGCCCTTATCAGAGCTTTAAAAGAAGCCGCAGATTTAAAAGAAGAAGAGGTTTTTGTTAAGGC
>JADFXW010000174.1 GCA_015233375.1 Candidatus Omnitrophota bacterium | reverse complement strand
ATGCTCATCCAATCAACCTTGGTCAACATATCATTAGGCAAGGAATTTTTAAAATCTGCCCAGAGCATTTTGTTAATTGGATCCATGGGGTATTGGTTTAATGAGCGCTTGAAGATGTCTTGGCCCAAATTAAAATTTGATACAGGCCTTTTTAGTAGATTTTGTCTTAAAATTTGCGGGTTGATTTGGTTCCATAAGAAGAAACGTTCTTCAAAGGTATCAGCAGCGGCCCCTTGGATAAATTTTTTAAGACGTCTGATTTGTTCAAGTGATTTGGTGTTGCGCGAATCAGGCAGTTGGTTTACCCAGGGTTCAATGAACATTTTTCGTAAAAACAGGGGTAATTGTTTAAATTGGGAATACCAATATTCTCCCGCGTACATGCGGTATCCGGCAAAGAGTTCATCGCCGCCATCTCCTGATAAAGCGACCTTTACGTGTTTTTTGGTTTCACGAGAGACAATAAAGGTGGGGATAGCGGATGAGTCCGCAAAAGGTTCATCAAACCAGGATAGAAGATCATGGAAGACAGGGATCATGTCACGGCCGCGTAACCTGATTTCAGTATGGTCAGTTTGATGAAGTTTTGCCACCTGGCGGGCGAAGTGCGTTTCATCGAGTAGAGGCATGTCTTCATAGCCAATAGAAAAGGTGCGCACTCGAGAAGAAGCGGTTTTGGCCATCAGGCCCACAATAATGCTGGAATCAATCCCGCCGCTTAAAAAAGCGCCTAGGGGCACATCCGCCACACATTGCCTTTTTACTGAATCTTCTAATAAATCATAAAGGTGTTTTTTGCACTCTTCAAAATTTTCTGGAACAGGGGTGTTGGTATTGTTTAGGCCCCAGTATTGTGTCCTGGTAACCGTGTTATTTTTGAGCAAAAGATAGCTGGCAGGCTCCAGTTTTCGGATGCCTTGATAAATTGTGTAAGGGGCAGGGATATAGTTGAGGGTCAGGTATAAATCCAGGGCGTCATGATCAAGCTCCCTGTTGATTTGAGGGTCACACAAGAGGCTGCGGATTTCTGAGGCGAAAATGAGTGATTCTCCATCCCAGGAATAGACAAGGGGTTTAATGCCAGCCCTGTCTCGGCATAAATAAAGGGCCTGGGATTTAGCATCCCATAACCCAAAGGCAAACATGCCATTTAATTTTTCTAAACACCTGATGCCCTCTTGTTCATATAAATGAATGATGACTTCTGTATCTGTTTGAGAGGTAAATTGATGGCCCAAGGCTTGTAATTCCTGGCGTAAGCTTTGATGATTGTATATTTCACCATTGAAGACAAGCCAGATGGTTTTATCTTCATTGGTCATGGGCTGTTTGCCAAAAGAGGAGAGATCAATGATGCTCAAGCGTCTATGACCAAGGCTCACACTCAAAGGGGTATTTGTTTGGTAAATCCCCGCATCATCAGGACCACGAACGCGTAGAGAGTCAGTCATCCTTCTGATGAGATCTTCCGGGACTACTTTGCCCTGGGTGTTAATTTTTCCGCAAATGCCGCACATATTTTTATGAAGATTTTAATAGGGCCTCTATCCCTTGCGCATTTTTGTCCCAACAATAATGGGTTTCAATATATTGCCTGACTTGAAGGCAGAGTTTCTTGTATTCTTCAACATTATTTTTATATTGTGAATATTTTTCAGCAATCAGTTGGGCCATATCTTCTGGAGAGGTGCTTTTGAATAGCAAACTCCCCGCAAAGGGGCCAAGGATTTCTACGGTGCCGCCAATAGGGGTGGCTAATACCGGCGTGCCTGAGGACATGGCTTCCAGCGTCACTAAACCAAAACCTTCTAAATCAATGGTCGGGAGAATAAAGAAATCGGCCATTTGGTAATATTTAAGGAGCATTTCCTCTGAAATAAACCCGCAGAGTTTGACAGACCCTTCAAGTTTAAGTTCATGGATAATGTTTTGCAGCTTCTCTTTTAATACGCCCTGGCCACCGATAAAAAGCTGAACAGGAATCCCTTTTTGTTGAACAAGAGGGATGGTTTTGATGAGATTTTCAAGCCCCATGCGTTGGACCAGGTTACGGACCGTGAATAAGGTCAAAGGCTCAGGGTTGATGTTTAGTTCTCTGCGAAGGGCTATTTTATCGACGGCAGGAAAAAAATGGTGGATGTCAATGCCGCTTGGGACAATGTTGATTTTGTCCTCTTTGATATGATGGGATGTTAATAGTTTATTTTTTGTGTATTGGCTTAAGACAATGATTTGATTGGCTTTTTCAAGGCTAAATTTTTCAATTGTCTTTCTTAAAAATACATTGCCTATAAACCCTAACGTTTTTTGACCAGGGTTTCTGGATATGTATTCTTCAAAAGACAAGGAGTGGCAGATGTAAACCTTCCTGATATGTTTTGTTTCAGATAACAGGTTGATGCCCAAAGCCGTAAAAGGTTGATGGAAATTAATGACATCGAATTTGATTCTTGAAGAGATTTGTTTGTAGCATTTGGGGGCATTGATAATGGTTGATAAAAGAAACAGGAATGGATTCTTGGTATTGGTTTCGTATCTAAACTCATGAATCCCATTAATGATTTCATCAACGCATGAATGGGAGTCCAGTTTTCTTGTTAATACAAAGACTTGATGGCCTTGTTTAAGAAGAAAAACAGCTTCTTCATACAATACCTTTTCAGCGCCGCCCAGGATGGTTTTTACCGACACATCTGAAACCAGAAGGACATTCATAGGCGTATGATAACACAGAATTCTTTCTCCATAAAAATGTATTAGAACTAAAATGACCTTGTAGTATACTATCTTTAATTCTTTTATTGTCATTCCCTTGATAAACGGGAATCTAATTCAAGAAGATTCTGTAAATAGTTTTATGAAGAATACGCATGAATAGGGTTAGCAGTATGAAGATTTTATAAGAATTTTGTGATCCCCGAATGTTTTAATCGGGGATCGATAAC
>JADFXW010000173.1 GCA_015233375.1 Candidatus Omnitrophota bacterium | reverse complement strand
TGCTTTCATGGGAAGAAAGCTTAATCATCGGAAAATCCCCAAAAAGCTCATTAAATTTAACAAAGGACAACAAGTAATTACGGCTTGAAAAAAACTGCGTCCAGTGGGCTTGAAGGGCCTTCCTCTTATTTTGTATTTGTGCGGGCGTCAAATGGTACTGCTGCCAATTTTCTTGATCAGCCAAACCCTTGGGAGGCACCAAATACTTCTCGGGATGAAAGCCTTTAGGATTTGGCCATGTTAAATAATGAATAAGATAGGGATATAGACCAACGTGTTCATCCATCCCTGTTTCCAATAAGGCAACCCTTGTGTATAAATAGAGGGCCAAATGATCTCCATTATGGTCAGCCGGATGAGAAACGAACACCTTGGTTGGTTTAAAACTATTGAATATCGACTCTAAATCTTTCAAGACCTCATCCCCTCTATAAGGAGCGCCTGGCCGCCAGGCGCTTTTATACGGGACACTTGTGACCATGGTCATAATACTTCTATAGGCAGGACGCTTGTTCCAATGATAATACCACATATTTAAGGTGCCAAAATCAGGATACCCTAAAAAAATCAGGTCCTTTGAATCCACACCTAGAATGCCATCTGCCTTAAGGGCTTCGTCATGACGGACCAACCCCATATTCTCAACAGCGGCAGGAAACACCACGGGATGATGGCGGTATAACAGAAAAGACCATTGATTACTGTCCCCATTAGTCAAGAACACTATCTTAATGGGTAACTTCATGGATACCGCCTGCTGAATAATACCCCCTGTGCCTAAAATTTCATCATCTGGATGAGGAGACAGTATCAAAATTCTATCCTGTGGTGTTAACACCACATTATTCACGCCTGTCCCCCCAGCCAAAACATTGGCTGACCCCAAGAAAATAATCAACAGAAAAATGCTAAATAGTCGAAATTGTTCTAACATATAATAATGATTGATAACGTTCTTTTTGTCCATCACGGACCATCACCATCGGATACCGTGCCCGGATTTCAAATCCTTGTTTTTCAAAGAAAATACTCGCTTCTTTATTGGCACTATGAACGGTTGCTTCCAACTCCACAATCCCTTTTTGGGCAGCATATTCAATCAAAGCATTAATCAATGAAGCCCCCACGTCTTGATGCCTAAAATCTGAAGCCACACCAATATGCAGATGTCCCTGATGGCTATGAAAAGAACCTTTTCGCCAGGTAAAAATCCTGGGCCAATTTTCTAAAACAGCCTTTAACATCCCAAGGACTTGAGGCTTAAAAAAAATGCCACTTTTAAAAGCCTTGACCAAAAGTTGGGGTATTAAAAGCCAAAACATCACCAATCCATACCGGCGATTATCCAGACAACCATTAATATATCCCACCAGGCGCCCATCACAAACAGCCACAAAACTCGATCGAGGCTCATAATCCGTATAATATTTCGTCAATAAATCCGCGGCTATATCACGGTCAGGAAAAATTCTTTCAATGGGCTCTCCCCTGTCTGCCACGTCACAACAAATCTGACGCAGCTGGGACCGAAAAGAGGGCTCATAAGCTCTAATATTTATTTTATTCATCATAAATTTATGAGAGAATACTAAATTATGTTTCGTGCGTCAAGAATAATTCCAGCCCTTATCATCACCCTGATATTCACAACCTTGATAGGGCCCATGCCCTGTTCATGGGCGAAAAACAATCTCATCGACCGTATAGAACAGGCGAAGAAATCCATTGTCACGGTGCAAACTGTCCTCACAAAAACCCTCTCAACAAATTCATCAAGACAAGGCACCTTTTTTCGCAAGGGGTGTGGAATTATCATAGACCCTTCTGGAATCATTGTCACTAATAAACACACGATTATCCACGCTCCTTTTATTTTTGTTATCCTTCGGGATGGGACAAAATTACCAGCTCGTGTTGTGGCTTACTCTCAAAATTGCGACTTTTGTTTCTTGAAAGTCCACACCTCTCGTCTTTTACAACGAGTCCGATGGGCAGATTCTTCAAACATCAAGCCGCAAACCCCTGTTTTTGTCATAGGAAATTCTGATTACAATAATCAATCCATCATCTCTGGACATATAGAAAATCTTTTACATGGTCCTCATTCATCAAAGTATAATTTCCTTGCACTCGACCTTGAGCTCTATCATGGCGACAGCGGGGACCCTGTTTTTGATGATAGAGGCCGGCTTTTAGGGATGATCATGGCTCGAAAGAATTCTCCCCCTTATTTTAGCATCGCCATTGCAGCCAATAAAATACACCGGCAATATTTGCAATATAAAAAATTTGTGTCAAAATAACTCCCTATGTTTATAAAATCTAAATTTTGGCCATGGGCCTTGGGTTTGCTTATCTTAAGCCTCCTGAGCTGTTATATCCGCCTCTATCCCTTACGCGCCCATATATGGGATGATGCCCATGAACAAGCAACCTTGCTGGCGCTTTTTAATATCAAACAAACCTTCCTTAAAGGAATCCTTATCGAGAATCCCAGCATACCTCCTTCTTTAGCCAATCATATGGCAGAAGAAAAAATGAATGAGACCCTGCACAAAGATAACCGAAAGGTCATGCAATACATTGACCAATTAACAGAAAAACTGGCGAATCAGCCTAATCCTGATGGTTCTTTAAAACTTGCCAAACGTCCAAAAATTTATCTCTTGGAATCTGACCCTTATGATTTTTATAACTTAACTGAGAACATCATTGCCAAAGGTCGTATAGCGGACACCATAAAAGCGAGTAAATATTTTAATCCCCTCATGTGCGCGCCATTTGGCATGTGGCAGCCGTTTACCCTGCATCCCTATTGGGGATTTATCATTTATAAAATCGCCCAAATCTTTGATCCTTCTATTCCCTTGATGTCAGCTGCTGCTTATACGCCACTGGTAACCTACCTTTTAATACTAGCGGCTTTCTTATGGGTTTGCAGGTCTCTAAACTT
>JADFXW010000172.1 GCA_015233375.1 Candidatus Omnitrophota bacterium | reverse complement strand
TCTTTGGCCGCACGTGCATTTCCCACTAACACACAGCGTATAGCCCATATATTCACCATATTGAGGACATGTTCCGCACGTACCGCCGCAACCATCATTTCCGCATTCTGTGCCATAGGGGCAGTTGGGAGTACAGGCTAATCCACAGTGACCCGTTGAGAGGTTACACGTTAATCCTGTTGGGCAGGGCTGTTGAGAAACGGTGCATGGACGTCCGCAGTTAGTAACCCCTTGAGTTCCACATTCTGTCAAACGTGCACATGAACTATCACTACAAGGCAGCTCCTGGACAGTTCACCTTAAACGCACTATAGGTGCCTCCAGCCTGTCCTGCAACCTCTGTTTGAGCATCACACTGGCCTCCAAAGGCCGGGGCTGGACACTCACAAGCGCTATAAATCACGCTGTATCCGCCCTGGGTTGGGCAAGTCACAGGACACCAGTGTCCTTGAATGGGATTCGGGTTATTTAACCCGGAATTATCGCTATCCATGATAACTCGAGCGACTGTATTATAATAGCTTTGAGCTGAATCATGGACTTTATCAACCAGAGCTCCTGGCCCAAATGCCGCAATAACGACAACAGCCACAACCGCCAATAATAAAAGATATTCTAAAGCAACCTGGCCTCGAATAACTCTTTTACCGCAATCTTTCTTCATACTCTCTTGAGACATAAATTCCATTGTTCCCTCATGCCGATCGCTTCCTATGGTCGTAGGGGCAGACTTGTGTCCACCCAATATACAAGCCTAAGACAGCAATATCAGACAATATAAATATAGCATATAAATGAATTTGGAACAAATAACGAAAACAGCGAAAATTATACCTTCTTTAGCTCTTTGACAGCATCCGAAATATTATCAGCGCCAAACAGATAACTGGCTGTAATAAGAACATTGGCCCCTGCTTGAAGAGCCTGTGGAGAGGTTTGCGCATTAATTCCCCCATCAATAGCAATATCACCTTTGAAAATTTCTTTCAAACGCTCTACTTTAGGAAGAACTCCTGGCATAAATGACTGGCCAGAAAAGCCTGGATTCACAGACATGATTAAAACCCCGTCACAATCATCTAATATTGATTCACATAAAGGCGTGCCAGGGTTAAAAACAACAAAAGCTTTTTTACCTAATTTTCGAATCGTGGATAAATCTGCACGCAAGGCAGGAATATCCAGCTCAGAAATTTCTTTGGGCCATTGGTCCCATAGGCGACATGAGGACAATCGTTCTCCATAACATTCAGCCTGTAATTGAATAATATCTGCCCCTGCTTGCGCATACCGTTCAATATACTTGCCTGGATGTTCAATCATCAGGTGGGCTTCTAAAAGCAGTGTGGTATGTTGGCGAATGGACTCAATGACTGGTGGGCCAATGGTCAAATTAGGGACAAAATGGCCGTCCATGCAATCAATATGAAAACGCGTCACCCCGGCATCTTCGCAACGCTTAAGGTCTCGGGCTAAATGACAAAAATCAGCAGATAACACACTGGCTGAAATTTCGGTATTTTTCTTCATCTTCACTTAAGGTTCTATTCCCCTATGGAAAGATTGTTCTTTTAAATGGATTCCCGCTTGCGCGGGAATGACAAAAACTATTTGGTGCGTGGGGAGGGGGTCGAACCCTCACGCCTTACGGCACACGCCCCTCAAACGTGCGCGTATACCAATTCCGCCACCCACGCATAAAAATTCCTACTGTCAACCTCTATCGCATGCGCATTTCTTAATGTTTCCGCCACCCGCGCTTAAAAAATTATTTCCCCTTATCCAAAACGGCCTTAATAAATCCTTGAAACAGCGGATGGGCCACATCAGGCTTTGACTTAAATTCAGGATGAAACTGACAAGCCACAAACCAGGGATGATCTTTGATCTCAATGATTTCAACCAAATTCCGTTCAGGATTAACACCTGCTATCGTTAACCCCTTTTGGACCAATACCTCCCGAAACGAATTATTAAATTCATACCGATGACGATGACGTTCTGAAATTTTCTCATTCTTATAGGCTTGAAAACTCTTGGTATTTTTTTCCAAGACACAAGAATACGCCCCCAAACGCATCGAGGCCCCCATATTTTTAATTTCCTTTTGCTCCTCAATAAGGGCAATAACAGGATTCGGGGTGTCTGGATCAAACTCAGTCGAATTAGCCCCTTTAAGGCCTGCCACGTTACGGGCAAACTCAATGGCTGCAATCTGCATCCCTAAACAAATTCCAAAAAAGGGAATTTTCTTCTCACGCGCATATCTCACCGCCTCGATCTTCCCTTCAATGCCGCGACTTCCAAAACCGCCAGGGATCAAAATACCCTGAACGTCTTTTATATGCTTTTGAATCCCATGCTCTTGAACATCTTCGGAATCGATCTTTATAATATTAACACCCACATTATTAGCAATACCCCCATGCACCAAAGCCTCATAAATAGACTTATACGCATCTTGAAGAGCAATATATTTACCCACCACCGCTATTTTAATTTCCTTGGAAGGATTCCGTAAACGTTTGATCACCCCTTCTTCCCAACTTTTTAACCCCTTATCTGGCAACTTGATATTAAGCTTCTTTAAAATAAGCTCATCAAGCCCCTGTTTCTTAAAAGCGCCTGGAACTTCATAGATATGTTTGACATCATGGGCTTCAATCACTGCCTCCACATCCACATTACAAAAAAGAGCGATTTTCTCCCTCTGTTCCTGAGAAATACTTTTTTCTGTGCGGCACATCAAAATCTGAGGAATGATACCTATCTCACGCAGACGGCCAACGCTATGCTGTGTTGGTTTTGTTTTTTGCTCGCCTGCTGATTTGATATAAGGCAGCAAGGTGACATGGATATTCAACGCATAACTTTCGCCCAATTCCCAACGCATCTGCCTGATAGCTTCCAAAAAAGGAAGGCTCTCAATATCCCCGACAGTCCCCCCTATCTCAACAATGGTCACATCAGCATCTGTTATCCGTGAAACCTTTTTGAT
>JADFXW010000171.1 GCA_015233375.1 Candidatus Omnitrophota bacterium | reverse complement strand
ATATTTTTTTATCTTTTTTTCGCAACCCGTTTGCTTTTACTCTAACCCTTTGTATTCACGCTATTTTTATGCTTTTTCAGCGCGAAGAATCAACGGCTCTTAATTGCTGGTGCTAAATGTTAATGGTTCGACTCACGTACGCTCGCTCACCACTGGCACATAAGTTTCAAAAATTTATTTTATATAAAATGGATTTTTTGTATTATAATAGTAAAAATTTATGTTATTAATATCTCAATTCATATTTTGGCTATCATGCGCTTGTTTTATAGCAGCGATTTGGCAGGTTTTGCTTTTTGCTGTTTATAAGACAACGCTTTTAGATTTTGTTGTAAGAACAGATGTGAGAAATGCAGGATTGACAGCCTTAAAGGTTTATCCACACGTGGATAGGAACCGTGCCAAGGTGTCAAACGGGAAAATTTTAGCTTACGGTTGTGTTCAAATGAGACAGACGTACGTTATGACATTTAAGGTTCTTATGTCATGGATGTCTTGGGCCCAAGCGGCTTTTTTTTAAAAGAACGCTACACCGAGAAGTCCTAAAAGAAGTTCCCGCCTTTTGACGACACGCCTTATGAGTGCTTGTCCATACCTGCTTATACAATCGATTATGAGGAGAAGACTGTGGAGAAAGAAATTTTAATTCAGGTAGCCCGTGATGAGAGGCGTGTGGCGGTGTTGGTTGATGGCAAGCTTGATGATTTTTATATTGAGCTGGATCGCCACCAATCCATGTTGGGAAACATTTATAAGGGCAAGGTGGAGTCTATCCTGCCTTCTATCAATGGCGCTTTTATTAATATAGGGCAGGAAAAAAATGGCTTTTTATATTTGACGGATGCGGATAATCCTTTTCTTAATGATATCGAAAAGATTGAGGAAGAGCCTTCAGGTGCTCAAAAATTCTTAAACAAACTTTTTCCCTCAAAGACAGTTGTGCCTCTCCCCAAGGAAGGAAATCCTACAGAAGCAGGGCAACAAACAACGGTTCCTCCTGCAGGCCGTTTACCTATCAAAGATAAAAATGAACTTCCTCTTAAGAAAGACCAAGAGATATTGGTTCAGGTGGTCAAGGACCCTTTTGGGACCAAGGGGGCAAGGCTGACCACCCATATTAGCTTGGCAGGACGTTTCGTGGTTTATATGCCGGTTGATAAACATAGCGGTATTTCGAAAAAAATTGAAAAGATAGAAGAACGTCACCGTTTGAGGGAGTTGTTAAAAACCTTTAATTTTTCTAAAAGTGGTGGATTTATTATTCGAACAGCCTCCATGGGCCAAAGTGAAAAAGACATTTTCCGTGATTCCAAATTTTTGGTCAATAAATGGCAGGAGATACGCACCCTTTCCCAAAAGAAGCAGCCGCCAGCTCTTATTTATGAGGAAGGGTCCTTGATTTGGAAGGTGATTAGGGACCTTTTAAAAGACGACGTTCGGCATGTTATCATCGATTCTAAAGACGAGTTTGTGAAGATGCGCAAATTTGCGCAGAATTTGATTGGTAATGAAGTGGTTGAAAAGATTCAATATCATCCAGGCCCTCAGACCTTGTTTGATGCGAAAAATGTGGCGCGTGAGCTTGAAAAGATATATGAGGCAAAAGTTTATTTAAAATCAGGGGCCTATATTGTGATAGAGCCAACAGAAGGGGTCACGGTGGTGGATGTTAACAGCGGTCGTTTTAAAAGTAAAGGGACCCCAGAGGAAGCGGCTTTTGCGGTTAATATGGAGGCTGCGCCAGAGATTGCCAGGCAGCTTCGTTTGAGGGATCTGGGCGGCATTATCGTCATAGATTTTATTGATATGAACAGGGAAGAGCATAAAAGAAAGGTGCTCTATGCCCTGCGGGATGGTCTTCTTAAAGACCATGCGAAGACAGAGGTCAATAGAATCTCACAGTTAGGCCTTATTGAAATGACCAGGGCAAGAACAGGCAAGACTATCGAATCTCTGGAGTTTCATGCCTGTCCTTATTGTGAAGGCAGGGGAAAGGTCAAGATTAATTAATATTTTGACTAAATTTTTAATCCTTGTATAATATAAAATTTCATTGAGATTTAAATGATTAATTCGGAAGGGGTGTTATATGTTTGCAGTTGTTCAGGTTGGAAATAGTCAATTCAAGGTCAGCGAAGGCGATATTATTAAGGCCAACCGCTTAGACTATGAAAAAGGCCAGACCATTATTTTAGATAAGGTCTTGCTTTATTCAGACGGTAAGGACCTTAAATTAGGCAAGCCGTATTTGAAGGAAGTTGAGATTAAGGCAGAGGTTTTAAATCAGTTGCGAGCCCCTAAGGTGGTGGCTTATAAATACCGTAAGCGCAAGGATTCCGCGCGTACCCATGGTCATCGTCAGGATTTGACGGCTTTGAAGATTGCGATAATTGCCGTTTAATTATTTTTTTGATTCTAACATCCCGGCTTCCCGTTATGCGGGCTGCCGGGATTTTTAATTAGGGATAAATATGGTTTTTGTTGATCAAGCAAGAATTCAGGTGCAAGCAGGTAATGGCGGTAAAGGATGTGAAAGCCATTATTCGGACAAGTACACCCGTTATCCTATCCCTAACGGCGGGGATGTGATTTTTGTCGCGGACAGTCATTTGCACACTTTTTTGGATTACCGGTTTAAACAGCATTATGTGGCCCCAAGCGGCAGCCATGCCAGCAGTAATAACAAGACGGGTAAAAGAGGCGAGGATTGCATTTTACGTGTTCCTGTTGGGACAGTTCTCTGGGACTATGATACCCAGTTATTGATACGGGATTTAACACAACATGATGCGAGCGTCATTGTGGCTCGTGGCGGTGATGGCGGTCATGGTAATAATCATAACCGTACCCCAACACCTCCTCATGCAGGTGAGGTTCGTACCATCAGGTTGGAATTGAAGATTATTGCGGATGTTGGGCTAATTGGTTTTCCGAATGTTGGAAAATCAACGCTCATTTGTGGGGTTTCCAGAGTCAAGTCAAAGATTGCGGATTATCC
>JADFXW010000170.1 GCA_015233375.1 Candidatus Omnitrophota bacterium | reverse complement strand
ACACTAAAATGATTAGACAATCGACTTCTGCAGAAAACGAAGATCAAGCGGAGGTTATTTTGAAATATAAAAAGAACAGAAGAACGCTGATTTATCATGAAGAAGGGGTATGGCGGCCCATCACTATACAAAATAAAGGTAAAAATGTGACGATTAGAGAGGTTCTGGAAATAAGCAGTGATGGGCAGGTGATTAGGAGTTATGTACAAGGGAAAAGTATTATTGTTCAACGTAACAAAAAGAATCACGAATGGGAAAAAGCGGTGTTCAAAATTGGCAATGATGAAGTGACGCCAGAAGAATTTGGAGAAATGAGTATAGATGGTAGATTTGTTTCGATTCGATTGAAAAATAATGAAAGGATTGTGATGCAACAACAAGAAGATGGCCAATGGCAGCCATGGGTATTGAATATTGATGGGCATGATAAGCGGCTGCTGCAATTATACATTAAGAGCCTGGGCAAACAAAACATGTTGGTTCAGGTTGATGATGGAACCTGGAAGATTATTCACCGCTGAGAACAGGAAAAGGGTAAGAAAGAACAATGGAAAGAAGAATTTTTAATCGAGGACGATAAATTAACTATTACTGCTGTCAGGGGTATAAGCGAAGATGGAAACATGATGATGGTTAAGACTAAAGAAAAAGAACAAATCGTTATTCAGCGAGGTGCTGATGGAGTTTGGAGACCCTTGATGGTGCAAATTAATGGTGCAGAACAATACGTTTATAACTTTAAAGAAATAACTAAAGCTGCAGGGTTGATTTTGTTGCAAATAGATAGTAAATGGCACCTTTTGCAAGGGAATGAAGGCCACTGGGAAGGTGGAGTTTCTTTTGATGATATCGAAGGATTTGAAGGAGGTTTTTGGGGAAAGCGAGATGGTCAATGGTATGAATATAACAAAGGTTTTGTTTTGATAGATGGGATGGAGGGGCAAGGTTTACGTCTGGAAGATGGTGGGCGTGTTCCAGCGATGCTCGAAAGAACAGGATTACAGAGAATTGTAACTGCTCCTGGAGAAAAAAAGGGCGGACACAAGGTCCTGCAATCCGAGATGAAAACCGCTGACTCACATAATCGTATATAGAACAATCTGTGGAAATACCCTTATGAAAAAGTCCACTTATTAATGACCATTTATCCTTATAACTCAACAAAATGCCAGGCAACAAAATCCCAGGGGACATAGGCAAATGGTGTAATTGCCCTTGCATTTGAATATAACGCCGACGCGAAGACAAACTTGCTTCTAATAACTGCGGAGAAATCCCAAGTTCGTCAATTAATTGCAAACTCGCCGGTTGATTATCCAAAAAAGAATTAGGCCCCCATTCAAAAAGCGCCCCTTCCTTTTTGATACTGCGTATGCTACCGCCAACATCATGGTTTCGCTCATAAAGCGTCACCTCAACCATGTCAGAAAACCGCTGTTTAAGATAATGCAAAACAGCCAACCCGGAAATCCCGCCACCTATAATAGCAACTCGTTTCATCTTATCCATGCCTACACCTTAACAACAATTCTCTGAATGTTCTTTAAATTCACGCGTGTTTATGGACGCTTTAGAATAATAAAGTATCAGGATGAGGTAAATTTGTTTTTTAAAGCGATTTGGTCATTTTAGCCTAAAATTGGTCATGGACAAGGGCATTTTAGCCCTTCAGGGCTAAAATGCCCTTGTCCATGACCAATTTTAGGCGTTAAAAAATGACTCATCGCTTTAAAAAATAAATTTACCTCATCCGTCCACTATCAGTGGAGTTCTCGCGGTTAAACCCACTTAAACCGATGCACCTCATCAACAACCAACTTCAACTTTAAAGGATTAACATCCGCCATGACCCCATGACTGAGATTAAAAATATATTTTTTATGTTTAAGCTTCGCGCTTTTAAGGACCTTACGGGTTTCTTCAATAAGGGTCTTCTCATCAGCATACAAAAGACTGTTGAGCAAATTTCCCTGAATACCTTTTTTCGTTTTCATGTCCTTAATATTAACTGTTTCACAAACAGACAGTATCTCGGCGCCGCTTTTTTCCATTAAATCCAACAAATGAGGCCCATGTTTCAGGTAATAAATCGAAGGAAGCTTAACCGCCTTAAAAATCTTCTCTACATAAGGCAATACAAAGGCCTCATAATCCTCATGACGTAAATTCCCTGCCCATGTGTCAAACAATTGAAAAACCTTAATCCCCGCCTCCTTTTGCTGCTTCAAATAAAGAATCGTGTTATTGGTCAATAAATCCATCAGCTCATGAAACGCCTGAGGAGCCTCAAACATCATATGATGATGCCTCGGACATAAATAGGTTGCCACTGTATACGGAGAGCCAGCAAAACCAATCAGAGGAATCGAGGGCGGTAAAACCGCATTGATCAACTTAATGGTCCGGCCCACATGGTCCAAACCTGAAAGCTTGCCTAAACGCTTCAAATCCCCCGCGTGATAGACGGGATTTAAAACCACAGGCCCTTTTCCATTCACAAAATCAATCCTAAACCCCATGCATCAACACCTAGAATCTCCAGTGGTTGTAAGGTAATAGCGCCTGCTAACTCAGGATTTAAAAAAAGCTCATTTAAGGAATGGTTACCTTTAAGGGACTGGTATTGCGGTAAATATCTTCCGGCCTGACGCATAAACCACACAGGAACCCTCTTATTCTTGCCCTGAAATGCCCATAACAAATCAGACTGCGTTTGAGAAGCGTTTTTGGCCATTTTCCCCCCTTAAATAGTTATCAAATCCCATGCACACATTTCTGATAAAAATTTGACCTGTTTGGGTGACCTTAATAAAAGGCCCCTCCTCGATAATCAGCCCATCTTTGATACAAATACGGACATGTTCATTTTCCAGCTTAAAATACTCATCAAATTTTATCTTAAATTTATCAAAAAACATATCTTTGTCTATCTGAAACCGGCACATCAGGCTGTTAATGACCCACTGTCTTATGCTATCATCCGTATTTAATTTCTTACCGCGTTCAATCGCCAAACCATTCTTTTGT
>JADFXW010000016.1:5040-20892 GCA_015233375.1 Candidatus Omnitrophota bacterium | reverse complement strand
CCAACGAAAAATATGTGTAGGACTCGCTGGGTCATTTTGGATATTGCCTGTGGTGCTGGCATAATTCCCATAATAATATTTTATCCCCTTTTTATCCGTAACCAACCAATACGTCGTGAAATACTGAATCCTGGCAAATGAGCCTTCCACTTCCATATGATACAGCCCTGCCGTATTAGGATCTGCCACTAAATCCTGCGTTGCCCCTGCCTGCTCCATCGTAAAAATATCTGTCCCATCATATTTAGGGACGCCTTTTCTTGTTGAAATCTGAACAGCCCCCAAATCCAAATTCCAACCCACCCCAGCATTGCCTAACTGCCTGTTACTGGAATTATAAACAACAGCTAAATTAGGCTGAATACCTGCACGTCCTGGAGGTACCACAATCGGAATGCTTAAAGACGCGCTACCGCTTGAAGGCTCCACCTGTACGTTTGTTATCTGAACATTGGACGCAATCCCTGCATTAGAGGCAGCAGTGGTTGTTGCGCTTGTTGCTGCTGAAGCGGTTGCTGCTTTGGATGTAACCGCTGCTGATTTTGTCTGTTTGTCACTTGTTTGTGAACTATCGGATTGACCCGCATTACTGGTGGAGGAACTTTGTGCTGTGTTTTGAGAAGATGTTGATGATGCGCTCGTAGTAGAAGTCGATGAAGATGAATTTGTATTGGCTTGGCTTGATGCGCTGGTACCCCCTATAGAGCTCGAATCTGCTTGTGTTTGAATTTGGCTAAAAAGCAGAAACACAACGCCAATCAAAAACATCTTCAAATAACTTTTGAGCATGTTATTTCTCCGTTGTTTAAACACATTAATCTGATAAATTTTATTTGAATTGTAAAACACGTTTGATTATTTGTCAATCAATATTTGATTATAAAACACAACAGAATGGCGGAGAGGGAGAGATTCGAACTCTCGATCCAAGTTACCCTGGACAACGGTTTTCGAGACCGCCGCATTCGACCACTCTGCCACCTCTCCGTGAAGAATTTTTTAATTATACTATGAATTAAATAAAATTCGACTTAATTATTACCCTCAAAAACCCTGTCAATAATCGCGTAATCCCAGCCATTTCGTATCAAATCATTTTTCAAAACGGCCAGCTCCTCCGGATTCTTTGATGCACATAACTCTAACAATAAATGATAATTAAACTGCTGCTGGGCATTAAAACTAATACTTAACGGCCTCTCCTTCACATGACGATTGAATATCAAAGCCATAAAAGCCAATCCTAACGGTAATAACACAACAGCTAACGCAGAATAAAAATTAAATGACGCATGAGCGTTCATTAAATAAGGAATATTGCATAAAAAGGCATCTATTAAAAAATGAGCCACCACCACACAGACAAGCCCATAACGTAGATAAAAAATACCCATGATAATACCAATACAAGTCACCTCAAGCCCTCTAAACCACATAGGGAATATTTCATAACCCGTGTGCCCAAAGCCCCAAATAAGAGCAGCACAAAAAACCGCAAAAGCCATAGGCAGCTTGTATTTCCTGAATAAATTGATGGCAAAAAGCCGAAACATCGCCTCCTCCGAGAACGAGGCTTGAAAACCTATCACCAGGGCCGTGAAGGCCGGCAACGTTGCCGTCGAGGCCTGAGCAAGCCAACTCAATTCATCCCAAACCCCGCAATATTTAAAACCTAGATTAAATATAACAGACTGGGCACCTAAAACCACCAGTGCTGCAATATATCCAATAAAAATTTGACGCGCCACATGGACCGAACAAAAAGAAGATAAAAGAGCGCTTAAAATACCGTGATTCTTCCTCTGTGAACACACCTCATAACGTAACGACTCACCTGCTAAAGCAGGTAAAATAAAACCTAATGCGATAAAAAACGGGTTAATAATACTTTGGATAAATTGCCTGATGATAAAATTACTTAATGATTGGGTGGTCGGATAATCAAACAAAATATCTTGATAACTATTAAAGACCTCCAAAGCCATTAAAACAAATATAGCAATCCCTATACCTATATAAAACCGTTTCACAACACGCATCACCACCTGGTTTTTCCGATTAACCACGGACATAATAGCAAAGGTCAATAGGGCCAAATAAAAAATCCTAAATACCAAAACCAGGTTTTGACCTGTTGCCTTCAAGTTGTCCACATAACGATTAAAACCATCCGGGATATCAAATTTCCGTTTATTAAACCTTAAGATTTCATGACCCGTCACCGTGACCGTTGTCAAAAGCTTGGCGTAGCCTTTCTCCTTATTCTTGTCCCAAAGGATACTAACCCCTTTATCCTGCCAGCTAAAAGCGTACTCAATACGGTTATCGAATTTCTTAACATCTTCCCCATGCACAATATATCTGGCTGGATCAAAATTAAATTGATGCCTTAAGAAATCGATGGCTTGTTCTCTGGCCTTTTCTTTATCAACCGCGGGCCTTGGGGCCGTGTCCTCTATCGTATGCCCAAAAGCAATCACTTCGCCAGACCCTGAAGAGACTAAGACCTTATATTCTTCTTTTTGGTTTTCTTTAAAAAAACGGACTATCCAAAAAAATAAATCATAATGAAGACCTTGAATCAAACGCCGACAAGCCGCAGCCCCAAGCGTTCTTTGTAAATACCTGTCCGTGCCTTCATCAACATCAAAAGCCACGGCAGACTTAAATTCATGAGGGTCAACATGCCTTTGAAGCTTCAAGAATGATCGGGCAATCTCGATGGCCTTGCCTTGATCCACAGACAAATTAATAGACTGATAACGCGGCCATGCCAGTTGATGCCATAAAAAAACACCGCCCAACGCTAATAACATCAATAATAACCATTCCAATCGTTTATTCATGAATACCCCCCCAGTTGTTCACCTAATACCATCAGACCATCAACTGATTTTAACCGAACCCTTGCCATTTGATTATACAAATCATGTTTAGTTTTGACCCTGACCCGCACATAATGGTCTGTTAACCCCTCTTGCCAACCCACTTTATCTGAAGCCTCAAACAATACCTCATAAATGCCGCCAATCAATGATTCATGAAAAACGCGACGTTTCTGGTTACTTAAATCGCGAAGGATCTGGCTTCGTTTAGAAACAACCTTGCTGTCTAAAGGCTTTAATAAACGACTACGCGCCCTATGACGCGGAGAATAGCTAAATACATGAAAATAACGGATAGGCAAATCATTTAACAAATGAAGAGTTTGATTAAAATGCTCGTCCGTCTCGCCTGGAAAACCCGTCATCACATCAGTCCCAATAACAATTTCCGGAACCTGACTTATCGCTTCATGGACAAAGTTCTTAAACTCGGCCACAGAGTATCTGCGTTTCATTTTTAATAGAATTTCATCACAACCGCTCTGTAAAGGGACATGCAGATACCGGCATAACTTATGCCCGTTTTTCATAAAACTAAATAACTCTTTAGAAATGGTGGTTGGCTCAATAGATGAGATGCGCAAGCGTTTAAGACCATCCAGCTCATCCAGGGCTTTGATGATATCTATAAACGTTTTTCCCTCATACGCATAGGTCCCCACATTAATTCCTGTCAAGACAAGCTCTTGATGTCCTGAAGCAAGAAGGGATTTTGCGTCATCAAGGATGTCCTCAAACACCCTGCTCCTGGCACGGCCACGAGCATACGGCACCTCACAAAAAGAACAAAAGAAATCACAACCATCCTGGACCTTGATATTGGCCCGCGTGTGTTTATCATCAAAAGGGGACAGTCCCCTTTTTGGGGACAGTCCCCTTTTGATTAAACTAAACGGTCCTCGCTTAATAACAGGGGTTATCACCTGAGGGTTCTTGGGACAGGGATTCTCATTTAATACGGAGACTAAATCCATTTTCCGGGCATTACCAATGACCCAGCTCACACCCGGCAGTTTGGCCAGCTGGGATTCTTGTAATTGGGCCTGACAGCCAATCAAGGCAATCCTCGCCTGAGGATTTAAACGGTTAATCCGACGCACCAGATAACGGCAATTGGCATCTGAAGCCCCGGTCACGGTACAGGTGTTAATGACCACAATATCGCAAGGCTCATTAAAATCCACCACCTGATAGCCATTTTCTTTAAAGGCATGCCGGATAGAAGCGGTCTCTGATTGGTTCAGACGACAGCCTAAGGTATAAAATGATATCTTTGTCATGATCTTATAAAACTTCAAAAACCTTCATCTTGTATTATAATAACGCAAGTTCGACATAAGGCTTAGAAATAATTTCTAAGCCTTATGTCGAACTCACAGTATAATATATCGTCATGAAATTAACGGTCAACCAAAACTTTTCAACACATATCTGTACGGCCTGCATCCAACGGCAACAGGAAAAAGTCCATGAATGGATAAAAACCCAGGAAAAGACCTATACCCCCTTTTACAGCTCTATTGATATCCGCGATGCCGGTTTTAAAATCGCGGTTGTTGACACCAATCTTTTTCCAGCTGGTTTTAATAATCTCTGCGAACATGGCCATCAAGACGCTGTCAGTCTTATCAAGAACGCTATCCTCCAACGTGTGCCTCATGCATTAAACATCTTAATTGTCGCTGAACAACACACCCGCAATGCCTGGTATCTTGAAAATGTCCGTATTTTAAGTCAAATCATCCAAAAAGCAGGCTTTAACACCCAAATAGCCTCATTTTTTACCAAAGAATCCAAAATATGTGAACTTGAATCAGGCCTGATTGAACTTAAAACCTCCTCTGATAACCTGATTCAGGTCCATTGCTTTAAACGACTCCTTGAAAAAATAAAAGCTAACGATATACACTTTGACATGATCATCATGAACAATGATCTTTCTTCAGGGATTCCTGAAGAGCTTAAACATATAAACATCCCTATCTTCCCCTCGATGCACGCCGGATGGCATTCAAGACTTAAATCCGAACATTTCCGTCATGCCAATAACCTTATCAAGGAATTTGCCGCCATTGCAGGGCTTGACCCTTGGCAGTTCTCTTGTTTCTATGAAGTCATCGAGAACGTTGATGTCAACAAAAGAAATGATCTAAAACGCATGTGCGAAAAAGCCACCAAACTGTTTAGTGATATCCAGAACAAATACAATCAATATCAAATCGAAAGTAAACCCTTTATTTTTATCAAGGCTGATTCAGGCACCTATGGCATAGGCGTTATACCCATTGAAAACCCTGAACAAATCATGTTGCTAAACCATAAAAAACGTAACGACCTTTTGCGTGGTAAAGACGCGCAAAACATCAAGCGCTTCTTGTTGCAGGAAGGGGTCCCTACCATTCAAAGCCTTGAAAACCATCCTTGTGAGCTTTGTTTGTACCAAATTGATAATAATTTTGTCGGCGGATTCTACCGCTATCACACCCAAAAATCATCCCGGGAAAATTTAAATTCACCAGGCGGCATGGCGTTCCAAAAAATGTGCCCTCATCTAGACAAATACGGTAAAGATTGCGGGATTAAACACAACTTGAATATTTTTGATATTTACCGGATTTTAGGCAGGATATCAGGTGTTGCCGCAGCCCGTGAAATCATGGATTTAGACCCGCGTTTCAGCCCAGACAAAAGCCCCATCCAGCCATAAGCAGCTATAAAAGCTATACATGGCAGCATCGGCACCCGAAACCTCGGCGTCACCCTCCATCCTGTAGAAACAAGCGACACAAGAATAAAATACATCAAGACTAAAATAAAGAGCTGTCCTCTTTTATCCCTCAAGCAACCCTTAAGACCAAACAACATGCCTATCCACCAAAACACGACAAAAGAATATCCGAAAACAATACCAAAAAACTTCCATGCTTTTGAATGAAAATACTTCATGTTTCCAGGAGAACCCATCAGGGTCAAGAAATTTCTGCCTACAGAATGAACATAATACAACACTGGCGGCATTCTTTTTAACATCGGGTCTGTTTCCCGGGCATAACGCCCAATGATGCTATTATTACTATAAACCGTTTCCTTATCGATACTGCTAAAGGTAAACTGGCCATAGGTCTTTAAGTTATGATACTGCCAAATAAATAATAAACCATAAACCACGACCAGACATGTTAAAGCACAAAGAAGCCCTTTCATCCATTTCTTGATTCCCCATAAATAGAGAACAAAACCAGCCACTGGCAGGCCTAAAAAATAACTCACTGGCCTCACATAGACCGAAAGGCCTAAAAAAATACTCCCCAACAGAAGCCAGGTCATATGCCGTGAATTGATATACCGCACAAACGCATATAAAAAAAGGGAAAGAGTAAATAGATGCAGGGATTCAGTCATGATCATGTCTGAAAAAACCATGGTCGGGAGATCTAATAAAACAATGGCCGCGCCAAGCAACGCCGTTTCGCGGTCCGTCATACAAACCACTGCCTTAAAAACAAATACGGCTGTCAAAATATTAAGGAGATTTTGTAAAAAAATAATACCCATCAAAGGCAGCTTCAATGAAAGATGAAAAATAGTCAGAAAAAAAGGATAACCGCAGGTGCGTAACAAACCTTGATGCAGGCCTTGTGCAGGAACCTGGAAATAATGCTGCCAGGCCTGGGCTGCCAATAAATAATCATGCGAATCGATTTCTATAATAGATGAGGGATCAAAAAGAATATGCAGATAAAGGGCGAACTTTATAAGCAGCGCTAAAGCTATCAACCAAAGAAAGGATGTTTCTTTTTTTGAAAACAAATGGCGCCTTTCTTAAACGATTAAGATATACGCCTTATCCTCAGGCACGGCCTTGCTAAAAAGATATCCTTGAAAAAAATCACACTTGTCTGCGGATAATTTTGTTAATTGAGGTTCTGTTTCAACCCCTTCTGCAACGACCTTAAGCCCTAGTTTATGCGCCAAATCAATAATAGCGGGAATCATTATCCTTCGTTGCGGATCATTAACCATATCCTCTATAAAAAACCTGTCAATCTTAAGAAGATTGATGGGCAGCTGCTGAAGATGAACCAGGGATGAATACCCGCTTCCAAAATCATCAAGGGCAATTTGGACACCTAAAGATCGAATATCTTTTAAGATAGAGATTGCGTTATCAAAAGACTGTATCATCAAACTCTCTGTAATTTCGATTTCCAGACAATCAGCCGGAATCCCGCTTTTATCTATAGCATTTCTAATGACCTCTAGGAAATCCTTGCGTTTTAATTGTTCCACTGAAACATTGACAGAAACAATAGACTTCTTGGCAGATTTGTCCATTAACTTCTTATTAAAACGACACGCTTCATTTAATACCCATTCACCAATAGGGATGATAAGGCCATTTTGTTCCGCTGCAGGAATAAATTCATCAGGGCTAATCAGGCCGCCTTCTACAGGAAACCATCGCAAGAGCGCCTCAAATCCACGGATTTTGCTGCCATCAATAGCCACAATAGGCTGATAAAATAACCGAAAATTTGAATTGGCCAGCGCTTGCCTTAGCCCATGCTCCATCTTTAATTTTCTGACCACCACACGATTCATTTCCTGGTCAAAAAAACAATAAGTATTTTTACCGCTGTTTTTTGCTGAATACATGGCTGTATCCGCGTTCTTTAAGAGCTCTTCTAACCCCTTGCCGTCATGTGGAAAAATAGCAATACCTATACTCACGGTGATAAAAATATCACTGCCGGCAATATACCTGGACCTGTTAAATTTCGCACGGATCCTTTCAGCCACAAATCTGGCACTTTCGCTATTTTCCAAGTCCTCCATAAAAATAATAAACTCATCACCGCCTAAACGCCCCACAATATCAATTTCACGCACACAACTTTTAAGTTTTAAGGCCGTGTCTTTCAGAAGCTCATCGCCCATGGAATGGCCCATGGTGTCATTGATGCTTTTAGAATTGTCCAAATCAATAAAAAAGACAGCACAGGTTTTCTTGGATCTCCTGGCTCGCTCAAGCCCGGATGTTACCTGTGTAAAAAATAAAGAACGGTTGGCAAGCCCTGTCAAAACATCATAATGGGCCAAATATTCAAGACTCCCTTCTAATTTCTTGTTTTGAGTAATATCGCGGATATTGCACTGAATAAGATCCACATTATCCACGGTATAAAGATTACTCACAAACTCCACTTCTATAGATCTGCCACTCGCTGTTTCAAGACGTACATGCTCCAAACAGAGCTGTTCTTTTTCACGTAATTTCTTTAAAAATTCTAAACCCTGCGCTTTCTTTTCCCAAAACCCGGCCTCTTCAAAGCGCTTGCCTAATAAATCTGATTTCTGAATACCTATAAGCTTGACCAGGGATGGGTTAACATCCTCAATCCTTCCTGTCTTAGCATGAACAAGAATAATACCTTCCTCTGCCTTTTCAAAGACAAAGCGATATCTTTTATCAGAATCTTGAGGAAGCTTATGTTGTGCTTTCATTGGAATAGGTGTAACGTTCTTTCTTTAAAAATCTAAAACAATGTCTATCTTTACAGGATCCACATCCCACATATGGACCGTTAATTCATGATACTCTTTTTGATAACGAGGCGCTGGCACTCCCCCAGGGACTAAATCTCTAAACGTCGTTGATGTTGAAATCGCCAGACCGTTATACCCCAAGGGACTTAACTTATTAATAAAACCATCAGCTATATGATGACAGAGCTTGCCAACCATATCTGCCACTACGGCATCATTAGTAAAATTGGCTTTAGGGAAACCCAGTTTTGGTAAAATTTTCATAATGCAGAGGTCTATCATGTATACAATAATGACACCGCATTGTTTTTTTCTTGCCTTATCCGACTCGGAACGATAGAAATGAATAAAGGAAATATAACTACCTGAATACATCTTGCTGTAAGAAAAAGCCCTCATAAAACCATTTTCTTCCCATTCAATAAAACTGGTTTTAACTGTTGGGTTTTTACCCAGCGTTTCCTTGCACATCGTCTGGAAGGTATCAACAACAGACCCTATTAGAGTCGTGGACAAGGTTTGAGAATCGAGTTTAGACAAAAATCGTTACCTCCTTATAAACAGGACAACCCCTTAATACTATTTATAAAAGCTTAACCCTTAAGAACAGGATTTTAAAGAATTATTTTTCGTGGTCTCTGTGCCGACCACTCTCGTTGTCGTGGTCAGCGCCTTTTAATGATAATTCTTCCTTGAGCCTCTTGACTTCTTTTTTTAACTCCAAGATGCGTTCTTCCCGGCCCATGCCAGCGTCATGGAATATTTTCAATTCACGGGCCTGCTTGCGCAATTCTTCTTCCGCTTTATTTCGCTCAGTGATATCTCTAAATATGACAGTAGCCCCGCTTAACTCGCCTTGTTCATTGCGCATAGGAGTGCTCATGTATTCAACCGGAAAACAGGTGCCGTCTTTTCGCCAGAACACCTCATCATCTTTGCGATGGACCTGCCCGTCCAAAAAGGCCCTGTAAATCGGACAATCTTCACGCGAATAAGGCGTACCATCCGCTTTTGTGTGATGTATCAGAGTATGCTGCAGCTTTCCAATAATCTCCTGGGCTTCATAGCCTATCATGCGCAATGCCGCAGCGTTCGCAAAGGTGGTATTCCCATCTATATCAAGCCCAAAAATACCTTCACCGATTGATTCCAGAATAAGCCCTATTTGATCATTTAACCGCTTGATATCTTCTTTACTTTTGTCTTCCTGTGCCATAATGAGGCCCTCTTTAAGAACGCGCGTGTTTTATCAGCGCTGTTTTTAGTTTATTGATATCAATGGGCTTAGTCAAAAAATCGTTCATCCCAGCCTCACGGGCGCGCTCGATATCTTCTTTCATCACAGCGGCAGTTAAAGCAATGATAGGTATTTCTTTACTTATCTCCTGGCGTATAATTTGAGAAGCCTTACAACCATCCATCACAGGCATCTGCAGGTCCATCAAACAGAGATGATAAGACGTTGACCTGACCTTTTCAACAGCCTGTTGGCCATCATTGGCAAAATCAGTGACACACCCACAGATATCCAAATAGGCTTTCATCAATTGCCGGTTAGCCGAACTGTCATCAGCCACCAGTATCCGAAGGCCTTTAAGGCAAAGTTCATCAGCCATATGACGCGTAATGATCGGGGAGGAAGCTGGGCGCTGGTCCCCAAAAACAGTGCAAATAGTCTTGACTAAATCATCCGGGGAAACAGGTTTGGACAAAAAGGCGTTAAACCCCTTCTCTTGAGCAATGGTACAGGTACCGACACGCGCATCAGACGTAATGGCTATAATTTTTATGTTATCAAATTTCGGATTGCTGCGGATCTTTTGGGCCAAAGAATAACCATCCATCACTGGCATCATAATGTCACTTAATATTAAATCAGGCATATTCCCTAAAGAGACGCCTTCATTTAATTTTTGTAAAGCCTCTTGACCGCTAGAGCATTTAATGACTGTAAGCCCAAGTTCCTGACAGTACCGGGAGAGAATTTCCAAAGAAGAAGGGTAATCATCAATACATAAAACAGTCTTGGCCATGAGCTGGGCCTTAGACAACGGCTCAATAGGTTGATTGATAAGGGACGTCCCAGGACCAAAGGCAACTGTAAAGAAAAATTGGCTTCCAGAGCCTTCCTCGGATTCAACCCAAATCTTCCCTCCCATCGCATGAACTAACTTCTTTGAAATAGCCAGCCCAAGTCCTGTCCCGCCATATTTACGCGTGATAGAGGAATCAGCCTGGGTAAACGCATTAAATAAAGCCTCTTTTTTGTCCTGCGGGACGCCCACACCTGTGTCCTTAACGCAGAATTTAACCACAGTCTCCTCTTTCGAGGCATGTTCCAAAGAAACCTTAAGACCTATCTCTCCCTTATCAGTAAATTTGGCGGCATTGCCCAGAAGATTTAATAAAACCTGGCGCAGGCGTGTAGGGTCGCCTTTGACCCATGCAGGCAGTGACGCGTCCCAATCAACGTAGGCGTTAATTTTATTATCCTTAAATCTGATACTGGCCATCTTGAAAACATCATACACTAAATTCGACAGATCAAAATCCAGGCTTTCTAACCTGATTTTCCCTGCCTCCAATTTTGAAAAATCCAGGATATCATTGATAGTAGCCAACAATAACTCGCCGCTGGATGTGATGGTAGTCAAATATGATCTTTGTTTTTCATTCAATTGGGACGAAAGCAGTAAGTGGCTGAATCCCAAAACAGCATTCAAAGGCGTGCGTATCTCATGGGACATATTGGCCAAAAACTCACTCTTGGCCTTATTGGCCGCATGCGCGGCATCTCTAGAAAGGATAAGCTCCTGCTGGGATCTTTTACGCTCAGTAATGTCCCTCATAATTCCAATCGCATGCCAACTGTTATTAAAATTGATCGCTGAAAGCGACAGTTCGATGGGAAACTCAACACCGTCTTTTCGGATACCCTCAAGCTCTAATGTTTTCCCAACAGCCGCACCCTGGCCATTTTGTATAAATCTTGGGAACGCCGCTAAATGCGCCTCATAGTAACGGACAGGCACCAGCAGCTTATGTAAATTTTTCCCCATCACTTCCGTTGAGGTATAACCGAATATACGCTCGGCAGCGGAATTCCAAAAACTGATTTCCCCTTGAGGCCCCATCATCACAATCGCATCCTGCGTCGATGACAATATCGATTCAAGCTGCAAGGCCGTCTTTTCCAAATCCTGACGCATGGTGTTATTATCCTCAAGCATACTCATGAGGACCTCTTGAGACCGATTCATGTTTTTTTCTGCCTGCTTGCGTTCGGATATTTCCTTATTAAGAGTTGTGATAGAAGCAGTTGACTTCTTAAGGTTCGCGACCATGTGATCAAAGGCCCTGGAGAGCTGCCCCACCTCATCCGTACCCGAAAATCCAACCTTATAATCCAGATCACCACGACCGATGATTTGAGTTCCCTTATATAATCTCCGAATAGGGATGCTGATCATCTGACCTATCCACTGGCCCAAAACCCAAGACATAGCACCCATCAGAAGAAAAATCCAAAGAAAAAAGCCCCTCATTTTCTTTAGAGGCAAGAAGGCTTCTGACGCATCCATGCTGGCTATAATACGCCATTGCATTTCAGGTATATAATCATGCGCCCCAACGGTCTTGACCCCGCAATAATTAAAATAAATGACCGCTTTTGTTGCTTCCCCCACCACATGGGCACTTTTGTCTTTCAAGGCCAACCTTGCGTTTAACGTATCAACCTTTTGTTTCAAAAACGTATCTTTCCGGAAACGGGAAGGTGTTATCATATACCCATACTTGTTGATAATAAAAACCTCACCCGTCTCGCCTAATCCTGTCCTCTCTGTCATGATAGAATCAAGGTCGTCCATCTTCATCATTGCCACAAGGACACCCAAAAAAGTTTTACTGTTATCATCGAACAAAGGAGCTGATATGGCCATTGAAGGCTGTTGGTCTATTCGTGAAAAATAGGCATCCTTGATATGGACACCCTTCTGTGCCCCTAAGAAATAGTCGTTCTTGGACTGGTCCTGCCCCAGCCTTCTCTGGTCACTGGAAGCTATGACTCGGCCCAGGGCATTAAGGAGCATATATTCAGAGATATCAAAAGCAGACTGTTTCTTGTTTCTCAGAAGCTGGGAAGCGCTCTGTTGCCTTTGCTTGTACGCAGGATCATCAGGACTTGTTTTTAACAGATTGGGTAAGACGATACTCCGAGAGGCCTGTAATAAGGAGGCCTTTGACATTCTCAGGTAGGTCTCAACATGCTCTGTACGGGCATGAACGTTGGATACAAGATTTTCAAAAATGCTATAGGTCAGGGTGCTTTCAGCAGACCAGTAGATAAATCCAAAGGCAATGCCTAAGCAAATAACTGAAACACATAAAAAGGAAAGACTTATCTTATGGGCTAGTTTCATAAATTCAAATCTTGTCCAGTGTCATCCCAGCGCAAGCGGGGATCCATATCAAAATGTATTTTGTTCTGGATTCCCGCTTGCGCGGGAATGACAACAGGTAAAACGATGGGTTCAATAAATATTTAAAAACCTCAATCCTTATTCCAGTTCGATCATCTTGATATTGCCTGCATAATCGACGCTCTTGAGCTCCTGGAGGGCTTGTATTTTCTGTAGAATAACACTTATCTTGCCAAGTTCATTTTTTATCTTTAGCAATGACGCATGATGCTTGTCCTCTTGGGTACTTTGGGCCAAAAGGACCTCAAGATAGGTGACCGCGGCCATCAAGGGCTGGTTCATGTTATGGTTATAGGTGACCACCATATTTTTAACCGCCTCAAGATTGGTGATTTGACGGCGTTCTTCTTCAGCTTTTTTAATACGCAGATGGGCCTTTACCCGGGCCTTGACTTCATGGGAATTAATAGGTTTCACAATATAATCAGCAGCCCCTAGGGAAAAGCATTGGATCATATCTTCTGTTTTATTCTTGGCGGTAATAAAAATGATCGGGATATCCCGGTACTTTTCATGGGCTTTTATCTTGCGGCATACTTCATAGCCGCCCATATCCGGCATCATGACATCAAGTAATATGATATCAGGCGCGCTTGCCTCCAGGGCCTCAAGCGCCCCGCGGCCAGAATCAGCCTGCAAAACGGTAAAGCCCTCATCCCCATTGGTAAGAATCGCGTGCAAGAGGTTTCGGTTTGTCTTCTGATCATCTACGATAAGTATTTTTGATGGCGTTTTATTTGTCATTCAAGACCTGCCTTACTGAAATCCAGACTTAATTTTTCAAAGGCTGATTTTAACTGAGGGAACAATTTCTTTATCTGGTCTAAGTTCCCTTCCTGTTTCGCCAGTTCATTTATCTGTGTTGCCGGGACAGACACCGTTGTTATCCTTAAATTACCAAAAACCCCTTTAAACTGGTGAGAGACTGCCTCGATGCGGGCTACATCATTCCCTTGGATAGCATTTTCCAAATAAGTAATACCCTGACTTGATTCCCTTATACTCTCCTTAACTATCCCTAAATAGACCTCAGGCGGAATTTGTAACGCTTGGGAATTCTGCTGGATCATGACTTCTGGGTTAGTATTATTTTCATTGCTCATCGCGCGCCCCCCTTACGGTTTTTTCTCAAGCTCAAGGTTTTTTATCTGCAGGCTCTTTATCTGGTCCTCATATTTCTGGATCATTTGATCCATATGAATGGACTTGCGGAACTCCTCGAATTCCTTGCCCTGGGCAAAGAGGGCTATGGACTCAACAGCTCCCTTGGTTTTCTCATCAAGAAGATCAATCTTCATCCGGCCTTCCTGGATACGCAGTTTTGTGGCATGCAGGGCCTTCTTTTCTTCATCCATCAGCTTTTCAATATGGGTCATTTGTTCCTCAAACTTCTTGAGATGGGCCATGTTCTGGGCATTGTCCTTTGCTTCAAGCGTCATGCGCTCAATTTCACTTCTCAGGCGCGTTATCTCATTGTCCTTATTCTTGAGTTCTTCCTCCATCTTTTTTAGCTGAGATTCGCAGGTTGCTATCTTCTGCTGGTTTTGAAAATCCGAATTCTTGAGATTAGCCATGCCTGCCAGCTGGGCCTTTAGGCCTGTTATTTCCTGTTCCTTTAAAGCAAACTCGTTAACCTTTATTTCAAGCTCTCCCTTAAGCTTTTGCACTTCACTGACCAAGGTCCCAAGATTATTGTCTTTTGTAATGATTTCCTGCTTCTTTTGGCCAAGCTCAGTTTGCAACTTATTAGATTCTTCTTTAATACGCTCAACCTCTTTCCTTAATTGATCGGGACTCGCCTCTGACATACCTAACTGCAACTTTAACCTGCTTATCTCAAGATTTAATTCATAATCAAAACGAAGGAGATTCCAAACAATGACACCAGCGGCCACAACATCTGCTATCAAAAGCATGATAATAATCATCCCTTTTCTCCATCAGTCTTGGTTTTTAACCCTTTAAGCCTGCGAAGCTTTTCAAGGGTCGAATCTATCCCTTTAGATTCTTTCTCTTCAACACCAACATCTTCAAGATTACTTTGCACCTTCTCATGCACATAAAGCGAAGAGAGATCAACGGACTCAAACTCAGCAGCTTCCTTAAGCTCTCTAAGCTTTATCTCGCGGGCAGGTCCGCTCAAGGTTTTAAGCTCTTTTAGCATACCCGCAATCTTGTCTGAAAGCTTCTCTGTCACCGCATCAAGAGAACCCTGCAGGATAGCGGACATATGCGTCTTGAATTCATCAAGCGTCATGCCGGCTTGGGCTGGCAGCTGCTCTTTGGCCTGGCCTAAAGGAGGCATTGCCGAGGGTGTTACAACCCCTGCTGCCGGAGGCAGGACTATCGGAGTCTCTTGTCTTTTGTTCTTAACCCTAAGTGCTACCACGTCCACTAAACCAATGGATTCGCTTAAAGTTAATTCGATGACGCCTAATTCGTCATTAAGATCATGGCGTGCCTGACGGACGGCATCAATCCTTTGCAGTAATTCAACATTGGCATTTTCAGGGCTCATGTGTCTGTACCATTGATGGCATTAAACAAACATCCACGCACAACACTCGTAAAAGGCTCTTTAGCCTGAAGGATATTGCCAATCGGAAATCCGAATTTGACCCCTTTAATCTCTTCCTTGACCACCTCAATAAAACCAGGCACCATGGATGATCCGCCGGCAAAAACGAGATCAACCGCATCCGTAAATCGGGGAGTATCAGTGTTTTTGTCGAAAACACGGGCCATGTTCTCGATCAGATAATGGATATAATTCCGGTAATAAATCGCGATCGCCTCCTCTTCACGGTTGACAGGCGTCTTGATATTCATGCCATGCTCTTTGATAGTCGTAACCCGAGTCGTGGGCACACCTAATACAGTGGCCGCACTTTTATCTATCCAGTCACCACCGCGGGTTATTGAAAAAGAAATCACCGGGA
>JADFXW010000016.1:2211-4962 GCA_015233375.1 Candidatus Omnitrophota bacterium | reverse complement strand
GGTCTTCCATTTCAGAGAGGACCACCGCATACCCTTCATCAATGACCAAAGGCTTAAAACCAATGTTTCGAAGTATCCCCTCGAAAACACCTCGATGGTAAATGGTATCCTGGTCGCGGTCAATGGGATTGGCGGGCACAGAAAAACAGCAGATCTCACCCTCGGTACGAGGCGTCCACAAAATGTTTTTGACAAGCAACTGGATGATAGGGATGGACTCAGCTTCAGAAGGATTAAGGATGCCCATGTTCATGGACCGCTGGGTCTCCCGCCCAAAGATGTCTGCCAGCTCCAGGGCCATGCCGCCTAAAACATAAAGCTTATCCTGCAGGGCAACGTATTTTATCTTAAGTTTGGAAAGCAAGTCCTTGGTCGATTGATCACAACGCACGGAAAGAAAAGCGTTACGCTCATTCTTGACAAAGACACGCTTGTCCTCGACCTCACGGCTTGCGACGATATACGCGGTCCCTAAATCCAGACCAACGCCGGTCCTTATCGCATTCTTCTTGTCTGTACGAGCAGCCATGACAGGAAGCACGAGGGTGGTCTTTTCCTCTTCTTCTTTGGATTGCACGGGTGTCGTCTCTTCACCTATCTGCTCGACAGGCTCATGTTCCATGACAAAGGAGAGTTTTTCGGCTGCCTCTTCCAAGACAGGCTCACTTTTTAAGAAAACCGGCGGCTTGACATCCTTGCCCATGGCACGGTCACGGATATAATCGTTAATGGCGCGCAGCTTCGCGCGCATGTCCTCGATAGGTATTTTTTGATTTAAGGTATGTGTTTGAGGCTTGTACTCTTCTTCGCTGGAAGACGACTGCGTTGTTTGACCCTGGACGGAATAATTCTTTATTTTTTCATTTATCTTGACTAACCGTTCCCTAATCTTCTGCAATTCCGCGTTGACCACTGACTTGCCTCGCTTTTTGTGTCTTTAAGGCCTTGTTTCATAGTGTCCTTCAATTTAAGATTGCTTCGTCGCTACGCTCCTCGCAATGACACCTGGGAACCCCTACTCACAATGACAACCTGGGAACCTATACTCACAATGACAACCTGGAACCTATGCTTGAATGCTGCCCTTTTTTAGAACAGCACCTCGCCTTTGGACCTATTGGACATAAGAGGATTATTCTACCTCACTCAAACCTGCCAAAAGGCAGCCTCTGGCGGTCGCATACAATGGTTCATCAGCAAGCCTTACATTATTAATCTCTATAGGGAAAGTCATCTTCTTTAATTCCTCTTTGAAGACATCAACAAACCCGCCTATCATGGAAGACCCGCCGGCACAGACAATATCCACAGGTTTGGGAAACTGCGGTATCTGCTCAGCTTTTTCAAATTTATTCTTAATATTGGTTAAGGTATAATTGATAAGATTACGGTAATAAATACACACCGCCTCTTCTTCGCGATTAGCCGGCTTGTTGATATTAATCCCTTTTTCTTTAATGGCTGTTGCCCTGTTAACCTTGATGCCAAGGACCTGGGCCACATTCTTGTCGATCCAGTCACCCGCACGACTCGTCGAGAAGCTGACGGCCGGGATTGTTTTATAACAGACACAAATATTAAACATACCGCCACCCCCGGAAATCCCGATACCGGTAAAATCCTCGTCCCCTAATTCAGCAAAAACAACCGCATGGCCTTCATTCATCGGCTTTGGTGTATAGCCAAGGTTTTTCAAGGCGCCTGCAATAACACTTGAATGGTAAACAATATTAAAATTTGCATCAATAGGATCAGCGGGCACAGAATAATAACACAACTGACCTTTCTCCTCGGGTTTTCCAAGGACCGCGTCTATCAAAAGCCCAAAGATGGGAACAGCATCCGCCTCGCCTGGACTCATAACACCATCCTGCATAGGCCGACGCACTGTTTTATTCATGATATTGGCCAATTCAAAAGCAGAATCACCAAGTATATAAACCTTGCCGCCTAATTCCGCATACTGAACTTTTTGTTTTTTCAACATCCCCATGGTAAACGCATTCGCGTCGATATCCAAAAACGTATGACGAATGAGCTTTAACTTGATCTTGCCCTCTGCGTTCTGTTCAGCCCCAACAAGGTTCATTGTCCCAACATCTAACCCCTTAACTTTTCCCATACTAAGAACTCCTTATTTATGTTTAGCTTTATAATAATGTTCTCTTGCCCGTGCCCTGGTATCAGCGAGCATGAGGCGGATTTCATCCAGGCTCTCCTTGCTGCGATCCAGATCCCGTTTGGCATGGTCTCTTTCAGTAATAACACCACTGAGTTCAGATTCCGTTGCTTCCAATTTCGAGGAAATAGCTTCTTTCTCATCTTCCATAAGCGAAACCTGATGATGCAGGCTTTGAATAGTCTTGTTTGCACTCGCAAGCTCCAGCTCTATCTGCTCGATCCTCGTATCACGCGCCTCGCACTCCTTTTCAAGAGCGGCCATCTTGTTAGATAAATCCTTAATCACCGCTTCCCTTCCCTCCAGCTCTTCTTCGATGGACTTCATTTTTCCGACAGAATCAAGCCGTTCATTTTCAAGAAACTCGAGCTCTGAATTCAATTCTTCCTGGGAAACAAGCATACCCTTCATCTCTTTGAGCTTTGCCTCGGCGATCGCTGCCTTTTCTTCTGCCTTCTGGGCTCGAACTTTAAGGTTCTCAATATCTTTTTCCTGAGCATCCTTGAGGGTAAAGGAGGCATCCAGTTGTTTTTCAAGATCACCAATGATCTCAAAAACACTGACCTTCTCTT
>JADFXW010000016.1:0-2201 GCA_015233375.1 Candidatus Omnitrophota bacterium | reverse complement strand
GTGATATATTTTGTCGATTCCTTGATCTGCCTGACCGCGGAATGGACAGCTGCCTTGGATTGAAGAGGCGCTGCACCTTGAATCGCCGGCTTTATGGTCGACTGCAAAAGCGGATTATCTATGAGCTTACTTCTCCTTGGATCCATGTCTTTACCTGACCTTTTTACTTGTTTTTCCATTCATGATCTCCTTTGCTAACTGGTGGTAAGCCTCCGCCCCTTTAGAAGCCTTATCATACTTATATATAGGAAGATGGGCGTTATGGGCCTCTTCTATTTTAATATTCTCCGGGATCATCACATCAAAAACTTTCTTGCCAAAATAATTTCTGATCGCATCCCTGGCTTCGTTGGTGACAACGCGTTCGCGATAACGGGTAATCACCACACCTGTAATTTCAACATCTGCTCCAAGACCGTGACGGACATTCTCAACAATCTCTTCTAAAAGCTTTATCCCTTTCAAAGAAAAGAACTCAGGACAAATAGGCACCACGAGTTCATGACAAGCAGTCAGGGCATTGACCGTCAATAACCCCAAGGACGGCGGGGCATCAACAATCATATAATCATATTTGAGCTTCTGCGTATAATGATACAAGACCTTTTCGCGACCAATATGCTCATTGATACGCAAGGTGGCACCGGAAAGCTCGATATCGCTTGGCACCACATCAATTCCAAAAGCATCAGAATGCTGGATAACCGTACGGATATCCATCTTATCGACAATG
This sequence comes from Candidatus Omnitrophota bacterium, assembly GCA_015233375.1. GTDB lineage: Bacteria > Omnitrophota > Gorgyraeia > Zapsychrales > Fredricksoniimonadaceae > JABDGZ01. The sequence continues at coordinate 1,468 of JADFXW010000016.1, read as the reverse complement.
ACATTGTAAATGTTAAATTCAAAGCGCTGATTTCCAAAAATAGCGGCTGTGGAGGAATACTGAGGGTCCATGTCTATCAAAACAACCTTTTTGCCCGCCCTTGCCAGTTCCGCAGCCAGATTAAGCGATGTCGTGGTCTTGGCAACGCCCCCTTTTTGATTCGCAATACAAATTCTTCTCATAGGCTCACTCTTTTTTCCCTGTTTCCAATAAAGCGGTTGCGTCACTAAACAAAGAACCCAGCTTAAAACATGCCTTATTCAAAAATCCTTTACGCGAAGCAGCTTTCACTCGGGCTTTGACTACTGGATTTTCTTCCAATTTCATGACCCTGGAGGTCACAACTTCTGGAAATCCCTGCTGTAAGGTGCGGACTTTCTTAATCCGGGATGCGGTCTTCTTAAGACTGGATGAAGACGACGCCTTGACTTTAGACACCTTGGGACTTGAAGGCTTGGGCTGACTCTTATGATTTTTCTTTTTAGTTGTTGGCAAGTTTTATCCTTTTAATTAATATGATTCCCCAATACGATTATCCCTTCGCGTAACCCTCGTAAAATGATTCCTTGGCGTCAGTAATGACAGAACTCATCTTTTCGCCAACTTCATCAATGGACCCCTTGACCTTCTTGATGAGGCCAGGATTTTTCTTTTCCAATATTTTGTAACCCACAACACCAACAAAAACAACAGCCACTACTGCGAATAATCCTTTAACCATACCTACCCCCTTGTTAAGTTCCGTTTAAATTTTGTCTGGTTCTCTCGCCACCAGAACCGCCAGGCCTCAATAGCATCTTGCTTGTCCCTCAATGTTCCTTTAACCCTATAGCCAAAATCTTCATCCGTTATCTTCTTTAATGATTCCGCCGCAGTTGCCTGGACATCCTTATCAGGATCTGCCAAAAGTGTGATAAGCCCTGAAATAGCATGGGTTGCCTTCAAAGCGCCGGTTATCTGGGCCGCAGCCTTCCTGACACCAGGATTGCTATCATGCAAAGCATTCACAGCATAAAGCAGGCAGCGCTCACTAAAACTCCAGCAGAGGCAGTTAAGGGCCTGTCTTCTGACTTCCGGATCCTTATCCTTCATGCAAGCCGCTAAAATATTAAAGCCATCATCATCATGATACTTCGAGATTGCCCTGAGCGCAGCCAGACGGACACCTGTGTCATGATGGCTGATGAAGCCCTTAAATACATTTTTAGAAGTAGATGCCTCATCGCTGACAGAGGCCAGCGCGTTTAATACCTCAATCATCTGTAATGTGTCGTGTTCTTTGGCAAGCAAATCCTCGAGCATCGCTACCGCGGTGGGCCTTGAAAGCTGCTTTATCTGGCGCAAGGCTTGCATCCGCACCAACCTGCTTGGCGAATGAAGATCCCGAAAATATATTTCAACCTCAACCTCCTCGGTCTTATTGGCAAACACAATATCTTTCAAACCAGTCTGAAAATTATCAACCTTT
>JADFXW010000169.1 GCA_015233375.1 Candidatus Omnitrophota bacterium | reverse complement strand
GTATAAAGTGGCAGTTGAAGATCAGATTGAAATCAATATGAATGAAGAGGTTTTGGTCCCAGAGGATATTAAGCCTGAGAAAATGGAATTAGATATTATTTATGAGGATGAGGCTTTGGCTGTTCTTAATAAGCCTCAAGGGATTACGGTGCATCCCGCTAATTCTTTTCAAGGCGGGACCTTGGTTAATGGGTTGATTTATCATTATAAGGAGCTTTCAGATGTGAATGGCCCGGTGAGGCCTGGTATTGTTCATCGCCTGGATAAAGAGACCTCAGGGCTCATCGTGATTGCTAAAAATAACGTTGCTCATGCAAGGCTGGGCCGGCAGTTTGAGAAACACAAGGTCCAAAAGCGTTATGTGGCGCGTGTTGAAGGGTGTGTTCAATTTGATCAAGGACTGATAGAGGTTCCCTTAGAACGTCATGAAAAATACCATGACATGCGTCAGGTGGCCCAGGAAGGGGAAGGGAAGGAGGCGATCACGGCTTATCAGGTCATTAAACGTTTTACGAAATCAACCTTGGTGGCCCTTTTTCCTGAGACTGGCCGGACCCATCAGTTACGTGTGCATATGAAACATTTGGGGCATCCTATTTTAGGGGATGCAAAATACGGGCGCAAGGACACCTTCCCGCGTTTGGCCCTGCATGCGGAAAATATTATCTTTATGCATCCCATGACCAAGGAGCAAGTGGAGTTTACGGCGCCTGTACCTGAAGAATTTCTTCAAGAGAAAATATAAGTTTGACCTTTACGGGGTATTAGGTTTAATTTATAATATTTTAAAATTTAACCTTATTTTAAGGAGCCTATGCTTAATAATATTGGAAAAACATTCACCATTTTTCTTATTTTGACCTTGATTTTATTGATTTCATCGACGTGTATTGGTTTTTATCTGTATTTTCAACAACAGCGCGTGTGTAAAGGGGTGCAAGCAGATCTGGAGACAGCCTTAGCCGGGAATGTCAAACTCCAGACCCAATTGAAGGATGTGCAGGCCCAGCTGGCTTTAGTGGAAGATAAAAATAAAGAAGAAGACAAGAAGATTAATAGTCTCCTTGATGAGCAGGATTTAAATGAGGGCTTGCGTACGGCATTGAAAAAAGAAAACGTGCAGCTTAAAGAGCAGATCACAGCGATAGATGCCTCTAAACAAAAGATTAAAGCAAGTCTGGATGATGCCATGCAGCAGTTGTCCAGGTTTAAGGAATTGTTAAGGTCTGCTGATGCCAAAGACAAGGATATGCAAGCGCGTATCACGACTTTAATGGAAAAAAATAAGAATTTGGAAACAAGGCTCAATGAGGGGAATACAAAAGATGCGACTGGCCAAATGCAGGGAGACTTGGGGAAAATAGTGGTTAAGCAAAAGCCGGGTACGGGCATTATTTTAAGCGTTGATACAGACGCAGAGTTTGTTGTTTTTAATTTAGGCCGAAAAGAAGGGGTTAAGGCAGGTTCTTTGCTGACTGTTACCAGGGCTGGCCGATATTTAGGTGAAATCAAGGCCACACGGGTTCAAGATGAAATGTCAGCCGCAGACCTGGTTACGCCACTTTCCAGCAGGGCTGTTAACAAAAACGATACAGTTGTTTTAAAGACGTGATCTTAAATTGTCTTCCAGTCAAACGCCTTCGTGGCTGTATTCATCCTCCAGCGTCTAAATCTTATTCTATTCGTGCTTATATCATCGCAGCCCAAGGGGGCCTTTCCTCTATTAAAGGAGCTTCTGATTGTGATGATGCGCTCGTGGCCCTTCAAACAGCAAAGGCTTTAGGTTCCATTGTCAGCACCAAAGGCGTCCATTGCCACGTAAAAGCTTCCTGTTCAAAGATTAAATCCAGGATTTTTTCAGTAGGGGAGTCGGGCACAACATTAAGATTTTTATTACCGTTGCTAGGCAGCCATACCCTTACAGCTAAGGTTATAGGTAAGGGCACCTTGGTGGGCCGGCCAAATGCGTATTTATGCGAATGCTTACGTTCTCAAGGGATGAATATTAATGGTTTTGGGAAACAAGAATCAGTCCCGCTTATTTTTAAAGGGGGAGAGCTTGCAGGCGGACGTGTGGAGATTGATGCGAGTATCAGTTCTCAATTCATTTCCGCTTTATTGATAGCCTTGCCTAAGCTTTCTGTTGATTCGCGTCTTTACCTAAAAGGTCAATTGGTTTCCCAAGACTATATTCAAATGACCATTGAAATTTTGGCCAAGGCAGGCGTTGTTATTAAACGTATTTCTGCGAGGGAATATGCTATTAAAGGCGGCCAGGAATTTAAGGGGTTAAAGAATTTTTGTGTGCCGTCTGATTATGGCTTGGCTGCCTTTGCGATGGCTGCAGCGGCTCTTTTGCCGTCCCATGTTTTATTACAAGGCCATTGGAATGATGATTTGATACAGTCTGACGGGCATATTTTAGAGTTTTTAAAAAGAATGGGTGTGTGTTTTGAAAAGAATGAGAAAGTCATTAAGATGCAAGGCCCCTTTTCGCTTAAAGGCGGTGTTTTTTCTTTAAAGCATTGCCCTGATCTTGTGCCTATCATGAGTGTTTTAGCTCTTTTTGCTAAAGGAAACACAAGACTTGTGGATATTCATCATGCCAGGGCCAAGGAGTCGGATCGGATTAGTGATTTAAGGGCAGAGCTTCTTAAAGTGGGGGCGTTGGTCAGCGAAACCAAGGATGCCCTGATGATTACACCTAAGGCTTCTTACAAGAGAGGGCAACTCCTTGATTCCCATCATGATCATCGCCTGGCCATGGCCTTCACGGTGCTTGGCACAAAAATCGGTTGTCGTGTTAAAGGTATCGAATCCTGCAGCAAATCATATCCTCATTTTGTCCATGACATGAAAATCATTGGCGCTGAGTAGATTTTCCAAAGAATTTTATCTACTTTTCTTCTCATTTATTTATTTCCCCGACGACAAAATTTTAAGAAAGCGTTTTCGCAGAATTGGCTTGGAGGCCTTGAAAAAAGGATTTTATGGTACATACTTTAAGTACAGGGGGTAAATTATGTATTCATTCATCCACAAGACAGCGGCCATTGTAACTTTGTTAACTTTCTTG
>JADFXW010000168.1 GCA_015233375.1 Candidatus Omnitrophota bacterium | reverse complement strand
ATCGCTGTCAGCGGCTATTTCTTCTGCGGTCCCATTGATGATGATGTTCATGGTGCACCTCGGTTGATGTTGAGAATTTATTCTAGTTTAATTAGTCCTAAAAAGCAAATTTTAACCGCCTTCATAAATTCTTAATATTATTATTTACAAGGCTGATTTTGTTATAAAATATTTGCATCAGTGAAAAGTTTATTGTGCGGGTGGGGTATCAAAAAATATCTTTAATTTACGCCAGTTTTTTGTATAATACAGCCTTTGAATAAAATGATAACAAAGGAAGGCCAATCAATGAGCAAATCGTCTGTGTTTGGTTATGAACTTCTGCTGGATCTTTATGACTGCAAGCCTGGGGTCTGTGATGACCTGACGCTTTGCTACAATTTTCTTGATGAAATTGTAGGATTTTTAGGCATGGAAAAGCAGTCGCCGCCAGCCATATTCAGATCAGACGCTGTCCGTTTTCCTGACAAGGCAGGGCTTTCAGGCTGGGTGCCGTTGATTGAAAGTTCCATTGTCATTCATACGCTTTCTCCTAAAGATTTTATTACGGTTGATATTTATTGCTGCCGGTCTTTTGATAATAAAAAGGCGGAAGAGTTCTGCCGCCGTTTCTTTGGCCCTAAGAAGGTGGAAGCGCAGTTTATTGAACGTGGGCTTAGTTATTATCAAGAAAGTGCCACCTGCGCCAAAGAATTAGCGCATAAATAAATTGATTCCTACCTGAATCTCCCCTATGCCGTACACCACCAACGATATTAAAAACATTGAAAGCAAGTGGCAAAGGTTTTGGGAGTCCCATAAAACCTTCCATGTGAAGCGTGATAACACGCGTCCTAAATATTATGTCCTTGAAATGTTTCCCTATCCTTCAGGGAAAATTCATATGGGGCATGTCCGCAATTATACGATTGCGGATGTGATTGCCCGGTACAGGACCATGCAAGGCTTTAATGTCCTGCATCCTATTGGGTATGATGCTTTTGGTCAGCCTGCAGAAAATGCCGCGATTAAACACAAGTCAAGCCCGTCTGAATGGACCTATCGCTGTATCGCCCAAATGCATGATGGTTTAAAGAGGATGGGATTTTCTTATGATTGGGATCGCGAGCTTTCCACGTGTGATGCCCAATATTATAAATGGAACCAATGGATATTTATTAAGATGTTTGAAAGAGGGCTTGCGTATAAGAAAGCCTCGTCTGTTAATTGGTGCCCGGACTGTGCAACCACCTTGGCCAATGAAGAAGTGATTAATGGACTGTGTTGGCGCTGTAAGAGTGTGGTGGTCCAAAAGGAATTAGAGCAGTGGTATTTAAAGATTACTGAATACGCGCCAAGCCTTTTAGAAGACTTAAAGAAGTTGCAACAATGGCCTGACCGGGTGCGCGCGATGCAGGAAAATTGGATTGGTAAAAGTTATGGCGTGGAAATCTTTTTTAAGGTCAAGGACCTTGCAGATGAAATGATTCCTGTTTTTACGACCAGACCAGACACCATTTTTGGGGCAACCTATGTGGTCTTGGCTCCTGAGCATCCCTTAGTCAAGAAATTGACCGCAGGGACACCTCAGGAAAAAGAGACCCTGGATTTCATTAAAAAGACGGCGGATAAGAGTAAATCTTTGCGGATGTCCGGTGATGAGCGCAAAGAAGGTGTTTTTATAGGGAGATATGCCATTAATCCTGTTAATCAGCAGAGCATCCCTGTTTTTATTGGTGATTATGTTTTAATGGAATATGGAACAGGGGCCATCATGGCTGTTCCAACCCATGACCAGAGGGATTTTGTATTTGCAAAGACGCACCAGTTATCCATGCGCATAGTTATTGAAGATCCCAACAATCCTGGGATTACCCCTGAAGGGATGTCAAAAGCTTATGAGGATGAGGGTAAGCTTGTTTCTTCAGGTGAATTTAATAATATTCCTAATGAAGAGGCTAAAAAAAAGATTGCGGAATGGATGGAGGCAAAGGGTTATGGCCGCTTGAGTGTTTTTTGGCGGTTGAGGGATTGGTTGATATCTCGTCAGCGCTATTGGGGCACTCCGATCCCTATGATTTATTGTGACGAGTGCGGGATTGTCCCTGTGCCAGAGGCGCAATTGCCGGTTTTATTGCCTCAGGATGTCAAGATAACAGGTGAAGGAGGCTCTCCTTTAGCCAGGGCCAAAGATTTTGTGGAGTGCGAATGCCCCAAATGTCATAAAAACGCGCGCCGCGAAACGGATACCATGGCCACCTTCTTTGATTCGTCGTGGTATTTCCTGCGTTTTTGCTCGGCCCATTATCAAGAAGCTCTTTTTGATAAGGAGGATGTTAAGTATTGGATGCCTGTGGACCAATATATCGGCGGGATTGAGCATGCGATTTTGCATTTATTGTATTCCCGGTTTTTTACCAAATTTTTAAAGGATTCAGGATGCGTGGATGTTGAGGAGCCGTTTACCAGGCTCTTGACCCAGGGAATGGTGCTTAAAGAAGGCGAGGTCATGTCTAAATCCCGAGGGAATACCGTGGATCCTGATGAGGTGCTGGTCCAATATGGCGCGGACACCTTGCGGTTATTTATTTTATTTGCAGCTCCGCCAGAAGATCAATTAGAGTGGAATAGCGATGGTCTTGAAGGCGCCTGGCGGTTTTTAAACAGGATTTATCAGATGGTTGAGAAGCGGTTTGTCCGAAGTGTATCCACAGAAACTTCTGATGTGAAACCAGATGATGCGGATAGCCCCTTGGAACGCGAAGTGCATAGCGCTATTAAGAAGGTCACGCATTCTTTTGAAGAAGGGTATAAATTTAATACAGCCATCAGTCATTTGATGGTTTTAGCCAATGCCATTGATAAGTATAAAGTTGATGAAAAAAAGCCCCATAAACAAAATTTATTGAACAAGGCCATTGAAACCCTTGTTTTATTGTTATCCCCGTTTTCACCTCATGTGGCTGAAGAAATGTGGCAGATGATGGGGCATCAAGATTCGATTGCCCGTCAGGCATGGCCTATCCATGATGAGGCGTCCCTTCAAATGAAGGTCATCACCATGGCCGTCCAGGTCAATGGCCGCGTCCGTTCTCAAATACAGGTGGCGCCGGCCCTTTCTTCGGCTGAATTAAGAAGAATCT
>JADFXW010000167.1 GCA_015233375.1 Candidatus Omnitrophota bacterium | reverse complement strand
ATAAGGGGGCAATTTCTGACTTTACAAAAGCGATCGACCTAGACCCAAAGAACGGCGAGGTATATTATAACCGGGCTTATGCTTACTATAAATTGAAAAATTACGATCTTGCTCTGGTGGATGTGCATAGGGCGCAAAAATTAGGTTTTGAAGTTGATCCAAGATTCCTCGATGCGCTTAAAGAATTTTCATCTTCAACATAAGATCTGTTTTTACGTGCGATGGGCTGATCATCAGTGAGGTAGCTTGTGCAATCTTCCTGGATTAAATGAAGATTGTTGTGCCCGAAGGAAGGGATGGTAATGGTTCCTGCCATTGATTTTGTAAGGCAAAGAGGGGCAATAGCAGTATTTATTTTAACTTTCTTGGTGAGATAATATATGGCTTGGGAACGTTTATCCAGGTTGACATAAAGAGACGCCAGACTGTAGTATGCCGGGGCAAACTTAGGCCTTAATTCAAGGGCTTTTGTAAAATCAGATATGGCTTGATCATAATTCTTCACTTGATTATAAGTATTCCCCCGATTGATATAGACCTCGACAAATTCAGGACTTATTTCGAGGGCCTTGTTGTAATTGGAGAGGGCATGAATAAAATCCCCTTTTTGGAAATAGGCATAACCCAGGGCAAAATAAGGCCTTGATTTATGCGGGGACTTTTGAACGGTATCCGTCCATAAAATTATCTCATCTTTCCAAATGGCATTCCTTTGATACGTCAAAATAGCATTGATGGTTATGAGCACCGCCAAAAGCAGAACCATCACCTTAATACTGTTTTTGCCCAATACCGGCGAGTGTCCGTCATGAGGGCCCAAAAGATAAAATGCCCCGCAAACCAAAAATAAACTATACCCCACCATCGGCAAATAAAGCCTGTGTTCAAAAATGACATCCTTGATAGGAAGGACACTGGATTCAGGAACTAAAGCCAGAAAAAACCAAAATATAGAAAATGAAATTAATCTGTGCGTTATCCATAAACGTTTGGCCATGATCAGGATTATGGTCAGAAATAAAAAACTGGCTATAGTGGGAAGATCAAAAATACTCTGAGCAACAGGATAATCATAATCCAGATTCAGATTTACCGGAAAAAAAAGCAGCCTGAGATAGGTGACCATCACCCTGAATTCGGTCAAAAGATAATGGAATGGTGAGATATCTGTCGGCCCCTCCGGTAGCGCGCCCCTCATGGCTTGCGCTTTTGCTGACTCGGTCAGGAACATAGTGACAGGGATGATAAACAACGTCAGTACAAAAGGAATAAGGCGCCCCCAATTTAAACTCCCCTTCTTTTTTAAAAAACTAAACTCGTAGAGCACAATCATCAAAGGCAGTGTTATGGCAATCTCCTTTGTATACATGGCCATAATTGCTGTTGCCACGGAAAGGACATAGCAAAATTGACCGACCCTCGAATCAGGCCTTGCTTCATCGAGCAGCCTTGATTGGATATAAAGACAGAGTGTAGCCAAATAGAAGAATGTGGCCAGTGACGCTGCACGCTGCACTATATAGGTCACAGCTTCGATCTGGAGCGGGTGCGAAACAAATACCAACCCAGCCAACAACGCTACGAGATGAGCATGGCGGGAAATATCTTTTCCAGATCCGCCAGCAGACTGGCCTTTCATGGCAGGTGTGGAAAGTGTTAAAAAAACAAAACACCAGACCAAAATGGCAGAGCCTAAATGCACTGCCAGATTAAAAACGTGGTACCCGAATACGTCCAACTGATGAAAATGATAGTTCAGGGCCAAGGATAGATAGAGGATGAAACGGCGGGGCAAAGCATTCCAAATGGAATGCAGGTTAGAAAAATCCCTTATAAAAGAATTGTTAACAATGGAAATAACATCGTCCAAATGAAACGAACAATAAAAAGCATTGGAATAGACAAGTATCCCCAAACACAGGATAAAAATTATTGAAATCGATTTAATATAAAACGACTTCAAAACCCCCCCCATGCCATTCTATGTTAACCCTAAAACATCCTGCATATTAAACAGGCCTTTTTTCTTTTTAGACAGGAATTTTGCCGCAACCAAAGACCCTTGCGCGAAAATATCGCGGGTTTTGGCATGATGATGAATAGAGATCATATCCGCAGAGCTCTCGAAAGTGATCGTGTGATCGCCAATGACTTCTCCCTCACGGATAGAAGCAATATCCTTGACCTTCGTCTTTGAGTATTGTTGAGCTATTTCAGCCATGGTTTTGGCAGTTCCTGAGGGAGCGTCTTTTTTATGGATATGATGTGTTTCACTCAAAGTTATGGCATAATCCTTTCCCGTTATCTGTGCCGCTTGGCGGATCAGGCCAAAAACCAGGTTTACCCCCACCGACATATTGGATGAAAAAACAATGGCAATCCGGGAAGACGCTTTTTTAATCTGCGTCATCTGAGCCTTGGTAAAACCGGTTGTACCGATAACCATGTTAAGACCGTACTGGCAACAGGCTTTCAGGTGCTCGAGCGTTGCTTCAGGTGTTGTGAATTCTATGAGAACATCACTTCCCTTTAAAGCCGCATCTTCAAAATTGACCGGGATATTGTGAGACAATAAAGGAACATCGGGGCGGTTCTTGTTTTCTAACAGAGCCGAAATCTTAAAGACCTTCTCTTGCAATGCCAATGCCATAATGCGCTGGCCCATCCTGCCCTGACAACCGGAAATGGCGAGTTTAATCATCTTTACGTCCTTATTTAATTAACCCGTACAATTTTAATGCTTCTTTCAATTGAACTAAATTACCTTCTTCCATATCACACATGGGTAGGCGAAGAACCCCGCTGCAAAGACCCATCAATTCACAGGCTTTTTTAACAGGTATAGGGTTGGTCTCAATAAACAAAGACCGGATCAGCGGCAAAAGCTTAAGGTTGATTTCCCTGGCTTTCTTTAAACCCCCCTTGGTAAAAGCGTCCACTAGGGCCACCACATCGCGGGGAACAATATTCGCGGCCACTGAAATCACCCCTATGCCACCGATGGAGATAGATTCAGCTGCCCTTGTCCCGGATGCATCCAAACCCTGGGTTAGTGCCATTGCTCCCTGGAAAAAAGGTCAGCGGGGGTACATGATGTATTATCGCGCCGTATTGCGGGAAATGGCTCGCTTGTAT
>JADFXW010000166.1 GCA_015233375.1 Candidatus Omnitrophota bacterium | reverse complement strand
GGGTCCGTCTGAAAACACATTTTACATTTCAGATCGCACACACTGGTTGATTCAATCCCTAAATGAATGGGAAAGTCCCCGACATACGCCATTTGCGGCCTATGATGCCAGCGATGCCGATATAAAAGATACGACAACGCTTGCCCTTGCGGTATCCTATTCAATGCCTCCTCAATTTCTGTCGTGGCAAAAGAGGAATAGTTCGCGGCACCTGCTTCATTCCCAGAAAAGACATCCCTTTTTAAAACCTTAAGCATTTCTTCAAAATCGGCCCTATCGCAAGGATCGACTTTATTTGAGGCCAAAAAAGATTTTAACGCGTCTTCTAATAGACTCTTCCTTGAGGCTAAATCATCACAATCAAACCTTCCCTGGAGTTTAAAATTCCGTTCTACCAATGTCAGAGGGTTGTCTTTAGACATCTTTTTCTTTCTTTTCAAATATTGGAATATCGATACTACACGCCTTCTTCGATGATAACATAGCACTCTCCAGAAAGGCCACTGATCGCCAAGCCTCTTTTAAACCTGTCTCAACAGTTTTCCCTTCCTGAATAGCATCAGCAAATTCAATAATTTCTTCTAAACGATCATCAATTAAAGGAATTTTAATCATTTCTGTCCTGGCACAAACACCGTTAACATCACGTCCTGTTCTATAAGCAATAACTTCCGAATCAAGGTCATAATGGACTGTCCCTTCACTGGCATGAAGTTTAAGATAGGCACAGGAAGGGACATTATAATTATGTGAAAAATAGGCGATAGCGCCTTGTTGCATTTCTAAAAGACACGCGGAAGTGTCTGCACACTGAATAGGAACACAAACATTTTTGACCCAACAAAACACTCGTTGAACAGGCCCTAAAAGATACTCTGTAGTGTCAAAAGAATGAGGCCCAAGCATCGTTAAAGGACCTCCTGGGCAACGGTTAACATCAGTTCTCCAATGCTGCGGGCTAAAATGAAACCCTCCCCCATGACTGTTAATAAATTCAACACTCACAGGTTGACCAAGAACCCCTTTATCCAACATGTCCTTCATCTTTCGAACACCGCTCTTTCTGCGATAATTATGGCCCACCATAAAAACTTTATTATGTTGATTTAAAAGCTCTCTAACAGTATCTGCTTCTTTTAAGGTAGCGGTCATTGGCTTCTCCACAAAAACATGTTTTTGGGCTAACAACGCTTTAGATATCTGTTCGCAATGAAATTCATTGGGGGTCACAATAAACACACCTACAACCTTCTCGTCACTGAGAATATCCGATAAGTTGTGAGTCCCTTGACAAGAATACTCATGTGCAAATTGAGAAGCAATCTGGCGATCATAATGATAACACCACCTTAGATCATACCTTGCGCTTTGCTTAATCTTTTGAATAATTTTAGCCGCATATCCCCTCACGCCCAAAACGGCGACACCTACTTTCTCGTGTTGTGGCATAGGCCTCTTTTCATCAGATACTCTGCTAAAATAAAATCCTCATACGTATCAATATTAACTAATGGCTCTGGACTATCATTCATAACAATAGACATCCGTTGACCATAAAACCCTGTCAAACCTGCATCCGGCGAACAATTGATATCAATATTCTTCGAAAGAATAGCATCACAATATCCATCATGTTCATATAACGCTGGAAGAAGTTGTTTTTGGTAATATCGATCAACACTTTTTCCTTTTATAAAAGGATGCGCCTTGCCATTTTTATCCACCGTCAGCATCCAATAGGGATGATACCGTCCAACCGAACGAACTGTCCTGACCGAATCTGCGGCATTGTTAACAAGCCTTTCAATGCACCTTTCTGCCAACCCTTTTGCCCTCAAGGGGACCGTTGGCCGCAAAAAAACGACAATATCCACTGAATAATCCTCATTTTCTTTGAGCCACCTTATCGCATGCGCGACAACAGGATAATCCGAAGTCCTGTCTTCTGCTATCTTTGCAGGCCTCAAGAAGGGAACTTCTGCCTTATACCTCTTGGCCACACGTGCAATAGACAAAGAATCTGTGGAAACGATGACCCTATCGATATATTTGGAGGCTAAAGCAAAATCAATGGTATGGGCAATCAATGGCTTGCCTGCCAAAGGAAGAATGTTCTTGTTTTTCAGACGCTTGCTTCCCCCTCTAGCTGGGATGAGGGCCAAAATTTTATGCTTTTTATACATAGCTATATTTTTTCCTCTTATAAAAGATTGCTTCGTCGGGCTAAAGCCCTCCTCGCAATGACACAACCTGACGCCCTGATTGGGCCATGTCCCTAAACTGCGGACAATTTTGCAATAATTCCTGATATGTCCCCTGAGCCATCAGCCTTCCTTCTTTTAAAAAGAAAATCTTGTCACACGCCTGGACCGTTGTTAGGCGATGGGCGATGATGATGATGGTTTTTCCTCCTGAAAGCCCCCCAAGCGCCTCCATGAAATCTCGCTCTGTTTCATTATCAAGGGCCGCGGTGGCCTCATCCATGACCAAAATCTCTGGGTCATGATAAAGGGCCCGCGCAATGCTGATCCGCTGACGCTGACCTCCGGAAAGACGTATCCCTCGTTCCCCTATCACCGTATTTATTCCCAAAGGCAGACCACGCACAAACTCTTCAAGCTGGGCCAGCCTCAGCGCTTCCCAGACCTTGGCCTCATCAATCTCCTTCTCGTCAAGACCAAAACCAATATTGCTTTTGATGGTGTCATCACACAAATAAATCATTTGAGGGATATACCCTATCTTGGACTGCCATGCCCGCAAATGATGACGAATATCCATACCATCCACAAACACGTTGCCGCTTGATGGGCTCAACAGTCCAAGGATAATGTCAACTGTTGTGCTTTTACCGGCGCCCGAAGAACCCACCATCCCAACCGTTGTGTTCTTCCCAATAGCCAATGAAACAGATGTCACTGCATTGGACTTTGCATTTTCATAAGAAAAACTCACATCTTTCATCTTAATCTCTTCTTGAAAAACAATAGGGCCTTCTTTTTGTAAATCCTGTTATTGGGCATCTAAAGACTCACAATACATCAAATCATCGTAAACAGCATCAAAAGTAGTCGCATTAAACTTAATGCTTCCCCACGCGGCACTGACACGGTTAAGACTTGGCATAAGCCTCACGGACACA
>JADFXW010000165.1 GCA_015233375.1 Candidatus Omnitrophota bacterium | reverse complement strand
AACGATTTCATGATCATGCAGGATCCCATGACGGATAAGGTAGGTGTCTAAATTCTTATGCTCTTCCTTGGCTTTTTGGACATAAGAATCAGCCTCGTTGGCGCTTATCAAATCTGACTTGATTAGAACATCAACTAATATTTTATTAGAGACGGGTTTATACATATAGATAATTGCTATGTTTGAACTGGATTCCCGCTTTCGCGGGAATGACATGAATATTTCTACGGACTATAAATTTCTTGCCTGTTAAATCCTGGGGGCTTTGCCGATCATGTAAAAATCCTGCGCTTCCATATGATCATAGTCCCCGCGCAGGATCCTTTCACAACCGATGATATTGTCTTCCAGAGGCACATACTCGCCTTTTTTGCCGGTAAAAACCTCAGAGACCGTAAAAGGCTGGGTCATGAAATTATACAATTTTTCCGCACGTTTATATATCTTTTGGTCCTCCTTGGACAACTCTTCAAGACCAATAACCGCCACAATACGCTTAAGGCCATTATGTTTATTAAAATGCTGGATAACCTGTTGAGAGACCTCATAATGCCTTCGACCCACCACGTTGGTATCAAGGTTGGTACAAGAGCTTTGTAAAGGATCAATGGCAGGGTACATACCACGCTGGACCAGATCACGCGAAAGCACAATAACGCCGTCCAAGGTGGCGAAAATAGCCACAACCGCAGGGTCAGTCATATCATCCGCAGGCACATAAACAGCCTGCATGGCTGTAATAGACCCCCCTCCTTCAACAGACCTGATACGCTCCTGGACTACATTGACTTCAGAGGACATGGTGGGCTGATAACCTGTTTCCGACGGAACTCGGCCTAAAAGGGTTGAAACCTCCTGACCTGCCTGGATAAAACGGTATAGGTTGTCCATAAAAAGAAGAACATCCTTGTTCTTTGCAACCAGGTATTCCGCCATGGTCAAACCCGCATTCCCAACCTCGTCGCGTGAACCAGGAGGCTGATCCATTTGACCAAAGGCTAACATGACCTTGTGCAAAAGATGCTGTTCTTCCAATTCGAAATAAAGCTCATTGCCTTCCCGGATGCGCTCCCCTATGCCGGTAAAAACGCAAGCCCCGCCATGCGCCTTGACGATATTATTAATAAGTTCCAGGATAACAACGGTCTTGCCGCAACCGGCCCCTCCGAGAACACCTGTCTTGCTGCCCTTTATCATGGGATACAATAAATCAATATATTTTATCCCGGTTTCGAGTAACTCCGGAATTTCACGACCCTTTTTCTTGAGATCAAAACTGACCTGCTTCACCGGTTTTCGAATAGGCACTGTTTCAGGACACGCGTAAGGTCCTCCATTGTCCAAAGGACGTCCAGAAGCATCCATAACACGGCCAAAACACCCATCGCCAATAGGAATGGCTGTGGGCTGCCTGGTATTCGTACAAGGCGCCCCTAACTGGATATTGAGGGTTTCATTATAGGAAACACAACGCACAAGACCTGGCCCTATATGCTCTGCGGTCTGTAAGGTTATTTTTCTATCATCAAAAGTCTTTGTAAGAATACAGTCATAGACCGCTGGAGCTTCTTCATCTTCAGGAAAACGCACATCAACCACGGGTCCTTGGACAGAAACGACACGGCCAGTATCTGGAACAACGCCAGGTGGTAATTCTGTCTGTTGAACTGGTGTATTTGGTTGTTCCATATTTGAACTCCCCCTAACCCCCTCTTTAAAAAAAGAGGGGGAAATTTAAAAGGTTGTTTCACCCCCTCTTTAATCGCTTCGCAAAGAGGGGGAATTTTAAAAAATTGCTTCGGCCTAAAAAAGGCATCGCAATGATACAAAATAATTCTAGGTCTTGCCCACCATGAGCCTCGCGGAGAAGACTTCCCTTAAACTTTTATCAATGTCTCCACGCCTGGCTTTTCGATACTTTAATTTCACAACCTCACGCTCTTTGCGCATTTTAGTAAGACTATTATCCAACTGCTGTGTTTGGGCTGCTGCAGCGGCCAAATTGGTATCAAAAAATATTTCATAAATCTTCGATAACAACCACATATCCGCCAAATACCCGATCATATCCAACGGATCTGATTCTTCAAGCACATTCAAAAACTTTTCAACCGTCTGACTCTGCTTTGGCAGCAAATCCTCGCAAGGCAACAGCTTGACCGCACGTGGCTTGGTCACGGTATAATCCTTAGGCCATGGGTATACGATGATAACCTTACCAACCCTGCCTTCCATGACTTCTTTGACCAAATAGGTCTTTATCTCCATGGCCACTTCATAAAAACTGTGCTCATCTATCTCTTCCCAGGACTTTTGAACCTTCTGTCCCATGTCTTCAAACTTCACAACCCCTCGCCTTCCAGCAACCACAAATTTAGAATCCGGGCTTTTCTCTTTTTCCTCCATGGCACGAGACACGACACGGCTATTTAAGTCCCCCACAAAACCCCGCTCAGTCGAAATGACCAGAATGAGCGGGTTAGGATTACTGTTATTAACCAGCGGATGCTGCACATGCGAAAACCCAACCAGGTTAAAGAATTCAGTAAACGATTCATTAAAACGGTTAAACTTAATCCGCTGGGCAGACATGGCATGGTATCTCATGTCCGCAATATCTTTCAAAACCTGGACCAAATCAACTAAATCACGGACCTCACCAACCTCAACCTTGACCTTGCTGGCCTTACCCATTTAAATAGGATCTCTCAATTTTCTGCTTAAGGACATTGGCTGATTCCTTGAGGGCATTGTGCAAACTGCCATCCAAACGAAGGCTGCCAAACATGAGCACCACTCCCCCAACAACAGAAGGGTCAACCTTGGCATTTAATTTGATGTCCCGAGAAAGCTTCGACTTTAAACCCTTTGCCAATTCATCTAAAAGGGACGCTGGTATGGCGTTGGCACTCATAACATCCGCCGTTGTTAAATCCTTACTAATACGACTCATATCAACGGTTTTTAATTTCTCAATAAATTCGCTCATCAAATTATTATCCACTTCCTCTTTAACCCTGGTGCTCAAAATATCATTCAGAATCTCTTGAGCATAATCATTCCAGTTAATACCTCTCGTGGTTAATACTTCGAAATCACTCCAATTCACGTTCGTCTTGCTTAACGCTGCTAAATCAGTCCAATTCATTCCAATCTTGGTCATGA
>JADFXW010000164.1 GCA_015233375.1 Candidatus Omnitrophota bacterium | reverse complement strand
TTTCAGTGGCCCGGCTTTGCGCCTTATTTGAGGCAACCGCGACTGTTTTCTTTTCATCATGGATTTTATTCCCCATTTATTATGCAACTAAAATCACAAACCCTATCATCATTTTGACAGTCTCTTTTCTCTTTTATAATTGGGGATATCGTCTCAAAAAAGAGGCCCAGACGGACATATCTTTTGATGTCAAAAAATTACTCCTGCCAATCATCCTGACTTTAATAGCAGGCACTCTTTTACGTTTGCGGCTTCTGAGTTCGTCATTAACAGGACCTGCATTACTCCATTACCTTTGGCAAATCTTTTTGTCAGTGGCCATATCAACCTTGATACATACCATCTTCGAACATTTCAAGAATCAGCACACCCGTGTTTCTTTTGCCCCATTACTATTCCTCGGATGCGTCTTAAGCTACACCCCCTTTTTAATAAAACTCACTATGATGGTTACTCAATTAAGACTTATTTTATTACGCTAATACATTGTGTATTTAGTTGCCGATAGTTCTTTTAATGGATTCCCGCTTGCGCGGGAATGACAAATTATCATCAATTAAATTCACGGCGTACTAGGCATGTTTTTCTAACCACAGGCCAAGGATTATTTGACGCAATTTTATAGGACGATCTGCCTCTGTCCCCGCTTTTGGTGATACAGGCTTGGGCCAGGCCCTATGCGCAAATTTTTTAATTAATATCCGCTCCATCAAAATGGGCAGCTGAACCTCAGTCTTTAAGCCACGGTGAGGAATTTGGTGTGAACACGCTAAAGCGCGTAATAATTTCTTGTCTTTCTTCATAGCCCACGGAACCTGCTGGGCCAAAGCCAACATTTCATTTGATAAAAATGGAAAGACAAATTGACAACCATGCTCTTTGGCAATCCTCTGATGAGATACTTGATTAACTCGGGCCCAGTCTAAGGCCTGTTCAAGGCTTGAGAATCTATCATCAAAGGCGGCATTACCAAACCATTGATCAGCCCCCATCCCTGAAATAAATGTTTCTTGTCCTATCTGTGTGGCGTGTTTTTTAAAAGCCGCATCAACAACCCCTAAAGCCAAATCCAAAACAGGCTCATCAATAACACCCAGCATATGCTCAAAAGCAGACAAAAACTCAACAGCTGTCACATGAAGAATTTGATGAGGAATACCTGTTTTTTGAGCTGACTCACAAGCACCTTTGACTGTATAGAGATTAAAATCTTCAAATTGAAGAGTCACAGCCTCAACCTTGGCCCCTGCCTGCCGGGCCAAATGGGCCATTAACAAAGAATCAAAACCACCGCTAAACATAATCAACCTTTTTGCGCCAGCCATTTTTCCCATGGCTTTTTTTAAGGCCTTTTCTGTGATGGACAAAAGGTTGTTATCCACAACTTTAATCAAGGCCAAGCTGGATTGAAGATGTTTCGTTCGACCTTCCAGGACAGTACGCGGCTTGAGCAAATACCCTTTGCGGATATACTCCCAAGCCGCCCTCGTATCTATCCTTTGCCCTTTTCCTTTGTAAATATACGGTTCATTCATACACTTTATACTCTCTAATTTGATATTTCGGATGATGCGCCATTAATTTATCGATATCTGTAAAACGCACTAAAAAAAGGTCTGCCATCCCTTCGAACAGTCTATTGACAATCCCATATTTTGAAATTCCCGTCTGACGAGAATAATGATTCACTTCTACCTCCGCAATCTTATATCCTTTTTTTTCCATAATATAGGAAAAAAATCGATGAAGCCCTCTAGACAAACATATCCCTTGAATATCTTTCTTTCTAAAAACACGTAAAGCACAGCCCACATCATGGATTTGCTCTTTGGTGAAAATCCTTCTGATCCCGCCTGCCAGCCAAGACGAAAATCGCTTGATCCTCCCATCCTGCCTTTTGAGACGCCACCCATAAACCACATCATAGCCTTGTGCCATCTTATTTAATAGCTTTGGAATATCCCGCGCGTCATCCTGACCATCACCATCCATACAGATATAAATTTCTCCTGAAGCATTATCAAATCCAGCTTGTAAGCTTTCAGACTTGCCCACATGATCTCTTAATGAAATGACTTTAATATCCGTTTTTTTTTCAGAAAGTTTCTGTAATCGTAACAGGGTCTGGTCTTTAGAACCATCGTCAATAAACACAATCTCATAAGGTGCTTGAAGAGCGCGCATAACATCTTGCAGGGCTTGATAAACCTTCCCTACAGAATCCTCTTCGTTATAAACCGGGATAATGACTGAATACTTCATGACATACCCACCTTATGAAAATGCAAGAAACCAATTTCGCCATGGCTTGTTCTGTCATCCAAAGAAAATCCGTCTAATCTGATGTCCGGTATTCTTTCTTGTTTATAAAGCACAAAAATTGACCCCACCTTTTGTAACGACATTCGGTTTTTAAATAAAACATCTGAAAATTTAAAACTCTCTGATACCTGTATAAAATTCTTAA
This sequence comes from Candidatus Omnitrophota bacterium, assembly GCA_015233375.1. GTDB lineage: Bacteria > Omnitrophota > Gorgyraeia > Zapsychrales > Fredricksoniimonadaceae > JABDGZ01. The sequence goes on along the minus strand of JADFXW010000164.1, from coordinate 722 downwards.
CATCATTTTTATAGTAATATTGAAAAGTGGGTATATTCACTAAAGACAACACCACATCACCTGTTTTAATCTCCTGCGCTAATTCATGAGAGGTCTTCCGCCAGTCCTGATGAGGATGCCTTAAATCGTCACGGAAATACACATAGGTGTAGTCCATGGCCACTAAAACCATGATAACGACTAAAGCCTTTTTTAAAATACGCTCCATATAGATTGTTTGGCTTGCAACAAACAAAATAAGGGGAACCTGAATAAAACCCACATACCTAAAGAATAATCGTGTATGAATCAAGAAATAATCCACGACAAAAAAAAGGACCGTTGAAAACAAAATCCAACATAAGATAAAAAGATGATTTCTCCTCGACCTGTTAGTTTTAAAAAATAAGATGTCGATTAAGAAATACATCATCAAGAAAATATAAATCAAATAATTCAGCTTCCAGAAACCGTCATCAGAACTTCCTATGACGTATAACAAGGCTTGAACAAAATAACGAAAGTAGTAAAAAAGACCTGCCGCGGGTGTGGTGTTATAAGGTTCAATCCCAAAATGGCTAAAAACATAAATAAGCCACGGCAGACAAGCCCCAAGGGCTATGAGTTTTTTAATAAGGAAGTAGGAGTCGTTTCCGCTTTATTATTGGCCTTTTCACCTTTTGCCTTGGACTATGGCCAAAATGTGAAGATGTATGCGCTTTTTTGGTTACTCACAGCAGGCG
>JADFXW010000163.1 GCA_015233375.1 Candidatus Omnitrophota bacterium | reverse complement strand
GTCAAGACAACAAACAGCCACCATGGAACTTTTGATGGGAGAAGGCGCTGTTGCGGGTGTTACGTCAGGGATTAAGGCCAGTATTGGAAAATTATTGACTCAGTTAACCCGGGCAGAGGTCGATATCATTAATCCTCAAAGACAAAGCGATTTCTTTAAGGATCACGATCTGTATCGTCAGGGCCAAAAACCTGAGGAACAAATTGTCGTAGAAGGGTATCAGCCGCCAGATCAGGATAAGAATGGTGACGACGCTTTAGCAGATCGCATCGCTAATCGTATGTATGAGGCCAGGCAAGGAACAGGACTCAGGGATGATCAAGGTCGAGAGACGGCGACTTCGCCAAGACGAGCATTAGTCTTGTTTAATGATATTAACCGCCTTCATAAATTGGCTGAGATGGTCCAGGAGAAATTAGTCGCATTAGGACTTTCTGCAAGCGATGCCAAGATTGAGATCATTGATTCCAAGAGATTTGATACGGAAGAAGTATTCAGGAACAAAGACATCAAATTTGTCTTTGCCTTGCTGTATGCTGCTGAAGGATATAATATGGCCGGCGATGCGGATGTTATTTTCGCGGGCAATAATACGCCTGAAACTTATTTAAGCCAGGGTAAAGGCCGCATTCACCGTCAAAAGACAGATGTTGGCCGTTGCGTGGTTTTGATTGATACTACCGAAATTCAGGAGAGGATTAGGGGTATTATCCAGAGACTGCCGGATTTGAAATTAGCAGCCTTGCAGGATGCCGATGTCCAGGAGATTATTGATCTCGTAAGGCCTTTCTTAACGGATGAGAACAACCTGACTATTGATGAAGACAGGCTTAAGAAAGTGGATACTGAAGAAGCCCTTGTCGAAAAACTTAAAATAACAGCCAAATACCAGGAAGTTTTGCTGGTATCATCCGTTATCTCAAGCATCTTGGGCAATACTATCCGGTATAAGGAAATGATATGGCCGATACAGGCCCTGCAAGATTATTTTGAGAAGACAGGTAATAAGGAAATCAGTGATATCCTGGCCAAGACCCACGAGTTGGTGGGCGTTGGCGGCTTTGTGACACCAAGACAGCGTTTATATGACGCGCCTTTAAGCGGGCCTCAACAGATTGCGGATGCGTATGAACATGCCTTTAAGTCTGCCCGTATGATGTTGACCGCTCTGTTGCATCATCCCGAATTACAAAAAGAAAAGAAACTCCTGGTCCTCTTTAGGGAAATGTTGACCAGTATTGAACAGCGTGCCACAGCCCTCAAGAGCCGCAATCTTGGCGCAGGCGTGCCTCAGCCTCTAGGGGACGTTGAAATGCAGGTGGTCCTGACTCAAACCAAGGCAGATCTTGATTCCATCCCTGATTTATTGAGTTCTGATAACCTGGATGTCCACGGGTTAAGGACGCGCCTGGAGCGTCATGATGAAGGGTTCTTGAATTTGATGCTTGGCCTAAGCGTCGCCATCAGGCCAACCAGGGTTTTAGGGAAATTGGCTGATGCGACGGGAGAGGTCCAATTCTCTGAGCAGGCTAATTTGGGCAGGTTTACCAATCAAAAGGACTGGAACTTTACACGCATTCTAGAGGCCTTTGATGAGCACGATAGAGAAATGCCTCAAGCGATTATCGATGCGTTTAAGGACCCCAAAAATGGCTTGACCGTGGGCGCGAAAGATAACCGTAAATTAACGCCTCGGGGCTGGCAATTGATTAACATGATGTTCCCCATGGCGGTAACCTTTGTAGACTTTATATCCGCACAAGACATGAATCATTTGATGCGTCTGGTTGGCGTTCAATTAGCCAAAGGGCAAACCTTGGAAAGACTTTTACCTGAACAACTGGTGGAGCTTAGCTTTAATATTGGCCAGCAACTATTAAGCGCAGGTATTACGGAATTCGAGATGGCTCGACAAATAGCTATTCAAGCTTCTTTTTGGACCAATAATATATGGCAATATTCTCCAGAAAACCTGAAGAAATTGGTCCGCACGTTTATTAATAATGCGGACAGGCCGCACCGCATGCCTGCGGCCTTTGCCGAAGTGTTACAGGTTCCGTCGGATAATCCATTCTACCAAGAACTTAAAAAACGGTTTGCCAAGCCAGAGCTTGATGAACAACTTCAGGCGATTGTGGGTAAGGAACATGAGGTTATTGCCATTATGAAGCAGCGCCTGATGTTCCAGGTGCCGCTTATTGGAAAACTCATGGCCAGGCAGCTTCGCAAGGTCTTGGATGAGTTGGCGGATTTACAAGCTAAATATAATAAGGTGGTGGATATTTCTATCCAGGACCTTGAGCAGATGAGTGGACACAGGTTTGACAAGCAACATACTTTAAGCCTCTTGCAGCATATGCAGGTGCTTGGGGTAAGGGTTGATAATTTAAAGAAAGCTAAAGATCTGGTGGATAATCTCAGAGGGCAATTGAAACCAGCTGAATTTAAGAAGCTGAAAATAGGGGCATTAGCCGCTACCTTGCAAAAGTCAATGCAAAAGGCAGCTTTCCTTATTAGTAGTGTTAAACAACCAACAACAGTTCCTGTTCAAGAGTTACGGAACCTGGTGGCCTCCTCTGTTTATGTGAGCCCACAAGCCCTGGCGTTTGGATTAATGGCCCATTTGGATGCGGCTAAAGAGAAGGGTCAATTGAAAAATGTGGCCAATATCCTTCTGTCTCTTAATCCGAGCGAGCCAAGGCTAAAGGGGGCTTTACCTGAATCCTTGTGGGAAAAGGCAGTTCCAGGGTTTTTAAGGCCAATGGTTGAGGCAGTAATGCCCAGAGAGCCTGATGAAGCAAGGCTTTTGAAGATAATACCGAAATCTTTGTGGGATACGGTTATTCCATCAGTCACGATTAATATGAACATCCCTCATCCAGCAGTGCTCAAGAGGATTTCAGGGATGAGTAAGCCTCAGGAAAAGGCATTCATGGCCTTCCTGGAGCATTTATTTGGAGATACAGCTTCTCAAGAGAAGGCTCAAAGAACCGCTGTGCCCATGACGATACAGGAAGCTGTAGCGCCATCAGAGCCACAAGCAGAGAGCCTAACTCAGCAGCCCGCAGCAGTACAACAAGCCCCGCAGATACCACAAGCTGGAAAAGCGCGTTTGAGTATGCCTGATATTTGGGAAAGGACTTTTGGACAAAAGCCCAAGGTGCCTAAGAAGAAGGACCCAGCTGATGTTGAGG
>JADFXW010000162.1:1131-3202 GCA_015233375.1 Candidatus Omnitrophota bacterium | reverse complement strand
GCCGATCCGACTAATGTGCTTCGATATCTTAGGGATACTGATAGCAATTTAGTTTATCAACAAACAACATCACAGGGAGGAATTCAGTTTGTTATCAATAGCATGAGCAGTACGGGATATGGTGCTTTGTCGCAAGCATATGCAGATACAAAGGTTTTATTTGAAGGTGATCATTTTGGGCCAGCACAGATGTTTCAAATGTCAGATACAGACCTAAAGAAGGTCACAGGCGCTGAATTAATTATCCCTGGCCGCCTAACTCTCGAACCCCTGTTATCGCGCCATCTCGATTTTGCTCATAACTATACGCCACAAAAGGAAGATCTTTTTCATTCTCTGGCCTTACTTTTAAATTAACCCTTGAGAAATCCTGTGTTAAAGTGACTATAGGCTGTGCGAAATCATTAAATGAAAGCCCTGCCACTTGATACCCGCTGTCAACAACCGTAGTGCTTTTATCTAGGGCCAGAATAATAGCCCTATTAGTAGCTTCAAAGTTTTCCTCTTTTTTCTTGCCTTGACCCTGGGTTTCTGGCGGCGCATCTAGTCGGGCATTGATATGCGCATCAGGAACCGTGGAACTAGCTAATATTAATGGTATTCCTCGCTGATCAATCCGAACGGCTGGTCTATTCGCATCAGGAATAAGCACATTGATGTCCCCTCGACCAAAATTAATGGATCGAGCATTAAAACCCCTAAAGACATTGGACAATCCATCAGAAACTACACTAAAATTAACATTCTTTAATACCCCTGTACCACTAGCCAAATTATTACCATTATCTGTAACAGCATGAAAATTACCCGCAACATCCATATCTGTGTAATAAGTCCTGATATCTAATCCATTATAAGCAGTCGCTGGATTTGAAAAAACTGCCGATAATCTCGTGCCATCGACACCAATATTTTCGGCAATTCTTGCAATATCGCTTGTTTGTAATTGAGACTTAAGCCGCAGGCTTCCATCAGAAAACCTTTCAGCAAAATTATTGACTGTCAAATAACTCGTAATCCTTTCTGTATCCTGTGGGTTGAAATGCTCCCTAATAGCTGATAAATAAACAACCCCATCCGCCAATGCGGCTGAATGACTGTCAACGCCAAACGTTTGATTAATCCCAATAGCTTGACCATTGTCTCTTCGGATAGTTATTGTTTTACGCGGAACAAATTGTCCATTATGCCAATCCCCCGCCTCAATGCCTATGGTTAAATTAGTCAATGGGTGATTAATAGGTTTAAGATAAACGTTTTCAAAGAGTGGAGCCATCGAGAGGCCGGCACCGGCATGAGAGTCCACCGTCACTCTAGCGATTAACCTGTTTGGATTAACTCCCATGTCATAGCTAACGACGCCCACTTGATCAACTGTTTGGTTGTCCATAGGGAGCAACTGGTTATGGGACGGAGCGCTTGAATTGTCTTTTACTTCTCGAGGAGGAGTCCCTCTTGTTTGCCCTTGAACACCCGCATGGACGTTGTCTGCAACTTGAGCTGTTTGTGTCTGAGGAGTACTAGCCCCAGTTGCCTGAAGGGCAGCCATTGAGTCTTTCACTAACTTATGATTAATAGCCTGTTTCCCAGAAAGCTCTTCTGGCGAAGGAATATGCGTTCCTGGAGAACCTGCATGAACAATGCCGCCAGAAACAGTCAATACATCAACAAAATTATTTGTTATACCAGAAATAATATGTTCAGCTGAAATTTTCTGGGTATCATGAACAACCCTATCGCTTCCAAACAACACAACCTGCGAACGAGACGTATATTGCTTATCTAAACTAAACCCGCCATCCCCTTCTTTGCCGCTAACCGTCCAACCGCTTATTTGTCCATTATACGCAATATCACCAGCCTTCAATCTCGTCAATGCTGTAACAATTGAGTGCTCTAAATCTGTGAAACTACTGCTTCTCACAGCTGTCTTATTCCAATATGTACTTGCACGACCATCATAGCTTAAAGGCTTTGCCGTTCCTCCAGGCCCAAATTCAACGCCAGCGCCCCAGAAGGTGTTTTCAGCGCCAAAAATATGAATCCCTGGATTAACCCTATATTCCTTATC
>JADFXW010000162.1:0-1013 GCA_015233375.1 Candidatus Omnitrophota bacterium | reverse complement strand
GCATGGCGCGATTAATATCAAACGCTGGTAAGACATGCTCAAGACCCATATCCGTCACTTCTTTGCCCTTGACCATAATCGGTATATTAGTAGAAAGCAGCGCCAAACTATGGTCTTGGGGCACATTGACAACAAATCTCGCGCGCGAAAAAGGTGCGGAACCGCCATTGCCACCTTCTGGCCTGCCAGGTATTTCTGCTAAACGAGTGCCCATGGTCGATAACCCTAAACTCTGCCCATTATCACCACGGATAATCGCGCCTGTAATCTGTTCGGTGTAGACTGGATGATTCGCTTCCTGTAAAGTCCTGTCAGCTGCTTGTTGGACACGACTCATGTTTTGTGCTGCGTTATCTGCTTTTGCTTTATTACCTGCGGCTTCGGCCTGTTTTTTAGCCTCCTTATGCGCTGCTTCCTCAATATCAGGAATGGACATTTGCATGGCAAAATCCGCTGCCTGGCTGTCTCCTCCAGTCAACTTCACCAACCTCCCACGATATTCTCTATCATAAACTTCTCTATATGTCTTTTGATAGGCTTCGTCATAAACCTGTTTTTGCGCCGCTTGAAATTGCACGGGAATATTGTCAGTGACAACCTTTCCCAGAGCCTTTACATACGACTGACTCATTGTTTCATTAGCAAACTTCGTGGTAATGGTCCCTGTGGCGCTATAAAAACTGTTATAGGGCAATAGCGTCATGGCCACGCCATAGGGATTGGCCTCTCTGTTATAACTACTATAACTTCCTATTAATCCTGTGATTAACCAATTTTCAGTTTCCGATCCTCTCCTATTCGTTTCACTGTTGGGTATATACTTATTTCCGCCCGGATCGACCATGACCCTATAATCCCATACAGCACGTGTACTATCGCTACCAGGCCTGTCACCCCGATAGACGTGAACATCAAACGGTTCGCCAGAATGATCCCGTTGATACGCATCATATTCTAATTTGTTGACCACATTTTGTTTCTTATCCTGCCCAGTAACATCTCTAAAGTCCTGG
>JADFXW010000161.1 GCA_015233375.1 Candidatus Omnitrophota bacterium | reverse complement strand
ATTGTCCTTCAGTTTATCCTCAAGTTTTTTCATCCCCTCGTTCTTCTATTGGTCATTATTGCGGGTGTGACATTTTGGACCGGAGACCCTGTCAGTGGCTCAATCATTGGATTTTTAGCGGTTTTGAGTGTCTTCTTAGGTTTTTTCCAGGAATACCGTGCTGGTAAGGAGGCGGAGCGCTTAAGCGAGATGGTACGCGCCACCGCCACCGTTTGCCGCAACGGCAAGCCCAAAGAAATCCCCATTAAACAAATTGTCCCTGGAGATATCGTTGATTTGTTCGCTGGGGACATGATTCCTGCTGATTTAAGGATAATCCAGGCCAAAGATTTATTTATTAATCAAGCCGCCTTGACGGGTGAATCGATGCCTGTTGAAAAATCAGGGGTCGGGGATTGTATCGCTTTTATGGGGTCAAGCGTGGTCAGCGGGAGCGCCTTGGGGGTTGTTATTAAAACAGGATTGGCCACTGAATTTGGGGAGATTTCAAGACGTCTTTCTGCCATGGCCCAGCCGACCAGTTTTGATAAAGGGATAAACAAATTTGTATGGCTGATGATACGGGCCATGATGGTTTTGGTGGTTGTCATCTGTTTTGCCAATTATTTGACTAAACATAATTTTATGGAGTCTCTCTTATTTTCTTTGGCCGTGGCTATTGGTTTGACCCCTGAAATGCTTCCTATGCTCGTGACAATTAATTTGTCTAAGGGGGCTATCGCGATGTCCAAGAAAGAGGTCATTGTCAAGAGGCTTAATTCTATCCAGAATTTTGGGGCCATGGATGTTTTATGTACGGACAAGACAGGGACATTGACGCTTGATAAGATTGTGCTTGAGAAATACTGTGATGTGGTCAGGAACGAGGATCAAGGGGTATTGCAGTTAGCGTATATCAATAGTTATTATCAAACAGGCCTGAAGAATATCCTTGATAAAGCGGTGTTGAAATATGAGAAACTCGTTGTGACTCAATATAAAAAGATCGATGAGATGCCCTTTGATTTTGCCCGCAGGATAATGTCAGTGGTAGTGGAGATGGATGGCCGGCACAGGATTATAGCCAAGGGGGCGCCGGAGGAAATACTCAAAAGGTGCAAGAAATATGAATTGGAAAAAGAATTGGAAGATTTAGACCAGATGGTGCTAACAGACCTCAAAGAGGAATATGATTCTCTAAGCGCGGAAGGTTTCAGGGTCTTGGCGATTGCGTATAAGGATATCGAGCTTAAAAAAGATGTTTATTCCAAGGATGATGAGACGGATCTTGTCTTAAAAGGGTATATCGCTTTTCTGGATCCGCCCAAACCGACCGTCAAAAAGACGATTGAGACATTAAAGAAATTAGGGATAGAGCTTAAGGTCTTGACAGGAGACAATGATCTGGTGACCAAGAAAATATGCAGTGAGGTGGGGCTTGACATCAAGGGTCTGATGACAGGAATCGATCTTGAGAAAATGTCCGATGATGAGCTTAAAGACACGGTTAAAACCACCACCGTCTTTGCACGGCTCTCCCCGTTACAAAAAGAACGGGTCATTAAGGCCTTGCGCAAAAATAATCATACCGTCGGGTTTTTAGGGGATGGGATCAATGACGCGCCAGCCCTGAAGGCAGCAGATGTTGGGATTTCTGTGGATAATGCCGTTGATATTGCCAAGGAGTCTGCGGACATCATTCTTTTACAAAAGAATTTGATGGTGTTAAGGGATGGTGTTTTAGAGGGAAGGCGTGTATTTGGAAATATTTCCAAATACATAAAAATGGGGGCTAGTTCCAATTTTGGGAATATGTTTAGCATGACAGGGGCCAGTTTCCTTCTGCCTTTTTTGCCCATGTACCCCATTCAGATTATCTTGAATAATTTTCTGTACGATGCCTCTCAAGTAGCGATTCCGACGGACAGTGTGGATGAAGAATATCTTTTGAAATCAAGGGCCTGGAACATTGATTATATCAAGAAATTTATGATGGTTTTCGGGCCGATTAGTTCTGTTTTTGATTATCTGACCTGGGGAGTGATGCTGTTTATATTTCATGCTTCCCAGGATTTGTTTGCGACCGCCTGGTTTATTGAATCCATGTGCACGCAGCTTCTGGTTATCCATATCATCCGTACAGGCAAAATTCCTTTTATTGAATCATCCCCAAGCCCATTTTTGATCTTCACCTCTATTTATATTGCCTCAGCCGCCATGGTGATTCCTTTTACGCCTTTGGGCGCCTATTTCAAATTTGTGATGCCGCCTGCCTCGTTTTTCTTTTTTCTCATCCTCATTGTCGGGCTTTATCTGTGGTCTGTCCAACTGGCCAAGGGTTGGTTTATTAAGAAGTATGGGTATGAATAAAAGGGGCAATTATTTTGTCTTGCAACTTCACATAATATGTGATATTCTTTTTTTGGATATAAGGACAGGATTCGTATGAATTTAACAATGACCATTGATTCTAAGATTCTAAAACAGGCTCGACGGGCTGCTATGGAACGTCAAGTCAGCCTGACGTCCCTTGTCCGCGAGTACCTTCAACAGCTGGCTTCCAAAGAAACCGACCAGGCCAAGCGTACTGCCCAAGCCTTGAAGTCTTCCTTTGCCCGTAACAGACGAAAAATAGGTAAAATTACCTGGAGCAGGGAAGATCTCTATGTCAGGTAAATATTTTATAGATAGCAATATTATTGTTTACGCTCATGATATTGATAAAGAACGTCGTGAAATAGCAGAGCAGGATATTATTAATGGGGCTATTTCAGGCAATGCTGTTATTTCTGCCCAAGTATTAAGTGAATTTTTTGTAACGGTGACGCAAAAAATTAAAGAGCCGTTAACATTACACAAGGCTGAAGCGGAAGTAGGCCTTCTTTCCCGTTTAGAAGTTATTTCTCTTGATTTCTTTTTAGTTCAACAAGCTATCCAGCTTCAGCGTAAACATCGGTTAAGCTATTGGGACTCCCTGATCCTTGCTTGCGCAATCAAGGGGGGATGCGCTGAAATCCATTCCGAAGATTTTACGCATGGTCGTCGTTATGAAGGGGTGCTGGCTCGGAACATATTCTTAAAATAAACAGCCCCCTTCATCCTGGCTATTTGCTTCTTTTAATTTGGTCTCTGGTGTGGCTTGGGCCAAGAAGTCGTCCATCCCGGCTTCAGCAGCAATGGCCGCAGCTGTCAGGGGATTATCACCGGTTATCATGACCGTCTTAATACCCATGCGTCGTAAT
>JADFXW010000160.1 GCA_015233375.1 Candidatus Omnitrophota bacterium | reverse complement strand
ATATTCCGGCAGCAATGGGTACACGGTTTCCTCAGCGTCGCTGGTTAATAATGGCCAAATTAATTTGGGCGTATCTGGCATTATTGCCAGTGGTAAGACCTATGACGGCACAGTGACCGCTACCATAGATACTTCAAGCGCGACATTGTTAGGCGGGGTGACTGTCAACGGCACACCCGGTACGCCAGATTATTCCAGTGTCACCGGCAGCTTCGCAAGTAAAGAGGCGGGTACAGAGAATATTACAGGGCTTTCAGGGCTTTCCTTTACCGGAGTCACTTACACAGGTTCAGGAACGCTCACCTTGACACCGACCTCTACAGTACAAGGCGTGATTTCGCAAAAGCAGCTTAGCGGTATTACCGTTTCAAAGGTGTATGATGGAACGACTACCATATCATCCTCTAATGTTTCCGGCACCATCAGCACGGAGGCTGTTGGAGCAGGTAACACCTCGGACGGCAAGGCATACACAGGCGATGATGTCAGCATCAACGCCAGCGGCGCCACAGGTACTTATACAGACGATCAGCATGTAGGCACAGGCAAACCAGTTACCTTTACCAGTGGGCTCACTCTCTCTGGGAGCAATGCTGGTGATTATACCTTAACTGGCGGCGCGATAACCGGGACGATTACAGCCAAGACATTAAATATCAGTGGAGCGACAGCGACAAAGGTTTATGATGGGAGCAATACAGTGACATCAGTAACAGGTGCTGGGTTGCTGACTGCGGAAGCTGTAGGAACAGGAACAAGTTCAGATGGGAAACCATATAGTGGGGATACGATAGGGTTTGGTGGTTCATTGACGAGCGGTACATTTGGTTCTGTACATACGAGTGCCACGATGGCAAGTTTAAGTGGATACACCATTTCGGATACGGATTATACGTTATCAGGAGCAATTACTAATGGGATAAACAGTAATACGGTCAGTATCACGGCTAAAGCCTTGACTATCACGGCGACTTCTCAAACCAAGACCTATGGAGACTCAAATTTGGGGACAACAGCTTTTACAACCACACCGTTAGTTGGTGCAGAAGCCATTGGATCAGTGTCCCTTACCAGCCTAGATGCAACACTCAGTGGCTCAGGCAACTATAATATCAGCGCTTTGGGCACACCATGGACCATTACACCAAGTGGGGCTACTGGCGGGACCTTCACAGCCAGTGATTATGCTATTACTTACAATACAGGGACCTTGACGATTAATCCTGCGGCATTGACAGTAACGGCCACTGGTGTGAATAAAATTTTTGACGGCACAAGCTTGGCAACAGTCACGCTTTCTGATAACAGGGTCTCTGGCGATCATGTGACGGATAGTTATACGTCAGCCGTGTTTACTTCGAGTACAGCGGGACAAAATGTTCCTATTACTGTCACAGGTATTTCTATTGCAGGAACAGATGCGGCGAATTATTTATTGAGTAATACCACGGCCACAGCCTATGCCAATGTTACCTCTAATGTCGAGAATTCTCAGTTGGATAACAATATTGTGACTACGCCTGGTGTCAACACAACTATTATGCAGAATTTTATTAATAATACGTCTAATATATTTAATACGTCTAATACATCAAACATTGATTTTTCATCTGATAATCTTATGTACATGCCCAATAGTATTTATGATAATGTGCAAGATATAACTATTATTGATTTATTATGAGATATCTTCTTATTCTTTGTTTATTTTTAAGTCTTTCTGCTTGTGCCCATTTGCCGCCGCAAAAGAGTGAAGATTTTACAAGCCTCCATTATGGCATGACCAAGATGCAATTAATTGATTTGCTTGGCGGTCCAGATACACTGGAAGTTTATAAAAAGTCTGACGAAACAAAGGTTGAATTTTACATTTATGCCAAGACTTTAAAATCCTCTAAAGAGCCTATGCCCGTTTGTTTGATTGATAATAAGGTGGTTGGTTGGGGCAAGAGCTATTATGAGGACCACGTCAACCCTACTGACGTGAGAATAAGATGACAAAACCAAAAAGAATTGCTATCTTGACCAGCGGTGGAGATTGCCCAGGATTAAACGCTGTCATCCGTGCGGTGACTAAAAAAGCAATCCATGAATATGGATATGAAGTCATTGGCATCAGGGACGGCTATGAAGGCCTTCTTTTTAACAAGAACAGGCGTCTTGATGAAGCTGATGTCTCCGGGATTTTAAATCTTGGGGGCACGATTTTAGGAACGACGAACAAGGCCAACCTTTATAAATATCCTGTTGAAGAAAAAGGTCAAACCGTTTATCAAGATCTTTCTCTTCAGGCGATAGCTCATTTACATCAATTAAAGATTGATTGCCTGGTTTGTGTTGGAGGAGACGGTACCTTATCCGTGGCTCGTCAATTATCCCTTCAAGGGGTTAATGTGGTCGGGGTCCCTAAGACTGTTGATAATGATGTTCAGGGCACAGATATAACTTTTGGGTTTGATACCGCTGTTCATATAGCCGCTGAAGGCGTGGATCGTTTGCATACCACGGCAGAGTCACATCATCGGCTCATGCTTCTTGAGGTCATGGGCAGGAAAGCCGGCTGGATTGCCCTTTATGCAGGGGTTGCTGGCGGTGGGGATGTTATCCTTATTCCTGAAATTCCTTATGATATTAATAAGATTGCGGAGTATATTAAAAATAGAAGAAAGAGGGGAAAGAAATTCACCCTTTTGGTGGTTTCTGAGGGGGTAGCACCTATCAACGGGAACGTGACGATCCAGCGCATGGTCAAGGATGGTGTTGAACCAGCGCGTTTAGGGGGAGTCAGTTTCCTGTTAGGCCAAGACCTGGAGAAATTGACAGGTATAGAAACACGGAATGTGGTCTTGGGGCATCTTCAGCGCGGAGGGAGTCCTACAGCCTTTGACAGGATTTTAGGGACCCAGCTCGGGGCCCAAGCCGTTGATTTTATTCATCAAGGGTTTTATGGTTTTATGGTGGGGGTCAAATCAAATCAGTTTATTAAAGTGCCTTTATCAATAATGGGACAAGGTTCAAGGCTTGTGCCAGTTGACCATCCTTTGATTAAGGACGCTCGTGCTTTAGGGACGTGTTTTGGAGATTAATGGATGGATTTTGATTACAAAGGGTGTTCCAAAGAAGCTCTTTTTGAGAAATTTCAAACATCTTTAGCAGGCCTTTCTGACGCCCAGGCAATAAAAAGACTGGCAGAATACGGTCTTAATGAAGGAGCAAGAAAGAAGAAAAGGACAATT
>JADFXW010000015.1:457-21543 GCA_015233375.1 Candidatus Omnitrophota bacterium | reverse complement strand
GCCTCTTGGGAGATAGAACACCTTCGGGAGTATATCGCTCTTTCTCGGGTCCCGAATAACAAATAAATAATAGTGTGCCCCAGCAAAAATAAAAACCCCGTATACATGGTATAACAAGACAAAATCGATGTCCCCACATACAAACTTAAATCCCGCTTCTCTTGCGTCTTAATAAAAAGAAATAAGAACAAAAACGCGCCTGCTGTGAGTAACCAAAAAAGCGCATACATCTTCACATTTTGGCCATAGTCCAAGGCAAAAGGTGAAAAGGCCAATAATAAAGCGGAAACGACTCCTACTTCCTTATTAAAAAACTCATAGCCTAATTGATAAATAACGATAACGGTCAATGCAGAAAAAAGAGCAGAAGGGAATCGAAGCGCCCATTCACTATGACCAAGAAGACTGGTCCATCCATAAAGAATCACATAATGCAAGGGCGGAAATTGGGCAGACCTAAGCCCACCCAAAGTCGAGAAAAATGAAGACTTTAGCTTTAAGACAGTGACTATCTCATCGTCACACAAACTAAAGGTCCCCAGATGATAGAGCCTTAGTCCAAAGCCTATCAAAAAAAGGGTTAAGATAATTAAAAATGGGGAAATAGCTTTTTTGGGGTTATCAATATCCATTATTTCAACTCCCCCTTGCCCCCCTCTTTAAACGCTTCGCAAGGAAGGGGAACGTGCCGTGGAAACCTTATCATTGTTTCTTCTAAAATGTAGAAAACCAACAACCCCGTTGGATGTCTGATAATCTAAAACAAAGCCATCCAAATTAACGTGTGGAGTCTCGTAAGCCTTATAGAGAACAAAAATAGACTTCACACCTTTATGCAAAAACCCCTTTTTAATTAAATAATCTGACTGACAATCGCGTAATAAGATCAGAACAAACTTGCGTGTGTCCCCTTTATAATAATATTTAAAAGTATCTGCCATTTGTCTATGGGTCTTTTGTAAATAACCCTTTGACTGATACAGATTGGCATTTATCGTATACAAGACCAGATCATCTTTTTTAAGCTTCTTTGTTAATTCCTCTGCTGTTTGCCGCCAATCCTGATGAGGGTGCCTTAAATGGTCATGAAAATACACATAGGTATAGTCCATGGCCACTAATACCATCACCACCATTAATATCTTTCTTAGAAAACCACCTAAATTGTTTATTTGACTGGCAACCAGCAAAATCAAAGGAATTTGAATAAAACCAATATACCGATAACACATAACCGCATGCAGAAAATAATAATTCACTAAGCAATAAATGAACACGGGTAAAACAAGTCCCATCAAAAGAAAATAATATTGTTTGAGAAATGCCTTACCCTTGGTCAAGACAACATCAATAAACAGATATATTATTGAGAAAACATAAAGGAAATAATTAACAGGCCAGAGACGATCATTTGAGCTACCGATGATATACAACAATCCCTTTGTCAAAAATAAGAAATAATCAAAAGGTTTAATAAAAGGCCAGACGTAAGGCTCACTCCACGAACAATACACATAAACCAGCCATGGGACACAACAAGCCATCACCAAAAGTTGTCCCCTAAACCATCTGGACCATTGATCCTTATTACCCATCAGCACAAACATCACGCTCTGGGCCACTAAAAACAACAGGCCTGTATACATCGTGTAACAAGACAAAATGGAAACAACTATATACCTTCGATACGCGTCTCTACTGTAATTTCTTAAGAAACGGAAAAAAAACAAAAATGACAAGGCCGTCAAAAACCAATAAAGCGCGTACATCTTCGCATTTTGCGCATAATCCAGGGCGAATGGTGAGAAGGTCAATAATAAAGCAGAAAAAGCACCTGCCTCCTTATTGAATAACTCCTCGCCTAATTTATAAATAACAATCACCGTCAATGCAGAAAAAACAGCGGAAGGGAATCTCAGAGCCCATTCAGAAACCCCAAAGATGTTGACCCAACAATGAACAAGAGCGTAATGCAAGGGCGGAAATTGGGACTGGCTTAAGAGGCGTATCGCTTCAAAGAACGGATGATTAATCCGAAGTACTGTGCTTATTTCATCATCAAATAAGCTTGGGGAGCCTAAATGATATAGCCTAACCCACAAAGCAAGAATAAAAAGAACAGGTAATATCCAAAGCTCTATCAACAGGCTTTTTTTTAATGAATTATTGTTCATTTTTTCTTTTTTTGTTCAATCAAAACCAAATTTCTCGTATATATCAATAAACCAAAACCTTGCCCTAATATAAAAACAGGATCTTTACGGTATATCGCATACGCTAAAACAAAAACAGCACCCAAAATGCTAAAATACCAAAACACATGCGGAATAACACTCTCTTGTCTCTTTTCACTTTCCAACCATTGCGCCAGGAATCGCAAGAAAAAAAAGCCCTGTCCCAAAAATCCTATTAAAAGCCATAAGAAAGCCGCATCCATTTTTATCATTTGACAGTCTCCAAAGTAAAATTTTCTACATCATTAGAATTTAAATGAGGAAAGCATGTTGCGGATGGACGGAGGGCTATTATGTTTTCGGAACAATAAGGGATTTTTGGCCAAATGTTTGCAAGGGCTTACAATAAATTTTTTCCAAATATACTAAGGATGCTTTAGAAAAAATTTATTGCAAACCGAAGCAAACGGCCAAAATATCCCGTTCCGAAAATATAATAGCCCTCCGTCCATCCCACGCGCAGAGAGCAACTTTCCCACTCAAAATTCCAAAGAGCCTTATTTTTCAATTCACAACCACAACGTCTTCTTTCCCACCTGATAATACTCTCTTGTGAATTCAAAATTCTGGAATACTTTGACTAAATCCGCATTAGACCCATACTCCCTGCAAGGATCATATTTGAACCTTAAAACCTGTTTAAATTTGCCAATCATTTTCTCACCTAAAAGGATTTGAGTATAGGCAAAATAATTAAATAATCTCTTAATCGTCCTCTGGCCCGCATAACTATAAACTTCCTTCTTTTTAGATATAACACCCTTATCTAAAAGAAATCTTATCTCTTGACTAAAAACAGATAAGAAATCTTGACCAAAAATCTTGCGAAATGCCTTTGTGTCTAAACCATATAACATATGCAGCCACGCATACTGGGCCATGGAATAACGCTTATCGATAGCAAAACCTATATAACGCCCTGTCATCTTATCAGCATCAAGCAAGGTTTTAAAAACAAGCGTTCCAGGTAAATTGCTTTTGGCCAACAGCCCTAAACCCAAAACCCCTCCAGGATAGACCTTGGCATCAAGCTTGCAGGACTCATCACGGGCCTCTTTAAAATATCCCCTCTGGCCCTTATTCCCATACCCGTAACCTTCTAACATCATTTTCGCTTGATGAATCATTTCATGACGAGCATCTAACATCTGAGCTAAAGTCACCTCAATATTTTTAAAACAAGGTACTACGCTCACATCACTAAAAGGATTAATATTAAAGAGGTCCGTCCCCCAACCAACAAGGTCCTTAATATCGCTCAAAAAACTCTGTGTGGTTTGACCAGGGAGGCCTGCGACCAAATCCACATTGATACAGGGAAAACCCATCTTTTTAATAAGCTTAATAGTCCTTCCAACCTCTGCCCTGGTCTGAGGGCGGTTGATTCTTTTTAACACAGAAGCATCCAAGGACTGCACTCCTAAATGAATGGTATGGATGCCATAACCTTGAAGCACCTTCAATTTATCAACTGACAATGAACCAGGATGCCCTTCAAAATTAAACCGCGCCTCTTTTTTAAAACGGAATTTCTTTAATACAGCCTCAAAAATCATCCGTATCTGAAGCCCACTCAATAACGACGCTGTCCCTCCTAAAACGCTACAACTTTCAAAGTCGGTTTTATCAAAGGACTCTCCAAACTCATTAATTTGCTTAATAACAAAATCAACATATCTGCTTAGTTGCGAGGCCTCTTTAAGAGGCATCCGCTCGCAATGACAGTAAGAACAAATGGTCGCACAAAAAGGGATATAAACATACAAATGCATCTGTTTTAGAAACAGGCTCTTTTGGGAATTGTAAATTGAGAAATAGCCATGAAGTTCTTCTTGTGTCAATGGACTCAACACAGAAGAAAGACAGGGATCTTCAATGCCCGGCGGTAATGATACGGTCAGAAATCTTAAAAAATTAAGATCATCCACCTTTTGCTTCATCATATCCTTCCAGGGCCTTATCAAAAACATCCTCCCCTTTAAACCATTTCTGACAAACACCCGATTTAACACATGGACTAAGCGCTTGTTTTGCAACGGCTTTCGCGAGAGCCTGTGCGGTTAATTTCTTAAAGGGCAGGATTTTAGCCCCTATCATTTCTTGTAAAAGATACGCCCTTGACAATTGCTCATAAGCGGACTTGTCTTTATACCCTTCAAAAGGAACCAAAAGCGCCTTCTTTTGGTGTTTAAGAAGCATCACGGATGAATGATACCCTGTGGTAGAAACACAAACATCACTCTCTTGAATCAAACCTTCATAATGAGCCACAGATCTAAGCAAGACCAGATTCTTGATTTTCTTTTTACTTGCTAAAGTATTAAACAAATACCACTCTTGCAGAGTTGTTGCGGGCCCCGCAATAACGGTCCAATGATATCCTGGCCCTAAAATCTCACTCGCCAAAATCGCTTGGGCTATAAGCTTTGGATATACCACTCCTCCACCTCGGATAACCAGCACACGCAACGCCCCTTGAGGCACTGAAGGCTTTGGGACGTTTACATCCTCATCATCACGGACCACCGGGTTTTTGGGTAAAAGATAGCCTGCAAATATGATCTTTGATGCATGTGCCTTAAAAAAGTCCAAATACCTTCGCCTCTGTTCTCGACTGGAGAAAAATTGGGCCATATGATCTTTTTCTTCAACAGGCGAGAAAATAAAGATTTTTTGGTACAGCTTCAATATTGGGTTTCGCCATTTTTCATCAAGACCAGTTAATAATGGATATCCGCACACTGACCACAAGCAAGCCTTTTGCAAAGACACTTTGACCAATGATTTCAATAATTCATGACGGCATTCGTTAAGCCCTAACGGAAAGAATTCCGTCATCAAAAGGTCAGGCCTTTGTCTAACGATAATATCCAAACAAGCCCTGCTTCTTTGATCGAATATAGTCTTTGATGCTCTCAGAGGGCCTTTAAAATAACGGCGATCTATAAAAGGAGACGGTAGAGAATACAATTCACCCAATTGTCCTATCCGAGACATCTGTTGAGCAAGCCCTGCCTGTATAAAAAAAAGTTTTGCCTTAGAAAATCTCTTTTTTATAATCTCACCAACAGACATAACTCGAGAAGTATGGCCAAAACATTCATAATGGCTAAAATAAACACCTACTTTAGGAGAATGATGAGAGGTCATAAAAAAAGATTGCTTCGCCAAAAAGCGGCTCGCAATGACACATTTGACTTAAAAATCCGCTTCATAAGTCTGTTAAGGATTACTAGAGGGATGGCACAGGGGTCCCTGCTGAAGGGGTATTACACGCTTGACGCATTTCAGGATTAACTATATCTGAACAATGAGCCACTCCTTGCAAAACCCCAAACCATGTAAAATAATCATTTTCTTCCTGCTTGAGCGTTGTTGCATGAGCAAGAATACGGCAACCTGATAACATCCTGTACTCTTTCCAATTCCATTGCGGCCCATAGGCCCCAACATAATCCTTGATATAAGCTTCACAGGCCTGGGCTGATTGCTTCATCGCTAAATAATAAGAAAAATAATTAATTAAATAACTTTCTTTGCTGCCTGGAAAACGGCCCAACAAATCCTGCCTTGCTTTTGCATCATGAGACTTCACTAAAGAGCACATCGTATAAACCGCATTGTCCATCACCTTTTTAGACGCATTCTCAAACCTGCCTTGAAAACACTCCTGCGGCTTCTTGTAAGGATTACTCCCATCACATAAGTCACCCAAACAAACAACAAGTTTCGCTATATTTTCCTGATTAAGACATTTTTCATCCCCTTGACATAAAGCCCTATTCTCAAAAGCCGCGTATGTTTTAAGATGCAGGGAATCAACCAAGGCCTTTCTGCCTTCCGCTGTTCCATTATCAGGCATTTGAACTTGGTTTGTCGGGGTCATCATTGTCTGAGCTGAAACGTCTGAATTATTCTGCTGGGCAAAAACCCCGCCTTGTGCAGACAAAAGGAACGTTAAAACGAAAATCAAAACACCTAATGGACAAGAAAAAATGTTCATAACAATTTTTTGCCAAAACAAGCATTAATAGGACGTGTGTGTGGTGACATTATGATGTGTCACGCACCCTGAACTATCAGGTTGTGAAACAGTATTATTATGTGATGTGTTATTAAGCTCGCCTTGGCTCGAGACGCCGCAATTTTGGCCAGTGGTAACATCTATCAAAGCGCCAGCAACACCTAAGGCGGCGACTGTTGATAATCCAACCTTTAAGATAGTCTCTTTGCTAACAAAACCATCCTCATCCTTCATCAGCCCTTGAAGCGATTTTGCCAAGGCCTCTGTCTTTTTGTTGGACTTGCGATTTATTTTCTTTTTCATCCCGAACTCCTTCTTAAAAAAGGGGCGATTCCCCTGAAACCCAATTCTTAAAAATCTGATCGTATTTCTTGTCTTTAAGAAGATACCTAAAAACAGTCTTACACTGATGCTCTAATATTATCTTGAGCCTTGATGCTGCTTGAGGGATAACATTGCCTTCCTTTGCATAATGAACCACTGGATCAATGCCCAACCAAGGACTCATGACAGAGTTGTAATTCCATAGATCAGAACATCCGGCGCTTAATAAAAAGAATAAATTTTCTTTAGCTATCATTTTATCATAAGGGTCATCCATGATGTTCCCTAATTGAAAAATATTCTCCTTAACCATCCTGGCTTCATCCGTTGGGAAGCACGTCCCATCAGTGTCATAGGTCATCACAGCCCGTCCTGCCCCGCAAGGGTTCATCATGTCAACCATGCCAGGATCTGTTTTCAAAAGCACCTTGCTTAAAATCGATCTCGCTGTCCGTTCAGTTATAGGCCTCCCTGATATATTAAGTTTCAAAATATAGGCCAATGCCCTGTCATAAAACACATTAAATTCTTCTGCGCTGTATCCCACCTCATCCCAACATAAAGAAGCTGACCCAATGCTATTAACCGGCCTTAAAGGAATCTCTCTTTGACCAAGCCTTAAATACTCATCAATGATCCTTTCAGGAAACTGCAAAGAATGTCTTGTAATCGTCGGAAGCATATGCACCTTGCGGCCTGTCACTTTAATATAACGTTGGACCCGATCCAAGAGCCTGGCGTGCGTAGGCGCGCCATTCATCAACAGCCTGTTTTTGTCATGAATATCCGCAGGGCCGTCCATGGAGGTGCATACATCAACCTCGTGAGCTGCTAAAAAACGCGCCTTGGCATCATCCATTAACAAAAGATTACTCACCAGCACTATACTCAATTTTTTACCTAATGTATTAAACTTGCGCGCGTTTTGGGTCATAAACTTGACCACCGGCCAATTTAATAACGGCTCCCCGCCTTGGAACTCAAGGGTCACAGAATTATTACGCACATCAAAAAGGTATTGCAAAACACGGGCTGCGGTCTTCATGGACATGTCATCTGTAGAAAACCCGCCTCTGGCATGGCAATACTTGCAACGAAGATTACATCTTTTAGTCACTACCGCAATATGAAGGCCTGTGTCATTAAATAAATGCGCGTTCATGCGCCTAAAAGCTTCAATGACGCTTTGAAGATTATCCTCATCAACAATCAATCCCTTTTCCCTAAGGCGTTTAAACAACAAACCATCCTCAGGCACATCCAATCGATTCAGCTGACGGAATTCTTGACAGGTTAAAGCATCCCAACAGCCCATCATGTTGGTCACTAAATATTTATCATTAATTTTTTCTGCATTAAAAGGAAGGATGGATGATTGAACAGATGCCTTCATAGAAAGAATTTATTTCTTAACTCTAGAGCCTTTCTTGGACTTGGGTAAGGCTTCTTTTTCTTCCTGCTCCAGTTCTTTGATGAGGTCTTCAATCTCTTTTTCTTCTGCCTCTTTAACCAGGGAAGGAGACGCTGAAAAAAGGGCACGTTGCAACAAAATCTTCATATTTTCCCCATTGGCCTTTAAACTGCTGAAATAATGGGCGTAATTTAAAAGCTCATCAGAAAAAGACAACGCCAATTTTTGAAGATTTTCACCTTCATCTTTAGATTTCAGCCAAACCGCGACAAAATCTTTCTTGTCCTCTTCAAGCCTGACATGGGCCTTGTCCATAAAAACATACCCGGCTGAATGGATAGATTGCAAAGGATACAGCTTCAAAGAGACTGGGACCTTGACCCAACCATCCGATTCTTCAAAGGGAGATTTCATAATCACCTTAAAATATATAAATGGTTTAAATTTTTATCAGATTAACATAATCTTTCTTGAACGCTAAATATTCGCTGAAATTAGAGTGTTTGTCAATATTATTCTTTTTCAAAAAGAAGGGGATCTTTTAACGGGCTAAACTTAAATTTTTCTCAAGATGAGTCTTGAGTTTGTCCAAATGGACCATCTGCGCGCGCAAACCATCCAGCTCAACCTTTAACTGTGTTCCCTGGAGATTTAAATCTTTGAGACTTGTTTCTAACTTTTTCTCTTCAATACTTTGAGTGACGGGAACCTTAAGTCCCTTGGTCTTTTGGCTCATTTGTTCAACCAAAAGTTTTAATGCCCCGTAATTTTCTTCCAAAAATTTCAACTGATCTTCCATCTGTGAAAGATCTTTACTATTCCATTGATTGGCTGACCCTTTAGGCAGGGATACCCCTTTAGGCGGGTAGGCGGCAATCTGGGATTCTAAGGCTTGTATCTGTTCTTTTAAAAATTTCTGATGAGCTATCATCTCCTCACCAAACACAACCGGCGATTTCTTTTGAAGGTTTAAAATAGCCGTATGTAAAGATTCCTGGCGCTCTTGGCTATGATCTATCATTTTCATTAACCTTAGTCTTTCTTTTTGACGATGAAGCTTTTCTTTTTGATCGGACGACTCTACAGGAGGCTCAACCTGTTTTTTGACTTCCTTTAAACGGGAAAGTGATTTTTGATACTCTTGATTTTCTTCATCCAGGGACTGCTTGGCAAATTGAATATTTTCATTAACTTTTTGGATACGGTGATCTAAATCAATTAAAATTTCTTTTAAGTGATCTATTTGCTTCTGCTGTCCTGGTTTAATCTCTTCTATATTATCTGAACTCTGATTGAACGCCTCACCCTGGCCTTTTAGCCTCTGTAATTTAGCTTGTAATTGCCTCACCTCTTCTTCCTTGGTCTTATTTTTGAATCGCCATAGGTCATTATCCAAATTCATCGTCTGTTCGGTACTCTTAAGTTGGGCCAAGGCCTGCTTTAATAAAGCCGTCTCTCCGGAAACATCTTTTCCCATAGCCCATCCAGGATTAAAAAGAAATATTATCCCCAAGATAAGAATACCTATGACCCTCATTGTAACCCTCCATAATGGCGCACAATAGCCTCTTGAATGGCTGTACTACTCGAAATAAAAGCAGCAATACGACATTTCGTCAGTGCCTCCAAATAATTTTTCTTCTCTTCATTCAACGGATTTACCATCACCACGCTTAAAATATCACCAATACGATCAAGTGCAATCACCCTCTCTTTACAAGCGACTTCTTTGGGGATGAGTTGTGTGACCTGCGGATCAATGGCATATTTATTCACAGCAATATACGGCAGGCCACACTGAATAACAAGGGCCGCCACAACCTCTCTTTCTTCAACAAACCCTAATTTCACCAGGGTCTCACCAATAAATCCTCCCTGTTGCCTTTGTGTCTTCAAGGCCTCTTCTAACTGAGATCGGGTGATTTTCTTACGTTGGATCAGGATTTCCCCAAGCAGAACCTTATACGCATCCATTAAAAACCTCATTATATTTTATAATCATCTTCAGAAGATATACGCAAAACTTCTGTCAATGAAGTCTCGCCTTGACACATTTTATCAATGAGATCATCAAAAAGCAATTTCATCCCTTGATTTTCTTTAGCATATTGGATAATTTGTTCAGGGGCTTGGGCTTTAAGTATCATCTGACGAATGTCATCATCCACTCTTAAAACCTCCATCACTGCCCTTCGGCCAACATAACCCGTCTGTTGGCAATGTTCACATCCCTTGGCTTCAAAAAAAGTCCCGTCTTCAAGCTTGCGATTGAATTTTTCTAATATTTCTACAGGGGCCTCCACCGGGCTTTTACACGAATCACAAAGTCGACGGTAAAGGCGCTGAGAGGCAATCACATGAACGCCCCAAGCCAATTTAAAAGGATCAAGCCCCATGTCCATCAAACAACTTAAAACATCAAGAACATTATGCGTGTAAAAGGATGAAAGGACAAGCTTTCCACCTAATGAAGCGTTTAACAACATTTCTGTTATGGCCGCATCACGGATTTCCTGAAGCATCAACACATCCGGTGATTGACGCAACACCGTACGTAAACCCACCTCAAAATTAATCCCCGCGTCCGTTCTTAGTTCAAATTGCGTCAGGCCATCTACAAGGCACACAACCGGGTCTTCCACCGTCAGGATATGACGTGCAGGGGTATTAAGTTTTTGAAGGAGGGCATATAAGGTCGTTGATTTCCCGGAGTCCGCAGGACCTGTTATTAAAATCATCCCGCAAGGTTTTTCAATAGCTGCCTGCAATATATCAATAGCCCTGTTGGAAAAGCCAAGATTTTGAATATCTTCTGGCTTCTGATGCCGGTTGAGCAAACGCATTGCTATTTTTTGACCAAAGGTGGTCGGCAGAAATGAAACCTGAAAGAACACCTCTTGCTGCCCTTTTTTCATTTTAAAACAACCTTCCTGAAGAGCTTGAGGGTCAACAGATTCTAAATGCGCCATGCGTCTAATCCTGGCCGCAAAAACATTCCTTCCTTCCTGAGGAATGGTCAGGATGTCCTTTAATACCCCGTCAATACGAAACCGGACCCGCTCACCTTGCAGACACGGTTCAATATGGATGTCTGTCGCCCTTTGACGCAAAGCCTCTTGAATAACCAGATTCACGAGACGAAAAAGAGATGTTTCTTGAAGGTCTGAAGCCTTATTTTCGTTTAAACAAGGGGTCTTTTCCATTTCATTATCACGCAAAATCTCAAAAGTCATAGGGGCCTTCTTTTTTTCCTCCAGGACTCCTTCAAGGGCTTCTTGACGGTAAAACTGATTGATCACCTCTGTTATCTGCTTTTGGGATGCCATGGCAATCTCAATGTCTTTACCCGTCAGGCATTTTAAATCATCCACTACTTTTGTATTCAACGGATCAGCCATGACCACTGTCAAGGTGTTCCCAAGCATAGACAAAGGCAGCGCCTGATACTCGCGTGCCGACCTTTCTGTTAAAACACTTTTAAGACTATTATCCAAATGATATTGGGCCAAATCAACAAACGGTATATGAAATTCCTTCATAACAACAGCCGCAAGATTTTCTTGAGACACGATACCTTCCTCAAGCAGGTTTTTGACCAAGCTGATATCATGGCCTGCCTCTATCAGCCGGTCAATAGCCGCAGGATTAATGTCCTGAAAATTCTTTAACGTTTTTAATAATTGTTCTTCGGGTTGTTCCATCATGAATCAGCTGTTGTCAGGCGCAAGACCTCCTCCAAGCTTGTTAAACCTGCCGCTGCCTTGAGGATGGCGTCCTCCCGCATCGTTTTCATGCCAAAGGTTTTCGCCAAGCCCTGTATCTGACTCTCATTTTTTGAAAACAAATCTTTCATCTCTTTAGTTAAAACTAAAATTTCAAAAATCCCGACACGTCCCTGATACCCCGTCTTCAAACATCGCTCACAGCCACAGGATTTATAAAACTGCCCGTCATGAAAAGGCAAAAGTTTTTTTAAACCAAAAGTATCCAGGAGATCTTCACTGACCGTATAAGGCAGACGGCAGTATTCACAAAGCCGACGCGCCAGACGCTGACATACAACCACCGAAAGCGCAGAGGTCACTAAAAAAGGCTCCAGCCCCATATGAATCATGCGAACAATGGCCCCTGCGGCTGTTGGAGCCTGTAATGATGCCAAAACCTTGCGACCCGTCACAGCTGCTTTGACGCTTAAGGCCAGCGTCTCTGAATCCCGAATATCCCCAACGAGCACCACGTCAGGATCTTGATGCAAAATCGAATCCAATGCTTTTGGGTAGGAGAGTCCTGGTTTGCTTTTAATATCAACCTGATTAAATCCAGGTATTGAAAACTCCACAGGGTCTTCCACTGTCATGATACTCTGCTTGTTTGAATCAAAATTCTTAAGCAGGGCATATAAGGTCGTTGTTTTTCCACTGTCACAAGGACCAGAAACCAGCATCAATCCTTGCGGTTTTAAACTCAACTCTTTTAATTCTTTAACAAGAGACGTTTCTATTCCAAGCTTATCCAAATCCAGAAGATCCGGGGTCTTATGCAAAGCCCTCAAGAAAATATTTTCTCCTTGAGCAGAGGGCAACAGGTGGACATAAAAATCCCTTTCCTGGTTGTCTTTCGTGACTATCCTGAAACGGCCTTCTTGAGAGAGATTCTGCTCCTTTTCATCCATCCCTGAAATCGCCTTAAAATTAGCCAAAAGAGGAAAATGTAATCCTGCAGACATCCGATCCATCTGCTTTAAGAGGCCATCCACCCGCATGCGCAGCCGCAAATCTCCTCCTACAGGCTCAATCAAGACTTCACTGGCAGACGCATAGATGGCTTTTTGGAGTATCATATGGATTAAGGCCATAACAGAAGGGTTTTCGGAGAGCTTATCAATGGGTTTATCAAAATGAGGATAATCATCAACAAGCTCAAGGTCGTCTTTAGCCTCGAGGTCCTCCAGAGATTGGCCCTCAGGCAGAAGACCTTGTTTACAAACCTTATTGATAGAGTCTTGAATGGGTTGCATCAGCGCATTGGTCATGTCGATTAATGACACAACATCTATTTTACTATAGCGATAAGGACCTTCATTGTCCAGTGCTATCGTTTTTAAAAAATACTTCTTTTTCTACTTAAGTTTAATAAAAAACCTAGCAATATAGAAAAAACCATAAACGAGGTGCGGCCGTAGCTGATAAAGGGCAAGGTAATCCCAACCACTGGCAAAAGCCCAATAACCATGCCTATATTAATCACCACTTGGCCAGCCAGAATAGTCACAATACCAATGGTTACAAGCTGCCCAAACGGATCTTTATTATGCCGGGCAATCTTAAAACCACAATAAATGATAACCCCATAACAATAAACTAAAAGAATTCCGCCTAAAAGCCCCCATTCTTCTCCAATCACTGAGAAAATAAAATCGGTATGCCTTTCGGGTAAAAAATTCAATTGGTTTTGTGTCCCCGCAAGCCAACCCTTGCCCAACAGTTGTCCAGAGCCAACAGCTATCTTTGATTGAGTTATCGTATATCCAGCGCCTAACGGGTCTTTACTGGGATTAAGAAAAACTAAAAGCCTGTCCTTTTGATAAGGTTTCAAGAGATGCCAAGCCATGGGCATCAAACACGCGATAACGCCTAAGAATCCACTCAAAAAACGCCATGATACACCACTGGCATAAAGCATGACTAAGAAAATAATCATGATAAGGATAGCGGTGCCTAAATCTGGTTGTTTAAAAATAAGAAACATTGAAATAGCGGTCAATAAAAAAGGCCAAATGAGATCGCCCCAGAGATTCCATAAGACGGAAGAAAAATCAAAAGACAGCTTAGGCCGAAGCCCAGAAAAATATCTGCCTAAAAAGAAGATAACCGCAAGCTTGCTAAACTCTGAAGGTTGAAAGCTTAAAGACCCAATCGAAAACCAACGGGTTGCCCCAAGGGCATGCCTTCCCATCACTAAAACCAAAATCAAAAAAATAACACTGACGATATATATAACATATGCCACATCATAAAATTTGCGGTAATCGCCCCGGGCCAACAAAAACATAATCAAAAGGCCTAAACCTGAGCAAAAAAGTTGATCAAAAAAAACAGACACCCCAACCACATTATTATTAAAAGAGGCACTGTAAAGAGACAACAGTCCGATGACAATTATCAGAATCGTATGGAATAAAATAACCTGGGGAAGATGACGCGAAGATATCATTTTTCCGCAAATACATCAGCAGTAAAAACATACAAAGACGTCCTGGCATCCTTCCAGGCGTCTTTCGCAAGACCTGCTTTCTGACTGCAGAGCTCAGACAAAAATTCTTCCTTGCTCCAACCGGTTTCAGTGGCCACCTGCGGCAGGAAAACACCCTGACGTGAACCCCTGCTCACAATAACACCATGCCGGCCTAACTCAATTTCAGAGGCGTCTTTGACCAAGCGAGGCACAGACAGAACGGATATTTCAATATCAATTTCTTTTAACTCATCAACAACCACTGGATTAAAACGCGGGTCTTGGGACGCTGCGGCAACAGCCATATCACGCACGGTTTTATTCAAAGGGCCTTGTGCGATAATATTACCTATACAACCACGCAAAGCCCCGTGCTTGCGCAGGGTCACAAAAGCGCCTTCAATCGCCTTAAGCCTCTCATCCTTAACCTCCACATCCAAGACCCTACCCGTTTTGACAAAGGTCTCTAGCGTCTGGTGGGCTATCTGAAGGAGATTTTGTTTCTGAACCTTGCTTAAAGCTGGAATAGCCTCAAGACTTCCCTGTTTTTCTTGGCCCAAAAGCCCTGAATAAAAAATCACAGACGAATAACCAACAACCCTGGACTTGTCCCCTGTGGCGTCTCCTGAATTGGCATGCTTGAGCACCTCCACATGAGAAAGGCCCCTCAGACGGGCCAGGATTAACGCTGTTGTCACAGGGACAAACCCGCACATCTCAAACTTTCGGGACATACAACCTTCAAAAAACTGCTTGGCATCAAGGGCCTTAATATTTTCGAGGGCCTGGGCATCCATGCTGTTTCCCTCATCATAAGCATAATAATGAGACATGTCTGAACTAATCAATACCAAGACATCATCCCTTGTCCCAATAATCTTATTTAAAGCAACAGCCAAGTCTTTACAGATTTTAGGATCAGGATTACCCATTAATATCGGCACAATCCGGATATCTTTAAAAGTCTTTTGTAAAAAAGGCATCTCAACTTCCACGGAATGCTCCCGCTCAAAAACACCAGGACTAAACTTAAAGTCAGGGCTTTCTTTCAAAAGGGCTTGGGCAAAATCTTCATCAATCCCCAAGACGCCCAAGGGAGTTTTAAACCCGCCTGAACGCCAAACAGAGATGCCATCAAACGGGAAATAATGGCTCGGGCCTATCACCACCACTGTCTTGTAATGATTCCGCACAATGGCTTTAAAAGTATACGCAGCCACTGGGCCTGAATAAGGATAGCCCGCATGAGGAGCAATCGCAATCAACACCTTCCTGTCCGACGGAACACGGCTTGTGGACATTTCAAAATTATCGATAGAATCAGACAACTCTTTTGCATCCGCGCTGTAAAAAGCTCCTGCAACATTAGGCCCTTTAATCATATCCTCTGCCCTCGAATAAAATGGAAAAATCACCATCAAACTAACCAATAAAAGGATCACCCTTGGCATTATGAACGCCTTTCATTCTTATCAAACCATGCGTCCAAACTTAAATTTTTAACCCCCTGAAGCCTGCCTAATAAAAGAAGAACCGTCAAAAGACTTGCACTATCCAATATAAGGACCATCTGGGGCTTGAGATGAATCCACTCGCCAAAACAACCACAACTTTCAAGAGGAAGCCCACGTAATAAAGCCTGCCCTACAACAACTATAAATGTTCCAAACAGGACAGCCGCCAATCTTAACCCTAAAGAGGTCCATAAACCAAAGAACACCAGGAAACCCACAAGCAATTCAAACCAGGGCATAGTATGCGCCACCAACAACTCTGCCCATGAGGGCAACATTTGATAGGCTTGAACCACATATAAAAAATTCTGATACGGTGATAATAATGTGCTAAAACTGGATAGAAGAAAAATACAGCCTATGGCAAGACGAATGAGTACCCACATATATTGCTGTCCAAATTGTCCGTAGGGGCGGACACATGGTCCACCCTTACTTAGTTGGGAAAAGGCGTTTCATTACCTCTTCCATCGATTTTGTTCCAACCACCATTTGATTATTAATAAAATAGGTCGGGGTTGACTTAATCCCAAGCGTCTGTCCAGCGGCCTTTTCTTCATTGATGACCAAACGGGCGTCATCGGATGCGACACAGGCATTTAATTGGGCCATATTCATCCCCACTTGCTGGGCCATGGACTGAAAAACAGGTTCAGGATTAATTAACAGTTCCCACTGCTTTTGCTGATCTAATATCAACGCATCCAGTTCCCAAAATTTATTTTGCCTGGAAGAACATTCGCTGTAAAGAGCGCTCACCATGGCATGTCTATGCATATTGGTCAGCGGAAAATATTTGACCTGGATAAAAATATCATGCGGGTATTTTTCAAAATAAGTCCTTAGCATTTTCATGCCAGTGGCACAGGCTGGACATTGGAAATCGATAAATTCCACAACCTTAACACGGGCATGAGGGTCTCCTTCTTGTCTGGCTGATTGAACATGGACTTCTGCCACTTTTTTAGGTTTAGGGGTCAGCAATTTTCTGGCGCCACAGACAACCCCTACTACAATTAAAAGAGCCACTACGGTAAATAGCTTTTTTTTCATTATATCTTCCCTTTCAAATGACCCCTCCCCTAACCCCTCCCTCAAGGGGAGGGGAAATTTTTCTAAAACTTCTCCCTCATAACTTTTAACACTATCAAGAATTAAACCTGTCTGTTTTTTTCAACAGACCTGCAATTTTCTGGCTTAAGGCCGCTGTGAGGGCTCCCTCCTTTATCCGCCACTGCCAATTATTGACCTTGGTTGCAGGGGTATTCATACGACCTTCTTCTTTTAAGCCTAAAAAATCGGGCATAGGGATGATAATCATTTCCGCCCTCGATTTCATTAAGACCTCAATCATGGTCCAATGAAGACTTCCAGGAGTAAATTTCTTCTGCAAAACACGAGATATATTGGCCTTCTCATGCGGATTAGCTTCCCTTTTAAACCAACCTTGAATCGTATTATTATCATGGGTGCCGCTATACGCCACGCAATGAACAGGATAATTGGCCGGCACATGGGGATTATTATGGATATCTCCATTAAAACTAAACAATAAGACCCTCATCCCGGGGAAATTGAATTTTTTCATCAATCCCACCACATCCTCAGTGATTTCCCCTAAATCTTCCGCAATAATAGGCAATGCTTTAAAATGCTTGCTCAATACCTTGAAAAACGACACCCCAGGGCCTTTGACCCATCGGCCAAAAACAGCCAGTTTTTCATGAGCAGGAATTTGCCAAAAAGCAGCAAATCCACGGAAATGATCGATGCGTAAATAATCAAACAATTTCAAATCATGGGTAATTCTTTCAACCCACCAGCTATATCCTGCTTGTTTTAAACGCGCCCAATCATAAACAGGATTCCCCCAACGCTGACCAGTCCTTGAAAAATAATCAGGCGGACATCCACTGATAAATTTCAGCTCGCCTTCCTTGTCCAGCTTAAAAAATAAGGGATAGCACCAGACATCAACACTATCATAATTAACATAAATAGGGATGTCCCCGATGATGCTGATATCTTTACTATTCGCGTATTTTTTAAGGCCATGCCATTGATGGTAAAATAAATATTGGATGAATTTGGCTTTCTCAATCCCTGCCTTATTCTTTTTGGCAAAATCTTTTAACGCCTGGGGATGACGAAATCTTAAACTGACAGGCCATTCATTCCAGCTGCGGCCACCATACGCTGATTTAATCACGGTAAATAAAGCAAAATCGTCCAACCATGATTGCTCTTCATGGACAAAACGATCAAAATCTGCCCTTTCTAAACTCTTTTGAAAACGCGCGTAGGCCTTATTAAAAATTTTCTCCTTAAAAACGCTTACAGACTCATAATCAACCTTGCCCAACGCCAACGAGGCCGGCACTTCAATGTCCGATGGGGCCAAAAATCCATCTGTGATCATCATCTGGGGGCTTATCAATAACGGATTACCTGCAAAAGCTGAAGAACAACTATAGGGCGAATTCCCATTGATGCCATCAGTGGGATTAATAGGCAAAATCTGCCAATATTTTTCACCTGAAGAACTGGCAAAATCTACAAAAGCATAAGCCCCGCTTCCCATATCTCCAATGCCATATTTAGAAGAAAGAGATGTGATATGCATTAAAATTCCGCTGCGACGTTTAGACATAAGCTTTGTTCCTCATTCCTTTCATTATGAACATCACACAGATACCACGGGCGCTGGGATATTAACAAGAAGCATGTCTCCCAACTGCTCAAAAGACTCAATCCACCGACCTGCTGGATCATCACTGCCTGATCTGGCAAGAATCCCTGGATACACCTGCTGGCCCATGGCAAAGTAAATATTCTGGGCCCTCCAAAGATCAACCTCAAGGTTTAATTGCCTCAAGAGATCAAGGATGGTAATAATTTTAGACATTAATTGGATATTATCAGGGTATTCTGATAAACGTTTCATTAAACCACTGATCCGGCGGCTTGCCAGGTAAGAAAAATTAGCCTGGTCTCGTTTGAAGGACCAGCGCTTCATTTCTTCCACTAATTGTTTGAAACGCTTGATATCAATATCCTCTGCTTCCAGGGTGGCACTGATGTCCCTGTTCAAAACAAATTCAACAACCGTCATTAACATGCGGGGCAAGGGAAGACTGATGTCATTTTTAATCTGCATCAGGGGATAATGGTGATCATAAATTTGGCGGAAACTCATTTCAATATCATGCATGGTTGAGGCCAAGACCTGATTCAATATGTTTTGCTGTTCCTCTTTAAATAAATGCCAAAGCGAATAATTATGATACTTGAAATAGTCCTTGATAGTGCCTATCACGTTTGGGATATCACTCTCTAAAAACGCTTCGAGCATCAGGCTGCGCATTTTGGTAAACTCTTCCTGGCTTAAATAATCCACCCCGCCAATAAAATTATGGTCCCCCAAATGTAACACCGCAAAACAAATATAGGCCCGCTCCCAAGTTTCCTTGGAACGAACCATGGCGCGCCCCAAGGCCAGACGCAGGCGTCCTGCCTCTTTGAGATCGTATTGTTCACTTTTAACGGTATAATTGTACATATTCGTCTCAGGCGTGTATTGCTCAAATAACGAGGTCATCGCGTAATGAGCACCGACACGCAAGAGATCAACGACAGAAGGCTTGACTAAGGCCCGATAAATCTGTGCCCCATCCTTAAACTCCGGGACATTGCTAATCACAGAGGCTAACCGATACACAAAACCCTCTTCTAAATGAACAGCGGCAACATCCTGGGCTAATTGAATGGCCCTGGCCGCGTATTTCAAAAGCTGCACTGTTTCAATCCCTGAAACCTCATTAAAAAACCAGCCACAGGAGGTGTACATCAGCATGGCATTGGTTTGCATCTCTAAAAGCTTAAGCGCCTTGATTTGCTCTTCTTGAGTTAAAATCCGACCTGCAAGGGCATTAAGGAATTGCTTCATGTTCTTCTCACCGCGGTCTAAAATCACATCAATATACTTATCACGCCAAGACCACGGGTCATTGGTAAAGACAAGCATCTGGCCCTCATACAAAGGGGCTAACTCATCCCTGAGCCAATCTAAAGACTGTCTTAAAGGAGCGCGCCATTTTTGGTTCCAGCCTGTCTTTGACCCTGTTGAACATCCGCAATCAGATCGCCAACGCTCAATCCCATGGATACAACTCCATGACGAATGCTCCACAATCTCAACCTCATGTGTGGGGGGAAACTTTTCTAGAAATTCACCATAAACAGTTAACTGGGCGAGTTTATTCTTTTCAATAGAATGCAGGCAATACGCCAAGGCCATATCACCAAACTTATGATGATGGCCGTAGGTCTCCCCGTCAGTGGCTATATTAATCAGATGCGGCCAGGAACTGTTGAGATCAAAATCTTCGGTCAGGCGCTGGGCAAACTGTTCGCCATTATTAAGCAGTCCTTCAAAAGCAACACTACGCGCTATAGGGCCGTCATAAAAGAAAATATTAATTTGTCGGCCTGAAGGTAAATAACAACGGTACGGCATGCGAGGGTCTATCTTAGAGGCAGAAATGTCAAGCCAGGGCATGACCTGATCACAGCGCTTCACACGCCGGGCCTGATGGGGTGCCAAAACGGTAAACTTAATGCCCTGCTCTGCCATCAAGTCTAAGGATTCCAGATCAACCGCTGTCTCTGCCAACCACATGCCTTCTGGTTGACGTTTAAATCGTGCCTCAAAATCCTTAATGCCCCAGATGATTTGAGTGCGTTTGTCCCGCTTATTGGCCAAGGGCATGATGATGTGATTATAAATCTGTGCCATGGCGCTTCCATGCCCTCCAAAATGCTTTTGGCTTATCCGGTCTGCTTCGAGGATAGCGGCATAGGTATCAGGGTCCTTTTCTTGCATCCAGGACAACAGTGTTGGACCAAAATTAAAACTGATTTTTGAATAATTATTGACGATATCCACAATATGCCGGTTATTGTCCAGGATACGGGCAGAGACATTACGGGCATAACAATCCGCAGTCACCCGCTCATTCCAATCATGATAGGGAAAAGCAGAATCCTGGACCTCCACCTTATTCAACCATGGATTTTCTCGTGGGGGCTGATAAAAATGGCCATGAATGCAAATAAATCTATTCAAAAGGGGTTCTCCTCTTTACTTTTTTATATGGTACATCGTACTGTTAAAAGCGTGCAATTCCCCTTCCACCAAAGAAACAAAGGTGCGCCGGTTTTTGATCGTATAATGGATCTTGTCCTCACGGGCAAGCCACCCCAGAGCCTGAAGGACGATTTCATCTTTTTCCTTCAAAGATTTCGCCAGCCCATCGACGCTAATTTGCCCGTTCTGCCCCAGAAAA
>JADFXW010000015.1:0-447 GCA_015233375.1 Candidatus Omnitrophota bacterium | reverse complement strand
CTTTTTCTTTAAGAGAACTTGCTAATTGGCCCACGTTGGTCTGCCCATTTTGCCCTAAATACCTCCACACCTTGCCTGCCGTTTCAATAATTTTATCTTTCCTCCCATAACCTCCATGTTTTATCTTAAAATATTCTAATCTCAAGAATTACAAACGTCAATATAGCAATTCATAAAACTTGGAGACTTGGGGAACTGTTAAATAGAGGGCTGAAATCCGTAGAGACGCCATTAATGGCGTCTCTACAAACAGAATGAAAGGCGAACCTGCGTCACTGAGAATAATAGAGGGAAACTCCCCTATTTATAATAGAAATTGTAATAAGGGCGTCTGGATTTATGGACGCCCGGTTAATAATGCTGCGGCTGTCTCGGTGGTAATCTCTGAAATTTCAGGGACAATGCCGCCAATATGGATATTGGCCAAATCCTGACCGAATACGGGCA
>JADFXW010000159.1 GCA_015233375.1 Candidatus Omnitrophota bacterium | reverse complement strand
GGAGGGGGGCGGCTGGCAGCGGTGGGGGGACATCGTCTTTTCTTTCTTTATTAGCTGGGTCGGGGGGCGGGGGGGGGCAGGGCGGGGAGGGTAAAAATCAGGGGGGGGGGGGTGTTGGGGGAGGCGGGGGGTCTGCATCATTACCTGTTTCATATTTAGGGTCTAGCGGTCAGGGTGGCGGTACTCGCGGTGGTGATAACAGTTGGGCGGCTGGCAGCGGCGGAAGTTCATTATTAGGTATTGGCGGAGCAGGGGCTCGTGGTGCTAATACAAATGGATCTCAGGGCACAGGATATGGAAGTGGTGGCGGCGGTGGTTGTCCGAATAGTAGCGGTGGCTCTAAAGGCGCAGCGGGTACTTCAGGAACTGTCATTATTGAGTGGTAAATAGTCATGTAGGGTCAGTATTAAAGTTTTTTTTACAGATGGGGACAGGGCCCTTGAAAGCCAAGGCCCTGTCCCCATTTTGCGGACATTTCCTCATTATTGACCTTGCCTTTGTTTTATGATAATCTTTTGAGCTTGCAGAAGGCGGCAGAGCCTTCAGGAAGGGAACAGGAGAGACCTGTCCCCATTTTGGGGACTGTCCCCTTTGATTATGATACAAGATAATATACGTACTATATATTCTGAAATTGACCAAATTTGCCGGCGTATTCATCGCAACTCTGAGGATGTGGTCGTTATTGGTGTTACCAAGACGGTTGAATTCGATCGTATCCAGGAAGCTATTGATGCGGGTATCAAGCATATTGCTGAGAACAGGGTCCAGGAGGCTTGGAGAAAATTCCCGCAGCTTTTAGCGCAAAATCCTCAAGTGAAAACGCATTTGATTGGGCATTTACAGACCAACAAGGTCAAGGATGTTATTAAGGGTTGCTCCTTAATTCATTCCGTGGACAGTTTAAAATTGGCCCAGGAGATAGAAAAACAAGCTCTTAAAATCGGTAATCCTGTGGAGGTGTTAGTTCAGTTTAATACAGCGCATGAAGAACAGAAATTTGGCGCAGAGTCTCAAGAGGCGTTTGGATTAATCGAATCCATCAGCCAATTAACTCTGGTGCATGTGAAGGGTTTGATGTGCATGGCGCCGTATGACGCCCCTGAAGGTCTTGTGCGCAAAACATTTTCTGATTTGCGTGGTATCAGGGATGGTCTCAAGGCGCGCTTTGCGGGTCATCCGCGAGTGGAGATGAGTATTTTATCCATGGGAATGAGTGATGATTATAGAATCGCGGTTGAAGAAGGTTCAACCATGGTGAGGATCGGAAGGGCTATATTTAATGAGGGATAAAATGAAAAAGAAAATCATTGGGATTATTGGCGGCGGGAATATGGGGGAGGCCTTTATTAAAGGGTTGGTTGAAAAGAAATTGTTTCTTTCTTCGAATGTTTTGGTTTGTGAGGCGGATGAGAAACGCGCGCGTTATTTAAAGGACAAATACCGTGTCCAAACAGGTGATCTTTTAAAGGTTTCAACGCAATCATCGACCCTGATTCTCGCCGTAAAACCACAAGATATTGAAAATGTTTTAGTAGGGGCCGACTTTATGTCGGCCCGTCTATCGGGCGGACACAAGGTCCGCCCCTACAACAAAATTCATGTTTCAAATAAATTATTTATTTCGATTGCCGCTGGGTTAACCACTAGTTTTTTTGAGAAACATTTAAATGGACAGGCGCGGGTGGTGCGCGCTATGCCGAATATGCCGGCCTTGATAGGTGAAGGGATGACAGGGGTTTGTCAAGGGCGTTTTGCAAGCTTGGCTGATATGAAAGAAGCTCTAAGGGTACTTTCCGCAGTAGGAAAGGTGGTTGAGGTTTCTGAAAAGTATATGGATGCCGTGACTGCTGTTTCAGGAAGCGGGCCTGCGTACGTGTTTTTGTTTGTGGAAGCGTGGATTAAAGCGGCCCAGGCCTTGGGGTTTAATGATAAACAGGCCCAAGATTTAGTTTATGAGACTTTGTGCGGAAGTGCTCATTTACTTAAAGAAACTCATTTTTCAGCAGGAGAATTAAGGGCCAAGGTGACTTCTAAAAAAGGCACGACAGAAGCAGCTATGAAGGTCCTTTTGGCTGGGAATAAATTTTCTCATATGATGACTAGGGCTTTAACAGCAGCGCAAAAAAGGGCTGGAGAATTAGCTAGGTAGTGGTGCTGGATTCCCGCTTTCGCGGGAATGACAAGTTTGCATGGGAATGACAAATATCGAGGGTTTATTATGTCTACTGTGGGGATTATCGGGGGCAGCGGGTTATATCAGATAGAAGGGATAAAGAAGGTCAAGGAGGTTTTAGTCAAGACGCCTTTTGGGGCACCTTCAGATAAATTTATAACCGGAGAATTGGAAGGCGTTCCTGTCGTCTTTTTACCTCGTCATGGCCTGGGTCATCGTATCAGCCCTTCTGAAATTAATTACAGGGCTAATATTTATGGCATGAAGAAACTAGGTGTTGAGGCGATTTTGTCTGTTTCTGCCTGCGGCAGTCTTAAGGAAGAATACAAGCCTATGGATTTTGTCATCCCGGATCAATTCCTGGATCGTACCCATAAAGGACGAATTGATACCTTTTTTACAGAAGGGATAGTGGCGCATGTTTCGTTTGCGGATCCTGTTTCCGTTGAGCTTGCGGACATCCTGGAAAAAAGCGCCAAGAAGCTTAAAATTAAAACACATCGCGGCGGCACCTATGTGAATATGGAAGGGCCTCAATTTTCGACAAAGGCAGAGTCTCATCTATACCGAAGTTGGGGTATGGCTATTATTGGGATGACGAATCTGACTGAGGCTAAATTAGCGCGTGAGGCGGAAATTTCTTATGCCACACTGGCTGCGGTGACTGATTATGATTGCTGGCATCCGTCTCATGATTCGGTGACGGTTGAGATGATTATCAATTATTTGAATAAGAATGTGGCGAATGCCAAGGCTATCTTAAAAAGCGCTATTGTGGAGGTTGGAAAAATAAAACATTTTAGTGCCTCCCAAGCCCTAAAATTTGCTATCATTACCGATCCTGCCGTGATACCGGCTAAAAAGAAAAAAGAGTTGGGGGTTTTGATTGGAAAATACATCAAATAAAACGGATTATCAAAGAACTTTAAATCTCCCGCAGACAGATTTTGCTATGAAGGCGGGGTTATCGGCTAAAGAACCGCAGATGCTGGCCCGTTGGCAAAAGGATGCCCTTTACCAGCAGATACGTCGAAAGTCAAAGGGTGCAACACCGTTTATTCTACTT
>JADFXW010000158.1 GCA_015233375.1 Candidatus Omnitrophota bacterium | reverse complement strand
CGTGCATTTCCACAAAACTTTGTACCGCAAAAGAAATATCAGAGAGCTTATTGTCCACCCTTGCCTGATTAATGCCAAGCATCAGTGCCGATTGAGTCACGTCCAAAAGGCGTTTCACATCACTCGACACCTGCCCTATAGGGACGGTCACAGCGCTGTCAGAATAGTATTGATTATATATAATACCCAAATCTATCCCGACAATATCACCATCACGAACCACCCGCTTGCTTCCTATGCCATGAACAACACATTCATTCACTGAAATACAAGCTGTAGCTGGAAAACCCCTATAACCTTTAAAAGCTGAAACTACCTTGTGCCTTCGAATCAATTCTTCAGCCTTTAAATCTATTTCTTTCGTCGTGATACCACTTTTTAAAGAACATCTTAGTTCATTAATTATAGAGCTAAGAATCTTACCAGCTTTTCTTAAAATGTCAACTTCATAAGCACTTTTGATGCATATGCCCTGACGTTTGTTCATTTAAATAAAGGAGCTACCGCCTTAAAAATATCGTCCACTTCCACATTGGCATTGACTCTTTTTAATTTATTCTGCTTCGAGTAATGTTCAATGATGGGCAGAACAGACTGACGATAAACCTCCATTCGAGACCCAATGGTCTTTTCATTATCGTCAGAACGCTGGTAGAGCTCTCCACCACACTTGTCACAAATGCCCTCTTTTTGAGATGGCATAAAGGTTACATTATATAAAGCACCACACTTGCGGCAAAGACGTCTGCCTGTCAGGCGCTTAAAAAGAATCTCATAATCCGCGTCCATATTTAAAACAAAATCCAAAGGAGCCTTCACGGCTTGAAGTATCTTGTCTAAATCTTCTGCCTGGGTTTCTGTCCTTGGAAAACCATCAAACATGATTCCTTTGGATAAATCTAATTCATGTTCGACTTTTTGTTTCACAAGCTTGGTGACCAATTCATCAGAAACCAAGGCCCCTTTATCAATCAACGCTTTTATCTCAAGACCAAGTGCTGAACCCTTCTTGATTTCTTCACGCAACATATCACCCGTTGAAATATGGGCCAAATGAAACGAATCCCTTAAACGGCCTGATAAAGTGCCTTTACCAACCCCTGGAGGGCCTAATAAAACTATTCTCATCGTCTCCCCCTTAAAGATCCTGTTTTCATGAAACCCTCATAATGATGCATCTGTAAATGCGATTCAATTTGTTTCATGGTATCGAGCATGACACCGACAGTAATCAAAACACCGGTGCCGCCGAAAAAGGACGCCACTAAATAAGGGACTTTAAAAGAGGCCATGATCGAATCTGGCATAACCGCGATAATACAAATGAATATAGAACCAACCAAGGTGATACGGGTCAAAACATAATCCAAATAATCCGCAGTTTCCTTGCCTGGACGAATACCAGGCACAAAACCACCATGTTTCTTAAGATTCTCCGCAACATCTTGAGGATTAAAAACAATGGCTGTATAAAAATAACAGAAAAAGATAATCAAAAAAGCATAAATACAATAATAAGTCACATGCCCCCGTTGAATCCAACTCGCAAAATGCTGCAAATGGCTTTGTGGGAAAAATGATGCAATCGTCGCTGGAAATAAAATAATGGATTGGGCAAAGATAATCGCAATAATACCCGCGGTGTCCACTTTAAGCGGAATAAAGGTGCCCTGCCCCACTGCTGTAGAAGTACTGCCCCCACGCCTGGCGTATTGCACCGGGATACGCCTCTGCCCTTGTGAAATTAATGTTGTTGAAATGATGACGGATATCAAAAAGAACACCATCAATACAATAGCAATAGGCTGCAATTGACCTGCCCCACTCTTGGGATTTAATAACAACATCAAATAATGATACGCCGTAGGCGCTCTGGATAAAATACCAACAGTAATAATCAAGGATGTCCCATTACCAACGCCCCGCTCCTGGATGCGTTCACCAAGCCACATTAAAAAGACTGTACCTGCACTCAAGGTCATGACCGTCGTTAATCTAAATCCCCAACCAGGGTTATCCACAATCTGTAAGCCCCCAAAAGCACTAGGACTTTCAAGCCAAAGAGCAATAAAGAATGACTGCACCATGGCTAAGATGACCGTACCATAACGGGTGTATTGGTTAATCTTCTTATATCCCGCCTGTCCCTCTTTAGAAAGTTTCTCCAGAGAAGGAATAACAGCAGTCAACAGCTGCATAATGATGGAAGAGGAAATATACGGCATGACCCCAAGAGACAAGACGGTCATTTTTCCTAAAGCTCCACCAGAAAACATATCCATAATACCAACCACATTCCCGCCACCGTTGGCATTACTCATTTTTTGAAAAAACTCGTTTAAGGCCACCCCATTAATCCCTGGGGTTGGAATATAACAACCCAAACGGTAAACAGCAAGAATCCCCAACGTAAATAATATTTTCTGACGTAATTCTGGGACCTTAAAACAATTTGTAAAACCTTTTATGAATTGGGATATCATAGGATTTTATGACAAGATCTCAGTTGTTCCACCAGCCTTGGTGATTTTCTCCAATGCAGTTTTGGAAAAGCGGTGGGCCTGCACCTTAAATTTCTTATTCACATCGCCAACACTTAAAATCTTAACTGGTTTGAGCAAGGACCTGATTAAACTGCTGTCTTTCAGAAGCTCCGGTGTGATGGTCGTTCCTTCTTCAAAACGATTCAGGCTTTCGCAATTAACCACTTGATACTGATCCGGCCATTTGCTGCGAAATCCAACCTTAGGAAGACGCCTCAACAGCGACATTTGACCGCCTTCATAAGCGAGCATAACCGCACGCCCAGCTCGGCAGTTTTGGCCAGTTTGACCGCTTCCACAACGCTTCCCATGACCAGTGCCTCTTCCGCGTCCGACAATTTTCTTACGCTTATGAGAACCTTCAGGGCTTCTTAATTGATGTGCTTGCATCTTATTTAAACCTCTTTTTGAACAGCTACTGGCTTTTCAGGGCTTTCGGTGGGAATCGAAGAACGAACGCTTTTTAAGCGTGATAACCCATCAAAAGTAGCTTTAACAACATTAATAGGATTGTTGGAACGATGACACTTAGTTAAAATATTACTGATCCCTGCTCCATCACAGACCGCCCTCACCGCACCTGAAGCAATAACACCCGTACCTTCAGAAGCAGGCTTTAGTAAAACAATAGCAGACCCGCAACGGCCAATGATTTCATGAGTGATGGTGGTCCCTTTGAGAGACACTGATATCATCTGCTTTTTAGCGGCAGACAACGACTTCTTGATGGCCCCTGCCACTTCAC
>JADFXW010000157.1 GCA_015233375.1 Candidatus Omnitrophota bacterium | reverse complement strand
GCCAGTTTTACCGCAACCGTAATTTGCCTTTGCTGCGCTGCCGTAGCAGAGGTCAGACGTCTTGAAAAAAGCTTCCCGCGATCGGTCAGACATTTTTGTAAAAAGGCAAAATTCTTATAATTCAACTCTGTCCCTTTAGGGATAGACATGCGAGGAGGTCTCGGGGCCCGACGATTATTCTCTCCCCCCTTGGCCCCAAAGCCATTATGCCCCTCATCTTTTTTAAATGGTTTCTTGTCAAAACTGCGTTTCCTAGAGTTCTTTTTTTCCATGTTTAATTATTCCTCCCAAGCTACATCTTCCGGGGAAATCACTGTATCCTCTCCCCCTGCATCTTTGACTGAAGGTTCATTGCCCGTGGTCGCTTCATTTTTCTGAGGACCATTTAGAAACTGAATGCGTTCAGCCCGAACATCAATGGTGCTGCGTTTCTGGCCGTCGCTTGTTTCCCATGAGCGGCTTTGTAAAATACCATCGACAAAAACCGCCCTACCCTTTTGTAAATATTGATTACAAATCTCCGCTTGCTTGTCCCAAGCCGTGACCGTTATAAAACAGGTATCCTCTTTCAATTCACCCGTACGTTCCTTGAACTTACGATTAACCGCAATGCGTAAATTCGTCACCGCTGTTCCGTTTGGGGTATAACGCAATTCCGGATCCTTGGTTAAATTTCCAATTAAGAAAACTTTATTTAAACTTGCCATAATAACTTACCTCCATTCGCAAAACGTCAATATGTTTTAAGCTCCAACCTTAATGGTTATAAAACGCAGGATACCTTCATTAAGGCGTAACATACCGTGTAATTTAGCCAGACTCAAACCTTTAGTCTCAAGATTCAACAAATAATAGGTCCCTTCCCAAATTTTATTAATGGGAAAGGTCATCTTGTGACGGTCTAGCCATACCTGGGTATTGACTGTTTTGATTTCTGCCTTTGCCAGGGCATCTGATACCTGCCGGGCAATTTCATCCTTGGTGTGTTGCGGCGCATGAGCGTCAACAATATAGACTAATTCATACTTGTTCATTCGACTCATCCTTCCCTAATAATATTATTGTTCTTCACATCCGTTAAAACGATTCATTGCAACCTGCACGCCTTCGGTCACCCAGCATGTGACACAGTCTAGCGCATGATTTATAAAATCCGACAGTATTTTCTTCTCTGCCGGGGTGAAATCTGATAACACGTGACGGGTTGTCTCATCACGATTTTCTGGAGCACCTATACCCATTCTCAGCCGTGCGAATTCATCAGTCCCTAAGTGCGTGATAATGGATTTTAAACCATTATGCCCCCCCGCACTCCCAGAGGGACGTAACCTTAATTTTCCAAAGCCTATGCTCATATCATCACAAACAACCAAAACATCTTCTGGTTTTAATCCTTGGGCCTGTAAAACAGGCCTTAAAGCCTCCCCGGAATTGTTCATGAAGGTCATGGGTTTTAACAAAGAACATTCAATGCCCTCGATACTGCCCTTGGCCACCATCCCCTGTTTTTCATGGGAATGATGTAAGGTCAACTGATAACGCGAACACAAGGCTTCAATGAGCAAAAATCCTAAATTATGACGAGTCCAAATGTATTGCCGCCCAGGATTCCCTAAGCCTGCAATCAATTTTCTCATTTTTTCGCGTCATCCTTTTTGGCTGAAGCAGCGTCAGCGCCTTCTTCCTTCTTCTTTTCCTTCAACACTTCAGGCTCAGCTGCACCTGAGGCTTGGGCCTCTCCCTCAACAGCTGCTGCCTGGGCTTCTTCACGCATGGAACCAGCCACTGTCACCACGACAGATTCTGGATCATGCTTGGAGCGCACGCCTGCTGGCAGGGCCAAATCTTTAACATGAAGAGAATCATGGACCCCTAAATTCGTGACATCTATTTCTAAATGGTGGGGGATACTCGTTGGTAAACAAATGACATCAAGCTCCCACATCAAATGTTCCAGGGTGCCGCCATCACGCTTAACACCAATCGCCTCACCTTTGATAATGATTTTGACCTTAATTTCGATTTCTTTATCCAGCGAAATACGGTTAAAATCAATATGAATGACCTCATCGGTAACTGGATCTAGTTGAACATCCTTGATGATCGCAGGAAAGTCTGAAATTTTCTTGCCCTCATCCACCAAATTGATGTGATAGATAAGGCTCTCCCCCGCATGCAAACGAGAGATTCGATCATAAGACTTGCGGTCCGCCTGAATGACTGTTGGTTTTGAATCCTTGCCATACACAATGCCAGGGATAAAATTTAAACGCCGCACCTGACGGGCCCTTGAAGATCCATTGTTTTTTCTTAATTGAACATCAAAGTTAATTTGTTCCATAGATTATTCCTTTTTTAGTTTCTTATTTCTTCAAACAAACTGCTGATTGATTCAGATTTATGTGTACGTGTAATGGCCTCTGCTAACAGAGGGGCAATAGACATCTGTTTAATTTTAACAGAAGGCCCTGGACCTTGAAGAGGTATGCTGTTGGTAACAACCACCTCTGTTAAGCCATCACAGCTAGCAATCCTTTCTCTCGCAGGGCCTGACAAAACCCCATGGCTCGCACAAGCAATGATATCACGGGCCCCAAAACTCTTTAAGGCCCTAACCGCATCAATCAAGGAGCCACCTGTGGCAATGATATCATCTATCATCACCACATTCTTGTTTTTAACATCCCCTAATATATGCATCACCTCGGTCTTCTCCGGCGACATACGCCTCTTATCAACAATGGCTAAAATAGCATTCAGACGTTTCGCATACGCCCTGGCCATCTTGATACCCCCCACATCAGGAGAAACGACCACTAAATCCGGTATCTTCCGCTCTTTGATATGCTCAGCCAACACATTAATGGCATATAAATGATCGACGGGAATATCAAAGAAACCTTGTAATTGACTGGCATGCAAATCCATGGTCAAAACACGATTAACGCCCGCTGCAACGATCAGGTTAGCTACAAGCTTGGCCGTAATAGGGACCCGTGGCTGATCCTTGCGGTCCTGCCTGGCATAACCAAAATACGGGATCACAGCGGTGATTCTATCCGCGGAAGCACGGCGTGCCGCGTCTATCATGATCAAAAGTTCCATCAAATTATCATTCACAGGAGGACAAGTCGGCTGAACAATAAACACATCTTGCCCGCGAATGTTTTCCTTGATATGGACTCGTATCTCGCCTTCACTAAAACGCCCAACCAAAACCTCGGTCTGCTTAATACCAAGAACCTGACAGATTTCCCTTGTCAATTCTGGATTCGCATTACCTCCTAATACGGATAATTTTTTCATCTTTTCCTCAAAAATTTCTCTTTTTTATGACCCTCGCGGGTACCCCAACAGCCACCA
>JADFXW010000156.1 GCA_015233375.1 Candidatus Omnitrophota bacterium | reverse complement strand
CAGCCATATCCCCGTCAACGGTTCAAAACAAGAGCGCCCTTCGTGTCTCTTGGTAATATTGGCTTCCTCCGTCGCAATGTCAGCGCGAAAAATCCTTCGTTTTTTGTGAGTGGT
Organism: Candidatus Omnitrophota bacterium; assembly: GCA_015233375.1. Classification (GTDB taxonomy): domain Bacteria; phylum Omnitrophota; class Gorgyraeia; order Zapsychrales; family Fredricksoniimonadaceae; genus JABDGZ01. The sequence continues at coordinate 3,287 of JADFXW010000156.1, read as the reverse complement.
TCTTAGCGTCTGATTTAGCACAGAGCTGTTGCGAAGGGGGCATTTCTCGGTTATACTTTCAGTGGGTCGTCATTTATGAATAAAAAAGGTCAATCCATCATCGAATACGCCTTAATCATCATCCTTGTTGTCTTAGGGATATTGTACATGGGGCCGTATGTCCTTCGTTCCATCAATGCCTTTTTTAAATTATGGGATGATTCTGTGCGGGATTCCTATACGGAGCATATCACCCAATCCCCTACAATCCCTCCTATTAACTTTCTATGCACTTGCTCTGATTCAGATTTACACATCTGCGGGATAAACAGCGCGGGCACCAATTCTCAATGTCATGCTGATGAAGAAATCTATAGCCATATCTGCACCCCAAACCTTTGTGATGGTAACCCAACCACCCTTTGCAAGAAAAATCCTGATTTCTGTTGTAACCAATACCAAAAAGTGGGTTGCGGAACAAAAACTCTAACAACTAGAGCCCCTGATGGGACCTATATCCCCTCACCCTCTGATGGTCGAGCTATTCCAGCAGGCAGCAATCTCAGCGGGTCTGGATGCCATACCTATGCGTTTAATGATATCACTGCAAGCAATCCAAACCCTGTTCCTAATTGTTACTTTGGCCAAATGATGTATGCCACACAATGCGCCATGACAGCAACGTCTCCCCCGATAGCCTGTTGTGATGTTGCCCCCGAATGTTCTCCGCATTGCAGTGGGGAAGGCGCTCCAGGAACCCAAATCTGTCCTGGTTCTAATCAAAATTTAGATCATAACTATGCCGTCACCCTGGTGCAAAATTGCACAGGCGCTAAATGTGAAATATCCTGCGTTCCACCCTATAAATTGAACCCTGCTGGAACAAGCTGTTTGCTGACCTTCCAAGTAGCTGAAGCTCAAAATTGTTGTAAAAATAACCCTTGTGGAAATTGCGGGGCTGGCGGCATATGCACCTCCACCAACGATCAAAGTTTTACCGCGTGTAATCTTAACTTAAATCTTGGAAAAAACACACTGATAACAAGATCCGTTATCGATGTTAGCGTTCGACCGTGCGACTGTCAATCTTATGTCATTAATCCCCATTGTCCTAGCAGGCCTGGCCTGACCAACCGCGGGAATTGCGGGCATCCAGATAATTGTCAAGCATATACACCAGACTTGTGTTATTGCAGCGATTCAGGACATCCTGGCGAAGAATGCCTCATAACCTTCAACTTTAATTAACAGTGTCTGGTTTCTTTTTAAAAAATTGCTTCACTTCGCTCGCAATGAAAAGGAACAAGAGGTGTTCACCGAATATTTGCCCTGCTTCTGCACAATCATCAACCAGTATTGATGAAATTGCTTTTGATACAAGGCCCTTTACTTGCACCCGGGATGACGTCAAAAAAACCTGTTCCTTCTTTCAAATCGGTAAACTACAAACATTTGAAATAGAAAAAGATGTTGCTATATCGCATACCAATTTCTTTGTCTTTGTCAAAACATCCCAAGGGGCCTGGGGCTTTAAATTTTATCCTCGCCCAATGGCCAAATCCATTGGCCTTGAATATGCTTTAAACCATTTCCTGGTGGCACATCATTTCCCAACCCCCTTGATGCGCCGGGGAATGAACAAACATCCCTTTATAGCAACAAACAACATGTTAGCCACCTGTTTTGCCTATATCAAAGGCCAACAAGTTTGGCAAAAAATAAACCAAAAAACAGTCATCACTCAAATCAATTCAAACCTGGTTACTTTTAAAAAACACTTGTCTTCTTTGCCCCAAACAATCCCATTAAGAAAAGCACCTCTACTCACAAACACTATTCATTCACTGATAAAAACCGCCCATAATATAAAATCTTTCTCACAACAGAAATTCATCATGTCCCTGTTGCGAAAGAAATTGAAACAATATCAAGAACACAAGCCTTTATATATCCGTCGATACCTGCACAATAACGCCAGTTTAACTAATTTTCTTGTTGATAAAACAGAGGTCTATACCCTTGATTTGTCCCACGTGTGTGAGGATTATCATCTGGCAGATTTGGCAAGCCTTGTTATATCCTGCCTCTTTTTTAATGTCCCTCAAAAAATAATCACAACTATAGAACAAGACTACTTTATCCAAAATAAACTTAAAGGCCAATATGCCTGTGTCTTGAATACCCTTGTCACTATCGGACTTATCCAGGAATATTTAAAGAATTCCAGACGAGAAATATCCCCTGCCCCGGCAAACTGCCCCAAAGACGTCCATCGTCATTATCTCAAACATCTCACCGAACGTCAGAAAATTATCTTCTCCGCATTAAAAAATCCTAGTTCTTTAGAATTTTAAATAGACACAGTGAGCTCAGATTAGGACGGGGTGAAATTTTTTTTAAAGCGATTTGGGCATTTTAGCCCATCAGGTAAAAAATGACCAAACATGCTCGAGTCCTTTATTTCTAGAGAAATAAAGGACGAGTTGTTTGGCCACCGAAAGCCATGACTAATTTTAGGCGTTAAAAAATGACCCATCGCTTTAAAGAAACAATTTCACCCCGTCCGTCCACTAAGGCGATTGCCATCTTTATGGCCGCATTAAATCAGAACTTAAACTTAAACCCAGCAGCAAAATTGCGCCCGGGGGCTGGGTAATAAGCATTCGTGGAATATCCTGCAATGCCATAATTATAATAATATGTGTTGAATATATTATTCACCGCAAACCATAACTCCATGTTTTTGAAATTATATTTGATGCTCCAATCAACCGTGTCATATCGTTTTAATTTAGGATGTGTATTTGCCTCATCATCAGTCAGAAATTGCTTGCCAACAAAATGTGTCGTGAAAGAAGTGCTTAAGGCATGCCAAGGGTTAAAAATGACCCCAGCGTTAGCTAAATGATCAGGAACCTGGGTGATTTGATGAGCAGAGAATTCCCCTTTAACATATCGGGCCTGTTGAAAAGTGATATTGGCAAACGGTTGGACCTTTTTGTTTAAAACATCAACAGACACGTCCACTTCTTCACTGTAATGCCTGGTCCGGCCATTATAATTTGAATTCTCCCCTGTCTGTGGATCAAAAAAGATTTCATTCTTATACTGGGCTTCTGTCACTGTAAATCCTAAATGAAGGCCTTTAACGCTTTGGTCCTTGATGCCTAACTGATATTGATTACCTTGTTGGGGTGTCAGGTTTGGTTGCATGGCGCTAGGATAATAGGTCCCAAAGAAATAATAAGGACTTGAAAAGAATTCATCAAGATTAGGCAGGCGATAAGAATGAGCGTAATTCATAAACA
>JADFXW010000155.1 GCA_015233375.1 Candidatus Omnitrophota bacterium | reverse complement strand
ATCGGTTGGGGCCAAGGGCCAGGTGAGTGTTTTGTTTGATAAGATTGATAAATCAGGTAAAACTTTTATTTATACGTGTGGGCCAAGACCTATGATGAAGGCAGTTCAAGCTTATGCCCGGGGTTATCACCTGCCAGGCCAGGCCCTGGCAGAGACCGTGATGGCCTGCGGGCTCGGGGCTTGTTTGGGCTGTTCTATTGAAACGACTCATGGGTTTAAAACAGTGTGTCATGATGGCCCAGCGTTTAATTTAGAGGAAATCAAATTTAGTTAATATGAATTTAACCGTTAAATTAGCCGGCATTATTTTTAAAAATCCCGTGACAGTGGCCTCGGGCACCTTTGGCCATTCCAAAGAGTATTATACTCTTGATGAGGTCAAAAGGCTTGGGGCCATCATCCCTAAAACAGTTACCCTGCATCCGCAGGTGGGCAATCCTCCGCCTCGGATTTATGAAACCCCTTCAGGCATGATTAATGCCATTGGCATTGAAAATGCCGGCATTGACGGATTTATTGAGCATCAATTGCCGCTTCTTAAAAGCACGGGTGTTCCTTTGATTATCAGCATATTAGGTCATGGGGAGGATCAATTTGCGGCTATTATTGAAAAATTAAATGAACAAGATTGTATCACAGCCGTGGAATTGAATTTATCTTGTCCGAACCTTAAACATAAGCTGTTGGTGGCTCAAGATCCAGCGGCAACGAAGCATCTGGTCTCTAGAATAAAGGCGCTTTCTCAATTCCCGATTATTGCAAAATTGTCCCCTAACGTGACCGACATCGCGGAAATAGCTGTTGCGGCAGAGGAAGGCGGAGCAGATGGTTTAAGTTTGGTCAATACGTTTTCAGCCATGGCGATTGATATTAAAAAACGGACAAGCCGCATAGGTAATTTTACCGGAGGATTATCAGGCCCTGCGATTCGCCCCATAGCGCTTTATATGGTGCAAAGGGTGGTCTCTCGTGTTAAAATTCCCGTCATTGGCATAGGCGGGATCATGACAGCCTCAGATGCCCTGGAGTTTTTGATTGCAGGTTCGACCATGGTGGCCATTGGCAGTGCGAATTTCGTAAACCCCCGTGCTCCGATTGATGTGTTAGAGGGGATAGAAGCGTTTATGAAGGACAATAAGATTAATGATGTTCGTGAAATTATTGGCAGTTTAAAAAAATGAAGAACGCCCAATTAATATTAGCCTTAGACCTTGAAAATTTTGACGAAGCTCGAGTGCTTATTGATAAGCTTGAAGACAGCGTTGATATTTTTAAAATCGGAAGCCAGATGTTTACAGCCTATGGCCCTTTTGTGGTGCGTTACTTGCAGTCAAAAGGTAAAAAGGTTTTTTTGGATTTAAAATTTCATGATATCCCTAATACAGTCGCTTCAGCGGTAAAAAGCGCGGTGGGTTTAAGCGTCTCGCCTAACCATGACCCTGGTTTTGCGCCATTATACATGTTAACAGTTCATACCTGTGGCGGGGGCCAGATGTTGGAAAATGCAGCACGTGCGGCCCGCGAAGAAGCTGAGAAATTAGGGGTGCCCAAGCCGTTTATTGTTGGGGTGACGGTATTGACAAGTGCCGCTCAAGAGCCGAATGTCGAAGAATTGGTGCTTGAGCGAGCACGTCTTGCGAAAGAGGCTGGATTGGACGGGGTCGTGGCTTCTGTTCAAGAAACAGAAAGAATCCGTAGGGAATTAGGCCCGGATTTTTTGATAGTAACCCCTGGAATCAGGCCTGCGGAATCTTCTTTAGATGATCAGCAAAGGGTGGCAACGCCTAAAGCGGCGGTTGCCCATGGGAGCAATTTTTTGGTAGTCGGCAGGCCTATTTTAAAAGCGCCGCTGCCGCGTGAGGCAGCGTTGAAGATTCTGGAAGAAATAAAATCATGAATCTTTTTATAAAAAAACCTATCCATCAACTCATTGAATCCGCTGATGGAGGCGAATACCGCCTGAAACGTTCCTTAGGCGCCCTTAATCTTGTATCTTTAGGAATAGGGGCCATCATTGGGGCTGGTCTTTTTTCGCTGACCGGTATTGCAGCCGCTGAAAACGCTGGACCTGCGGTTGTTTTGTCATTTATGGTGGCAGCCGTGGGATGCGCTTTCGCGGGGATGTGTTATAGCGAACTCGCATCCATGATCCCTGTGGCAGGGAGTGCTTATACGTATGCTTATGCCACCATGGGAGAATTTTTTGCGTGGATTATTGGTTGGGATTTGGTTTTGGAATATGCGGTGGCGTCTTCTGTTGTTGCGGTGAGTTGGTCAAGGTATGTGGGTTCTTTTTTGCAGGATTTAGGGATACATATTCCCGCCCGTTTGGCGGCATGTCCATTTGATGTTATTCATTTACCTGATGGTAGCGTGACGCATGGCCTGGTGAATGTCCCTGCTGTCTGTATCATTATTTTGATTTCTATTTTATTGATGGTAGGGATTAAGGAATCTGCGAGTGTTAATGACGTTATCGTGGTTATTAAACTTCTGGTGGTCTTGACCTTTATTGCGGTGGGTGTTCATTATATTAAACCCGGCAATTATGTGCCGTTTATACCTTCTAACACAGGCACCTTTGGGGAATTTGGGTTTAGCGGTATCATGCGCGCCGCGGGGATTATTTTCTTTGCTTATATTGGTTTTGATACGGTCTCAACCGCAGCCCAGGAAGCCCATCATCCATCGAGAGATATTCCTCGAGGGATTATAGGCTCATTGATTCTTTGTACCGTTTTATATATTTTATTTGCCCTTGTTTTGACAGGGATGTTGAATTATAAACTGATGCGTGGGGATGCAGCACCTGTGGCCACGGCGATTAATTTAACACCTTTCCCCTGGCTTCATGTGTTGATTAAACTGGGCATTATTGGTGGTTTTACATCGGTCATTTTGGTGATGTTATTAGGCCAGTCCCGTATTTTTTATGCCATGTCCAGGGATGGCCTGTTGCCTAAAATATTTTCAGACATTCATCCTCAATGGCGCACGCCGTGGCGGTCTAATATACTGTTTATGTTTTTTGTGAGTTTTTTTGCTGGATTTTTTCCTATTTCAAAATTAGGGAACATGACATCCATTGGCACCTTGCTTGCTTTTATTATTGTTTGTGCAGGAGTGATGATTTTGAGGTATACTCATCCAGACACGCCAAGGGCTTATCGATGTCCTTGTTTCCCGCAGTTTCCAATTTTAGGGATCTTGGTGTGTTTGGCCATGATGACATCCTTGGATGGGGAGACCTGGTGGCGGTTAGTCATTTGGCTCATTATAGGGTTGATTATTTACTTTACTTATAGTAGATTTAACAGTCATCTTTGCCAAAAACTCAAGAAGAAACACCACTAGGCGTTCTGGAATATTTAAAATTATTGGGCAAGTAGCTCAGTTTGGTTAGAGCATTCGGCTTA
>JADFXW010000154.1 GCA_015233375.1 Candidatus Omnitrophota bacterium | reverse complement strand
TATAAAGCATCCACTTCTTTGATGCCGTCTTCAATACCTAATTCTTGAAAGCTTTTTAGAGACCCTTTAACTGAACCGGGCGTATCACACCAGACACAACGCAGGTTACAACCCCCAAACCGTACAAATACCTGAGAAGTCCCTACATATTTGCCTTCACCTTGGATGGAACGAAATATCTCGACGATTGAAGCGTTCATAGAAAGGCGGGATCTTTAACGTTACACTGGCTAAAACCTTGCGCCCTTAACCGGCAGCTGTCACAAACCCCACAAGGACAGGCCTCTCCCATATAACACGACCAGGTCAATTCAAGAGGGACCTTAAGCTTTAAAGCTAATTTAACAATTTGCGCCTTACTCAAATGAATCAGCGGCGTTTCTATTTTTATCTTTTTCCCTTCAACCGAGGTCTTAAGCCCCCGTGAAAGCATGGATTGATACGCACGGATAAATTCCGGTCGGCAATCCGGGTAACCCGAATAATCAACCGCATTGGCCCCAATAAAAATAGTCCTGGCACCTATAGCCTCCGCAAATGAGGCCGCGAAACTTAAAAAAATAATGTTCCGCCCTGGAACATAGGTCACTGGTATATCTTTCGCGTTAAGCCGCCTCTTTTGAGGCACCTCAAGCTTTTTATCTAAAAGCGCGGATCCTTTCCATGGAAGGGCAATCTTAACAGTAACGCTTTTACAACCAGCACGACGGGCCAGGGCCTTAGCTTGAAGGATTTCTTTCTTATGCCGTTGGCCATAATCAAAGATCAGGCACTGGCAATTCAAACCCTTTTTCAAGGCATAATAAAGGGTTGTTGAGGAGTCAAGCCCTCCGGAAAGTAAAACAACAGCTTTATTCATAATAAATCACACTCGTGATATCTGATTCCCAAACCTGAACATGTTTTAAATTCAAAGGCCTCAAAGACTCTTTAAGGGTACGGTAAATATGACGCGCTATATTCTCCGTCGAAGGATTAATATCTTTAAAGGCAGGCAATTCATTGAGAACAACATGATCCAAAGGTTGTAAGACCTCTTTAAGTTTTGTTTTAAGACCTCTAAAATCAGCCAATAGACCAATACGGTCTAAGTCTTGGCCGGTAATCACTATTTCCACCTTCCAGGTATGCCCATGCATATACCGGCATGGCCCGTCATAACCATGCAGTTGGTGAGCAGAAGCAAATTGATCCCGAACAGTGACCTCAAACATAATGATGCCTCCTGACATTTTTCACTCCGCCGCCCAAAAATCGAATGGCCAAACGCTTAAACTGCTCTGGTTCATCGCTGACAATAAACACATGGCCAGCTGGCCCCAGGCGTGAACGTAAAAGCTTTTTGTTTATTAAAAGTTCCTGGACCTTGACAGCCACTTCACTGGCAGAGTCCACAAGCTCAACCTTAAGTCCCATCACATGACCTAAAACCTCTTTTAAAAGAGGGTAATGGGTGCAGCCAAGGATCAAGGTATCAATGCCGGCCTTCTTTATCTGGGCCAAATATTGTTGGGCCACCTCATAGGTGACCTTATGAGCAAACCACCCCTCCTCAACTAACGGCACAAATAAAGGACATGGTTGGCTAAACACCCGCACATCCTTGTCTAATTTTAAAATATTCTTGGCGTACTTGCCGCTTTTGATGGTGGAAGAGGTTGCAATAATACCTATTTTTTTATTGCGGGTGACCCCAACCGCTTTTTTAGCACCAGGCTCTATCACACCGATAATCGGCACATTAAATTCTTTTTTTAATACTTCTAAAGCCAAAGACGATGCCGTGTTACAGGCCACCACGACCATCTTGACCTTATATTTTAGTAAAGCCCTGACTATTTCACGAGAATAACGGATAATGGTTTGAGCAGATTTCCCTCCATAAGGGACCCTGGCCGTATCCCCAAAATAGACAATCCGCTCATTAGGCAGATGAAGGTTAAGCTCTTTAACAACTGTTAAACCGCCTAAACCAGAATCAAAAATACCAATAGGTTGTTGGGAATGATTACTCGTTGGCATAATCCAAAATGCCCCTGGCAACGGCTTGAGCTAATTTTTGCCGGTAGGTTGGCATCACTAATTTACTATGTTCCTGATGGTTTGACAAGAAACCTGTCTCAACCAAGACCGCCGGCATCAAGGTGTTACGCACCACAAAGAAATGACACAACCGCACCCCATCGCCACGGACCTTAATCCCTTCTGTCTCACGCGCAGATCTCACAATGAGCTTAGCAAGCTTTTGTGAATGTCCGCTTTTGAGCGTATCCATCATGTCTGTCAAAATAGCTAAAACCGTGGCAGAGTCCACAGCGTTCAAGGATCGTAAAAAGGTGCGTTCATTGGATCTTCTTTGTGTTTCCATGACGTCACGCCGAGCCACAGCCCCTAAATAATAAACTAATAAGCCATTAACAGAATGGTCCTTGTTAGAATTCACATGAATGCTTATAAAAAGGTCTGCCCCGGAACGGGAGGCAATCACGGTGCGTTGCGGCAAGGAAATAAAATTATCCGTGTCCCGGGTCATCACAACCTTAATCCCGGCATTTTCCAAAAGGACCTCAAGACGTTTGGCCACATCCAAAACAATTTCTTTCTCATCCGTCCCGGAACCCACAATAGTCCCCCGGTCCTTGCCGCCATGACCTGCGTCGATCACAATCGTATGCACACGGGAAGAACTTTCCACCGCACCAAGCCCGCCTATCGGGACCCCAAACGGGGCCAATACCTGGGCCTCAAAATCCTCTGGCACAAAAATCATGCTCCTTTCCCGGCGTAAAGGCGCGCTTAAAACAATCTGTTGTTTGCCAACCAAAACCGTTGAACTTCCAACCAAGGCTTTGGATTGATTGCCTTTATATTCAAGTGTAACCACCTGGGAGACGCTGTCCCATTGCCAGAGGACATGGTATCTATCACAAATCTCTTTCAACGAGATACCTGCCGGTTGATTCACCATAATCGCCGGCCTGCCACCGCAGCCATGGAGGGTCAAAAGCATCATTGTCATTCCCGCGAAAGCGGGAATCCAGGACAAAATGGATTTGAATCTGGATCCCGAATGTTTTCTACTCATCACCTTGCGCCACCTCAACCGCATTTCTCCGGACAGATAAGAAAATGACGGTTTCTGTTTTTTGCATTAATCGTCCACGGCTACGAAACACTAAACCAACCAAAGGAATGTCCCCTAACAAAGGAAATTTGTGTGTGCGGGTTATCTCCTCTTCCTTCATAAGACCGCCAATAACAATGGTTGTATTATCAGCGACTCCCATCCTGGTTTGGGCCTGAAGCAACACCGATGACGGGATCCTTTGACCATCCCAAAGTTCATAAGCCGCCAAGGTGACCCTTGGTGATACCAACAAAGACAGTTCCCCGGATTTTTGACGAGAAAGTAATAAATCGAC
>JADFXW010000153.1 GCA_015233375.1 Candidatus Omnitrophota bacterium | reverse complement strand
AGGCAATTTGGGCTGAGGTTTTTGTGGAGTTGTTTCTTGGGTCACTTCTTGGGCTAAAGCTATTTCGCTACAAGAAAGACCAATAAAAAATATTAATATAAGACGTATCAACATAAAATTCTCTCTTAAAATAAAGGCCTTACTGGGTTCATATTATAGGATTTCACGAATTTGGCAATAAAAAAACCTTCCCTGTACTCATCCGGTAAAACTCGCAGGGCATCCTTGAGGCTATGGGCATAGGTCCTCTTTTGCCATTGGCTCAAACACGGATAGGTCTCAATCCCTTCCATCCCTGCAGCAGCCAGCTTAAAATCCTTTTCATTCTTTCGTAAAAACCAATCCACGACCTCTTCATTCTCTTCTGGCGCAAAGGTGCAGGTTGAATAAACAAGGACTCCTCCAGGTTTTAAAAGCCTGCCTGCGTTTTGTAAAAGCCCTTTTTGCTTATGGGACATTTCTTTAATCTTACGCACACTCCAATAAGCAAAACTTTTAGGCTCCTCTATCCTGAAACGGCCTTCTGAGCTGCAAGGAGCATCCACTAAAATACGGTCAAAAGCCCCGTCCCTGTCTTGAAGGCGCCTTCCATCCACTGAGGAAATGACGGCTTTTGTACCTGTTAACTCAAGGACGGCTTTAAGCCTATAGAGCCTATCGCGTACCGGTTCATTGGCCTTCAAGGTCCCTTGATTGTGCATATGCATCGCTATTTGGGAGGTCTTACTGCCAGGCGCTGCGCATAAATCTAACACCCGTTCATGCGGCTTGGGATCCAGAATAAGAACGGGCAAAAGACTTTCCAAGCCTTGGGCATATAACAGCCCTGTTTGAACAAGCTTGGATTCTAAGAGTCTTTGTCCTGTTTCCTTATTGACAAGAATAGCGTACGGACAAAACCCAACACTTTTAAAATCAACCCCATGCTCTTTGAGCTTCCCATACGCTTCATCAATACCCACTTTAAGCGTATTAATTCGAAAGCTCATCCAAGCCCTTTGGCCAAAGCCAAATTCCTGGGCCTGAGGTGCAATATCCTTTAATCGTATTAAAAAATCTGGTGGTAAAGATCCTTTTATCATAGGAGTAGGTGTTATTTTTAACAGTCTTTGGCAGGATTGTCAAGAAGGGCTTGAAGCAACCCTTTAAGTATGGTCTAATGTATTCAATCTATGCGCTTCCTTGTCCAATTGATCCAAAAAACCTATCAAATGGTAGCGCCCCAAGAAGGCTCTAAGGTCTTGCGCAATGTTTCCTTGCTTTCGAGCCTCCAGGTCATCACCTATATCCTTCCATTTATTATTTTGCCGTATTTATTCAGGGTCATAGGCCCAAACAAATTCGGTCTCATTGCTTTTGCCCAGGCCTTTGTTCAATATTTCATGATTTTAACGGATTATGGTTTTAGCGTTTCTGCCACCAAAGAAATTTCCCTGTGCATCGATAATAAAACAAGAGTCTCAGAGGTCTATTCGGCAGTCATGATGATAAAAGTCCTCCTGACCATTGTAAGCCTTGTTATCCTCATGGGCCTTTTATATACAATCCCCAAATTCCAAAATGATCGGATCATTTATATCCTGTCTTTCGGAGCTGTTATCGGTAACACCCTTTTTCCTGGGTGGTTTTTTCAAGGTTCCGAGGCCATGAAATACACCTTCAAAATCAATGTCCTTGGTGAATTTATTTATGCCTTGGGTATTTTTGCTTTCATCCGATCTGACGCAGACTATTTATGGGTCCCTGTGGTGACCTCACTCACATCCCTGACCACAGGCCTGGTTGGACAATACATCCTTTTTACCCGGTTTCAAATGGCCTTCAAAATACCCGCTCTCAAAGACCTTCGTTATCAGTTACAGACAGGTTGGAATGTTTTTATTTCCATCGTGGCCATTAATGCCTACACCACAACCAGGGTCTTTGCCGTCGGACTATTAACCAATAACACCTTGACTGGTTTTTATTCCATCGCAGACAGGATTGCCAATGCTGTCCAAACCTTTCCGCTATACTCTTTCACGCAGGCTATTTTCCCTCGTTTAAATAAGATATTTCCAAAAAATAAAATAAAAGCCTTTTTGATCATGCGCCAGGTCCAATTGATAACCGTGCTTATTTCCTTGATCTTTTTGCCTGTTATTTTTATTTTAGCGCCATGGATTGTTAAATTAGTCTGTGGGGCGTATTATCCAGCAGCGGTGATGACCTTACAGCTCTTATTGGTCGCTGTTTTCTTTATCAGCGCCAATGCGTTTCGTGTGCAGTTTTTACTGATTTGCGGCAGGACTGACGTGTACTCTAAAATCCATGTCACCATGGGCCTTATCGGCCTACCCTTGATAATCATCTGTATCCATGCCTTTTCCTACGCGGGGGCCGCCATGGCGACCTTGCTCATTGAAGCTGGAGTATTTACATTGACCTGGCTTTCGATGAATAGAATCGCTAGCGCTTTAAATCTTTATACAGAATAGATAAAAGATACTCCACCTTGCCTTCAGGTTGATAATGCAATTCATGGGCTTTAAGAGCTAAAGCAAAACCCCTTCTTTCATCCCCTTGTTCAAGCGCCTGTAAGGCCGCATCAAAATAATGATCCGCTTCTCTTTCAGTGGTCCCTACCATAATCCAGGCACGTGAATAGGGGCCATCTTCCAAAGGTTTTGTTATAAACGGCGAGGCATCAAAATCATAACCAGAATTAATAAAAATAATCCTTGGATATTTTCTTAAGAGATCTTCTGACCATACATGCTTTTTAAAATGATAAAGTCCCCAGGTACAAGAGCCTGAAATGTCCCTGCTATCTGCGAAGAAGGAAAAATAATCTGGATATAATGCAGAAAGCTCTTCATTTTCTGCTGCTTTGCTTGAATCATTCCCCATAAAAAGCGCGTACTCCGAATTACAAATAGGAGCCTTAAGATAACTGCCTATATAAATAGAGTTGGGATACTTTGAATGGATCCTATTATTAAAACTAACCACACCCTTTGTTTGCTTATCTAACCGCAACATATATTGAGAAACAATCATCATCGAATGCAGGGCAGATACTAAGACTAAAACCAATATTCCCCTTTGGATGAAAACATTTTTCTGGCCAAACCTTAAATAAAACAAAACAAAAAGTGCGCTAAAAGAATTAAAGGCAACCACCAAATAATGTTCGTCAAAATGTTTAGCAATAATCCCTAATTGCAACAAAATAACACCGCTGACAACCAACATAAAAAAGGCGTGTTTTCTCTCTTTATTGATAAAAAGGCCTGCAAAGGCTAAAATAAAAACAAGCACGGCAAACACAATCAAAAACCAATATTGCGTGAACATAAACTGCCATGCCCCTAAATAACTGGAAATATCCACAAAACCTTTCTGACCGTTGCCATAAACACCTGTGTGGGTCACAAGGCTCATGATCCAACTAACCAATTGAGAATACAAACTCCTGCAG
>JADFXW010000152.1 GCA_015233375.1 Candidatus Omnitrophota bacterium | reverse complement strand
ATCTATTGGGATATAAAGCTTTGAAAAATGCTCGACATACCACAGTGGGTATGCCTGCGCTTTTTCAAAGCTTTCTATCTCCAATATCTTACGGTTCTTCATCCATGGCTATTGCAAAATCCGGGTTTAAATATTTTCAGAAATTTATTTCTTCTATCATTTTAACTGCTTTTATTGTTTCCTTGGTTCAATGGCCCTCCATGGCCAAGGCCTCTGTTTCTACCTTACCAGACATGCCTCAACCCGGCACCATGGTGCCTCTAAGCCAGGCGTTTACGCCTGCTATTTTGAAAGGGATTTCAATCCATCCTGAAAATCCTTTGAAATTCGATTTTGTTATTTATAAGGGAGATAGGCCTTTGTCCAATGAAGAGAAAAGGATTGAATATACAAAATTAGCCAAATATTTTATGGCGTCCTTGGCTATTCCTGATGATGATCAGTGGGTCAATCTCTCACCGTATGAGAAAAACAGGATTATCCAGGATGATTTTGGGAAAACTGAAATGGGGCGTGATTTGTTGGCCCAGGATTATATGCTCAAAGCAGTCACAGCCTCTTTAATATATCCTCAGGATAAATTAGGCGCTGAATTTTGGAGCCAGATTTATAGTCAAGCACAGAAGAACTTTGGGAGCAGTAATATTCCTGTAAATACTTTTAATAAGGTCTGGATTTTGCCTGATGATGCGGTTGTTTATGAAACAGGTAATACCGCCTATGTGCTCAAGACCCATTTAAGGGTCATGCTCGAGGAGGATTATTTGTCATTACAGAAGCATAACGGCCTCAAGGCGCGCCGTATCACTCATTCCATTGCCTCAAAGATAGTTAAATCAATCGTTTTACCCGCTTTACAGCGTGAGGTCAATGAAGGAAAGAATTTCGCGGCGTTAAGACAGGTGTACAGCGGCATGGTCCTTGCCGCTTGGTATAAACGCACACTTAAGGAATCATTATTGGGTAAACTTTACGCGAATAAAGCCAAGGTCCAAGGTATTGACCAAGACCCAAAGGCTAATGAGGAAATTTATCATCAATACCTGAAAGCCTACAGGAAAGGGGTATTTAATTTTATTAAGGAGGATGTGGATAAATACACGCATGAACGTATCCCAAGGAAATATTTTTCTGGCGGAGAGATAAGTTTGGCTATGGCATCGAGGGTATTGAGACAAGAAGGAGAACTCGGTCAAGGTCAAGATGTATTGCTTGTCACCCGGAAATTAAGGCCTCAGGATGTTCTTCTGGCATCGCAGATGAGTCAAGCCGCTGCCTTGGATGTTGCCACCATAGAGGCCCAAAGGGCACCAGACCGAAGAGTAAGACAAGCGTTAGATCTGCTCCGACAAAAACAATCTCTTAGGTCGAGTAAATTGGCAAGGCATGTAATTTCAGCATATCTCAGCGAAACTGTCCAAGGTAAGATTAGTTCCCAAGATTTAAACACACTAGTAGATCTTGTGGAACAAGGCAGGGCTGCTGAAAAAGCGGGTCAATATAAAAGAGTTATGGATTTGGGGAACAGGTTTCAACAATTGATGGGTGCGTATCCTCGGACAATGGCAGGTCAAGATGAGGAGAATTTCTCAACTGCCGCGATGAAAAGCATGGAGGAGATATATTATCAAAGAGTTGCAGAACAGTTAGGCTCTTTTATGTCTGAATTAAACACGGAATATTTTTCTTATGGAATGAGATTTATAGATAATTATGAAAGGGAGGATATCACTGGTCTCAGAAATGAGTCAGATCGTTTACAAGGTGTTGATTTAAAAAATAGAGATCATTTTGAAGATTTGAAAAGAATGTTAAGAATATCTGACCAGGTGGCTCGGGGTAACAATCGTTTTCGTCGTGCAACAGAGACTGAAATTACAAATTTAAAGAAATTGGTGGCCGTATTGGAGAGATTGAAAACAAACAAGAAATGGATTTTGGTCGATGATGTTCGGGAGGGGGATGGTATTGTGTTTACGTATAATGGTAGGAAATATAAAGGTACTGTGTCTCGTAAATTTTCAGGATTGTTATCGGTGCTTCTTGATGAAACAGGTCAAGATGTATTAGATTTCTTGCCTGATCGGATTCAAGATGACATGGTGATGCGTTTGAGCAGGTGGGATGAAGGAAGATGGAATGAAAATTTAAGAAAAATACGAGATAGAGGCATACTAGATAGAGGAAATAATTTCACAGATCCCTCATTATTGAAAATTTTAAAGGCAATTGCAAAGCTTTCAGTGGGAGATATTGTTCGCCTGCATATTCGTCAAAGCGATCGGGACAAAAAGGATCTAGTGGTGAAAGGGCGATTTTTTGATCTTATTCCTGATCTTGGGGGATACGGAAAAATGCATGGCTGTCGATTAATTTTACTTGGGGTTCCTCAGCTCGAAACCGGTGTTTTTGCCATAGATATACGGCAAGGATCATTTCAACCTATTAGGGAGATTGTAACTGTTCATAGGACGGTTTTTAATAAAGCAATGGCGAGCATCGACAAAATAGTCCAGGGCACAAATCAGAGTCAGGTGGGTGGTATTGATTTTAATGCAGCCCAATTGAGCATGCAAATCAAGCGTGACGGGCATGGGGTCGTGCTTCCTATCAGCCAACAGGAGTTAGAGAAGATTCATATCGCAGGGCTTGTCCCGATGCTGATGGGTATTACACCGGCTTTAAGTACCCAGATCTTGTCCGGGCTTCAACTGGCGATTGCGCAAGCTAGGGCGGCCAAGATATAAAAAACAGAGGTTTTTTAAACCACCTGTGCGCTATGCCCATTTAAAGATTTTAAAGAACCAAAAGAAATAATTATAAATTATTTTTTTAAAGAAATAATTCCTTCTTTATTTTTCTTGTCGATATAAATCATCAGAAAACGTTTTCCCGATAATGAGCTTGGGGCCTTGAAAAGTGAGTATTTATATTACACACTTTAAGTATGAGGCCCCTATTGCTTCGCCTATTGATTTTGATTATCTTTTTAGTCAACAGCATGATAGGCGCACTGCCTTATGCTGATGCCCAGGATTTTGTCTTGCCTAAGCCAGGGAGCATGGTCCTTTTTAGCCAACCCATACATCCTCCCATACTCAAAGGCCTGAAAGTTTATCCAGATAATCCGTTTAGATTTGATTTTGTTTTAGATAAAGGTGACAGAGGTGTCAGGCCCGAGGAAGCGGGAATCCAGAACCAACAACAAAAAAACGAAGTCACCAAACTCATCAAATACTTCCTGGCCAGCATCACTGTCCCCCAAGAAGATCTGTGGGTCAATCTCTCCCCTTATGAGAAAAACCGTATCATCCCGCATAGCTTTGGGCTCACGGAGATGGGGCGAGACCTTCTGGCAGAGGATTATATCTTAAAGCAAATGACAGCATCCTTAATTTATCCAGAAGGTGCTGTTGGCAAGAAATTTTGGAAGCGAGTCTATGAAGAAGCAGGGAAGCGTTTTGG
>JADFXW010000151.1 GCA_015233375.1 Candidatus Omnitrophota bacterium | reverse complement strand
GGGGAATGGCATGATATTGAAGGCAATACCTTATTGAGGGAAAATAGGGATGGTACAGAAAACCGAAGGCTTAGACGTATTTGGTGGAACACCGTGGCGCAGTCATTTTTAAAGGAGTTTTTTGCTCATGGCCTGCCTTTGGCTTATATGGAAGAACATGTTGATCACCGGAATGGGGAAGGCTTCAATCAGTTTATTGAGGAACTGGCCCTTTATGCGTCTGATACGGATATTATCACAGATTTCTTGTCCCCAGAGGCGACTGATAATTTTAGGGACATGCAAATTCATTTAACACCTGTTTTAGAGAGAATGCTACAGCATTATGGGCAGAAGAAGGGAGTTGAGAGAAATTCGTATGCTCGTCTATTGTCCCACATTTTGCAACAAGGCCCTGAAGCTTTAGCCAAAATCAATTCCCTTGAGCGACGCAACGAATCCTTGACACAACAAGAAGAGATTTATCTTGGTTTAAACGGGATCTTGATTAAAGAAAGTGCCGGGACCTATGGTTCTATCAATGCAGACCCCTTGGAACATTTGAGAAATGCAGATGCCAGACTTCAAGCGATCAGTGATTTAGTGATTCATAGGGGTTTTTGGGCAGGGGTGCGGGATTGCGTAGAAGAGGGTTTAGATTTAGCAAAGACCCGTGGATTTAGAACCGAAGGTGGAGACGCGATGGAATTTGAATTGCGGCAAGGTCCGGGATATTTGAACATGGTCTTTGGTGGGGTTTCAAAGAAGAATTTTGTTTCAGCCTCGCTTCTGGAAGATGGTACCAAGGGCAAGGTGATTTTAATCAGTGGAGACAGCTTGACAGATCAAGGCCCCTTGCCCTTTAGGTTTTATGCACATACGGCTGGCAGGAAGGGCAATATAACTCGTGAAGTCGATGAATTAAAGAAAACAATTGATAAATCGTTAGCGGATAAAATTGAATTTATTTGGGATGAGTCCAAACGGACTGGGGCCTTGCGATTTTATGGTGAGATGTTACCTGAAGAGCACTCTCAGATTCAACTAGCACTTGATAAAAGAATTGTACTGAATATCAAATTGTTTAAACCTTTTCGTGAGATATTTGATCAATCAAATCATGTGAGTAGAGAAAAAATGACCTTTCGTGTGTTGTTAGGGCCTATTTTTGAGGCGGATGATTTATTAAAGCAGCGCGTGGCCCAAGCAGGTTTAATCAGAACAGGGTACACCTTTACGCATCCAAGCCCTGTTTCTTTGAATGGTCTGGAGCGTTGGGGGCCCAGCGCGTTTTATCCTATTGTCAATTCTTTAATAAGAGCGGCCCAGCAGGGATGGGTCATTGCTCATACGAACACAGAACAAGCGAACGCCAGGCTTGCGCGTGCGGTGATATATGAATTAAATCGTTCCCATGAAACGCATGCCAAGATAGTGCCTCCTCTAGCGGTTAAGCAAATGGCCAAAACTGCGGCGATGGCAAGTCCTGAAGGCGGCGTGGATTTAAGGGATATCGCGGGTATTATTAATGATCCTCAAGGGGTGCCGATGAATTTCCTGCCTCAAGAAAATGAGATGGTTCAAATCAAAAGTTTGACACCAGTCATTTATTCCGTGGTTTCGCGTGATGTCCATAATTTAGAAGAATTTTTGGCGAATTTTTAGTTAATTTAACCCCCTCTTTTTTTAAAGAGGGGGACAGGGGGAGTTTTAAATTGAAGCAATTTACCCTTCAGTAAATTTCTATCGACAATACATTTTTTTAAGTTTATGATGTACGAGTTTTTAATGGATTTTTAAGAAAGGCTTTGTGCATGGAAATTGGTATTGTTGGGCTGCCTAATGTGGGCAAGTCGTCTTTATTTAATGCGTTAACAGGTGCTGCGGCTGCTGCAGAGAATTTTCCGTTTACCACTATTGAGCCTAATATTGGCGTTGTTCCCCTGCCTGATGAGCGTCTGCAAGTCTTGGCCCAGGAGTGGAGTTCCCAGAAAGTCACCCCATCAGGTATCCGTTTTGTGGATATCGCGGGTATTGTGGAAGGCGCCTCGCAAGGCCAGGGCCTTGGTAATAAATTTCTTTCACATATACGGGCGGTGGATGCGATCGCGCATGTGGTGCGCTGCTTTAAAGATGAGAATGTTGTGAACGTCATGTCTGAGTTAAACCCGCCGTCTGCAGCAGATATTATCAGCACCGAGCTTTTATTGGCAGATATCCAACAAGGCCAAAAGGGGCTTGATCGTTGGTCCAAGACGGCCAAGTCAGGCGATAAGGACGCTATCTTAAGATGTAATGTGCTCAATGACTGCCTGAAAGCATTTAATGAAGGGATGCCCGCACGGCGCCTTAAAGATATAGATCCTGCAATCCTTAATGAATTTCAGTTTCTAACCGCCAAGCCTTTGATGTATGTGGCCAATACGGATGAGGGCAGCCCTGATGAAGCCCTGCTTACTCCTTTGCGTGAACGGGCCCAATCAGAAGGGGCAGCCTTGGTCTCCTTATGCACCAAACTTGAAGCTGAAATTGTGCAGCTTCCTCAGGAAGAACGCGCGGCTTATTATGAGTCTGCAGGCATTGCCTCGCCAGGCCTGGCCCGTTTGGCCCAGGCAGGTAAGGAATTACTGGGGCTTGTTTGTTTTTTTACCGCAGGAGAACAAGAAACCCGTGCCTGGCTTATTCCTCAAGGCACGATGGCGGTGAAGGCTGCAGGGAAAATTCATTCTGATATTGAACGAGGGTTTATACGCGCAGAAATATATCGTTTCGATGATTTTAAAAAGCTCGGTTCTTATAAAGCCATTCAGGAGAAAAATTTGGTGACGCTTGAGGGAAAAGAATATATCATGAAGGACGGAGATGTGGTGTATTTCAGGTTTAGCGTATGACAGACCAGTTAATCAAAGAATTTAACGAACTTGCCCATAGGCTGGCTGGCCTAAGGGGGTATCTTTGACATTCCCCTTAAAGAAAAATCCATCATAGAGATTCAGGCGAAGATGTCCCAAGAAGGGTTTTGGGACAATCAAGAAGAATCAAATAAGACCATGCAACAGCTCAAAGGCTTAAAGAATATTGTTGAGCCTTTTGCCCAATGTTTGAAACAAGTCGATGAAGCCAAGGAATTTTTAGCGATTTCCCATGATGATGAAGACCTTTGTCAACAATTGTCTGATGAAGCCCGTCTTTTAACAGAGAAAATAGACAGTTTAGAATTACAAGCTCATTTAAGTGGGCCGTTTGATAATGCAAATGCCTTGCTTAGCATCAATGCAGGCGCCGGTGGCACAGAGTCTTGTGATTGGGCCGCCATGCTCATGCGCATGTATGCCCGGTATGCGGATTTAAAGGGATATCAATGTGAGACGATTGATATCCTGCATGGCGAAGAAGCAGGTATCAAGAATGTGACGTTGCGTCTGGAAGGAGAAAAGGCGTACGGGTATTTGAAATCTGAAAAAGGGGTGCATCGGCTGGTGCGTATATCC
>JADFXW010000150.1 GCA_015233375.1 Candidatus Omnitrophota bacterium | reverse complement strand
ATTTACAACTCATTTAATCCCGGCAAACCTGTCAGCGATAAGAATCAATTCTTCAGCCATGAAGTTTTCTCTAACTATTGGCTTTCCGATTACGTATTTAAAATTAAGATTAATAAAATGCTGGATATTCCTATTTATAGCGCGGGTTTAGGCGTTTTAGCGGGAGATACCGTTAAAAGCATAGCAGATTTAGGCTTGTCTGTAGTTGCTTTGGGGATTTTATGGAACAAGGGTTATTTTAAACAGAATTTTTGGTATAAATATGGTCAGGTTCCTGAGGAGCTTTCCTGGGATCCGCATTCGTATCCAGGGCTTATCCCTTTAAAAAACAGGATACGGATTAATACCAAACATGGAGATTTAGTATTACGTTTATGGAAATATTATGTTTATAGTTATGATAAGAAACATGTGGTGCCGTTGGTTTTATTAGATTCGAACCTTCCTGATAATAATGAGAGTTTCCGCAAATTAACAGACCAGTTGTACCGAAGTGATCAGGTCTATTGGCGTATTTTTCAGCGTTCTATTCTTGGCATTGGCGGCATGAAAGCTATTGATGCGCTTCAATTGTCTGTTGATTTTTATCATTTAAATGAGGGGCATGCGGCCTTTGCCCTGGTTGAAAAATATGTTCAGCTTGCGGATAAAGGCAGGATGCAAACCGAGAAGAAAAAATTCATTTACACCTGTCATACCCCTGTGGCAGCAGGCCATGACCGTTTTCAAATATCTGATCTAAGTGAAATATTTACAGATAATTATATTGATGCGGCTCAAAAATTTGGCAAGGAATCTCCTGGCTCCTCAGATGTTAATTTGACCTATATTTGTTTGGATAATTGTCGTCATGTGAATGCGGTGGCACAAAAGCACGGGGAGATCATGCGTCTTCAATTTCCATCTTTTGCAAACCGTATTGATGCGATCACCAATGGCGTTCATGTGCATACCTGGCTTTCTGAAAGTTTTGCTCAACTATTTGATAAATATGCTAAGGTTTTTGGTGATTGGCGTTCGGATTCAAAGAGGTTAGAGGCTGCAGGAGAATTGATGCACGATGATAATTTTAGGCGTGATATCTTTCAAGCGCACCAGGTGAATAAACGGCATTTATTGAATGTGGTGAAATATTGGCAATTACAAGAAGATGTGTTGACGATCTGTTGGGCGCGCAGGATAACTAATTACAAAAGACCGTCTTTGTTGTTCCAGCATATCGAGGAGGTCTTAAAAATTGCCAAGGAGACGGGGCCGTTACAGATTATTATTGCAGGCAAGTCTCATCCCATGGATACCATGGGGGCTACCCATATCAAAAATATTATGGAACATGTGGATAAATTAAGTAATAATTTTAATTTAGTGAAGGTCTTGGTTTTAGAGAATTATGACACCTATTTTGGCAAGTTATTGACCAACTCTGTTGATGTTTGGTTGAATAATCCTTTACCGCCATTTGAAGCTTCCGGGACAAGCGGTATGAAGGCCATTCTTAATGGGGTCCTGCAGCTTTCAACCTTGGATGGTTGGGTTGTTGAAGCAGAGCATGATGATATTGGTTGGATTTTTGGATATCGTCATCATGGCCCTGAAATTGGGGATGAAGGGATGTTGCGTCTGGAAGATGATTCAAAGGCTTTATATGCGTCTCTTAGGGAAGCGGCTCAAGTTTATTACCGAACTCAAAATAAAGGTGTTGTGGATATACGTAGTCCATGGATAGATAAGATGATTAATTGTGTCCGCAGGGCAGGATTTTTCAATACTCACCGAATGGTGCAGGAATATAAGTCAAAAATGTGGTCTTAGGTGATGAAACAATATTTAGAATTAGTCCAGCATATATTAGACCATGGCGAAAAAAAAGAAGATCGTACCGGTACTGGTACGATTTCTGTTTTTGGCTATCAAAGCAAATACGATTTACGCCAGGGTTTTCCTCTACTTACGACCAAGAAGGTTTTATTTGATGCCGTGGTGTATGAATTATTATGGTTTTTACGAGGGAGCACCAATATTAATGATGATTTAAAGGCCCACACCCCTATATGGAATGCGTGGGCTGATCCTGACGGTGAATTAGGTCCTGTTTATGGTTATCAATGGCGGAGTTGGGAAAAATTTACCTTTGATGAAAAGTTGGGTGCGTATTCTCGAAGCCATATTGATCAAATTCAACAAGCCCTTGGCCTTATAAAAACAAATCCTGATTCCCGCAGGATTATTATTAGCGCCTGGAATGTGGCGGATATTGAGAAGATGGCTTTGCCGCCCTGTCATGCTTTTATTCAATTTTATGTTATTAATGGACGGCTTGATTGCCAGCTTTATCAACGTTCTGCTGATGTTGCTTTAGGTGTTCCGTTTAACATCGCCAGTTATGCGCTTTTAATGACTATGTTTGCCCAAGAGTGCGGTCTTGCCCCAGGGATTTTTGTGCATACGATAGGGGATGCTCATATCTACCTTAATCATATTGAAGGTTTAAAATTGCAATTAACAAGGGCTCCAGGGTCTTTGCCTCGTTTGGAAGTCCCTCAGAAAAAGGTGTTGGAGTATGTGTTTGAAGATTTTAAATTAATGGGCTATCAACCTGCCTCTTTTATTAAATTTCCTATTGCTGTATGAGACCATTTTCTATTATAGTGGCTTTTGATTCCAAGAATGGTATTGGCAAGAATGGTCAGCTGCCTTGGGGCTTATCAGGCGATTTGAAGCATTTTAAAGAAATTACAACCACTGTTTCCAATCCATCTAAAAAGAATGCCCTTATCATGGGTCGTAAAACCTGGGAATCGTTGCCGCTTCGGTTTAGACCTTTGCCAGGCCGTATTAATTTAGTATTAACCAAAGATGGCCCCATAAATTTTCCGTCAGAGGTCCTTGTTGCTCAAGGCCTGGAAGATGCCTTAAACAAACTCAACTTAGATGTGATAGAGAATGTTTTTGTTATTGGCGGCGCTCAGGTTTATGCCAAGGCCATGGAACATCCTTATTGCGAAAAGCTTTATGTGACCCATGTGCAAGGTGATTATTCCTGCGATGTTTTTTTTCCTGCTATCAGTAAACTGTTTATTCCTGTAAGCGCTTCTGAAGAATATCAAGAGTCTGGTATTCATTTTCACTTTACACAATATTGCAGAGATGTCATTTATGGCGTCTCTTGAGACATGTCATTTATTGTGAACATTTGAGAAAACGCTTTCCTGAAATTTATTACAATTCTTCACAAGTCTATATACTCCAACATATTACAATAATATAAAAATTAAAAATTATTTTTCTTCTTGACTATATTTTGGTTCTAGTTATCCATTTTATATTGTATAATTATGGTGAAATATAAGGTTCTTTCTTGAATAAAGTGGACAAATTTATGTAACTGTAGGCGCGGTAAATAATAGTGCAAGAATTGCTATTGCTTCTATAATTGTTTTAAACTAGGAGGCAATAGCTATGAGAATGACAA
>JADFXW010000014.1 GCA_015233375.1 Candidatus Omnitrophota bacterium | reverse complement strand
GAAAAGTGCGCTTTAAGCGGGATTCTTTGAGACTTATTGTTTGTAAAATGCTTGCTAAAATCTACAATTGTGAAACCAAAAATAGTCTTTGTCTTTGCATCCCTACGGACAATAACTCCGTCGTCCATCATCTGACCAATAGCTTCCCGAGGCGTACCCTCTGTAATATAAAGCACATCAGCGTCTTTATCATAAGAAACTGTTAACTGATCAATTTTTTGCTTAGCCATATTATTTTACCTCCTTTGACTGAATCACTGATAAAAGCTGTCTTGATCCGGTTATCTGTAAGACTAACGACAACAACCTTGTATAAATTACGCCTAAAATCTTTGTGGTATATCCATCGGTCATGTTTTGATTTATCTTCTACAATGGCAAATGGGTCTAAAAGAGTATCTTTTATGAAATCAACAGGGTCATCTATGCAGTGTTCCCGCTTGATATGTTCATACCCTGCGGATGACAAAATAAATGATTTACCGTCTTTATCCTTAAACTGCATAGCCTTGGCCACAAACACTCCTTATCCTAACAACATTTTAGCTTACCATATAAAATAATTCCAACCAAACATTTTTATGTCTCCATTTCAAGGCTCAATTGTGATGGACTATTACTGATTCAGGAAAAATGCCTTCAAGTTTTGAACAGGCTGGATACTGATAATGACAGGAATAAAGCCTGAAATATTTTCAAATTGGCGACTCAAAAGAGGGTCCAGGTGAAATTTAAGCTCCTGGCCTGAATTCCTGGCCTGTATTTGATTGGCCCTTAAATCGATACCGCCTAAATGCCTCTGGATTAATCGACGCTCTGTTCTCTTCTTTTGCAGAATCCTCATACGATGCCTTGCTCTCAAGGAGCCTGTTTCCTGGGGTATTATAAATTTATACCTTGATTCAGTCAAATCAATGAGCCTGTCAATCAAAAACCTTGTCCTTGCATCATAACGCTGCCAGCTTGGTTCAAGCCCTTTGACGTAAAACTTCTTTTGCTGTTGGGCTGTTTTGGGGCTTAAGACCTCTGTCCTTGCATGAAACTGGTTATGGGCCCGTGTTGGAGAATCAAGGACCCTGTAGCGCATATCATAAAATTTGACTAATTCCTCACGACAACAATACTTGCCATCAATGATAATGACCGCCCCTCGTTCAAATTGGACGGTGTGTTTCTTTAAACTTGGTTCTCCTCGAATATACGCCTTATGAATAATTTTTTTAGGCCTTAAAATTCTTTTTTGAATAGCCTGCCTTATAAAACGTAAAAATTGTTTGACCTTCAGTTTATCAAAAAAAGATTCCTCATCTGTATATATTTGCCCAGGAATAACTGTTCTGACAACCCCCGCAATTGTTTCACGCTCCCTAGACGTCAACTCTTCTTTTAAAACCCATTTCTGTACCGCCATTCTCCAAGCCCTGTTTCTTAAGAACATGTCCAAGGTTATATGATACACAGGGATTTCTGGATGGTATTGTTTAAAATGATCCTGCAAAGCCTTTGCAATGGTTGATTTCCCAATACCTGAAGGGCCGTCCAGACCAAGAAGGACCGTTTGATTATTTGCCGGCTTTTGTTGGCGTAACCTCAGGATTTCTCGTGCCATCTCTTCGGTCAGAATATCTAATTCTTTCTTTGAATAATCCTCTGGATTAGCACCGTTGACACTGCTTGATATTTCTGGCGAGGGATAGGTTGCCTTCATTTCTTCACTAACGAGAAATAAATTATCTTTGCCTTGTTGTAAAGGAGGCGTATCCTTTGTCTCAGTTCTCAAAAGCCCGCTGATACCCATGAGGCCATCAGGTTGGGCGGCCATGGCAAAGGTGACCCCTCCAGAAAAATACTTCTTTGGGATAACTGATTGGGTCAAAGGGTCTTCTTCTTCCTTGATGTAATTATAGGCCCCTTTTTTGAAGGCTTGAAGATAACGCTGGTAAATCAGAGAAGGGGACAGGGCCCTTGAAATGCAGGGACCTGTCCCCTTCTGCGCCTCCTTCTGGTATCCTGTCCCGACAACTTTATTTTTATCCGCGTACACTTGCGCCAACAGGCTGTCTTTAATTTTTTTCTTGTACCAGGTCGCCAGGATGAGGCTGTTGTACACTTGACGGAGTAAGGCAAAGTTTTTGCCTTCGTTGACCTCCTTCGTTAATTCAGGAATAACAACTTCGCGGATGATTTTGGAGCCCAAGGATTGGTTCTGGATTCCCGCTTTCGCGGGGATGACAAATTCAAATTTATGCTTTCCCAACGCTAAATAATCCTCTTCCAACATCACCTTTAATCTACTCTTGGCCACATACACCGCCCCTGTTTTGGCATTCTCATACACAACTGCTTTTTCAGGAATAATCCAAACCCTGTTAAAGGTATTAATTGGGACATCTGTTCTTTTAAACTTATCCGTCGCTGACTCATAAATACGCTTCCAAAATATCTTGCCCATTTCGCCTTCTGGATAAAGCAAGCTGGCACTTATTTGCTTTAAAAGATAGTCTTGCGCTAATAAATCCCGGCCCATTTCTGTCAGGCCAAAGGCTTGGGGAATAATCCTGTTTTTTTCATACGGAGAGAGATTAACCCAAAGGTCTGTTTCAGGAACAGTGATGCTCGCCAGGAAGTATTTGATGAGTTTAGTGGCTTCTTGTTTAAATTGAGAAGGGGACAGGGCCCTTGAAAAACAGGGACCTGTCCCCTTGGCCTCCAGCCCATGATTGCGGGCGGACATAAAGTCCGTCCCTGCATCCATAATAAAATCAAAGTGCAGCGGATCGTCAGGATAAACCTTAAGCCCTTTTAATATAGGCGGATTAAAGGCCCTGCTTAAATGAACCATGCTTCCAGGCTTGGGCAAACCCCACTCATCCGCCATCACCGCTGCTGGAATCATCGTCGATGTCATCAAAGAAGCACAAAGAAGCGCTGCGGCTATGTTTTGGGTAAATTTTCCCTGTTTCATAGACAGGATAAGGATATCTGATATCCCTAACTGATGCCAATTATTTTTTTAGAAGGGGCGGACCTTGTCTGTGCAATAAAAGCTTTCTTTTTAAGCCTTGTCCATCGCTTGATCTGGGCTTCTCGTTTCTGGGCGCTTGATCTATCTGGCCATTCTTCTTTGTAGACAATTTCAACAGGATGGCGTGCCCTGGTATAAGCGCCGCCTTTTCCCGAATTATGTTCATCCAGACGACGAGAAATATCGGTTGTTGATCCAACATAAAAACTGCCGTCTTTGCAGCTAAGAATGTAGGTGTGCCACATAGGGACCTTACTTCTGAAGATTATGTCAAATCACGGACCATAACCCTTAATTGTTCTTAAGAAACCGTTTCACATCATTATGATTTCCTGCCAGGATAAATTCAACCAAATCGCCATCCCAATGAAAAATAATCCTGGCCTTAAGTCCTTGCCTGACTTCCCAAAAGGATCCCTTTAGCCGCTTAAGACCGAGACCTTCATAAATCTCCCTATCCTTTAAAAGCACTTCAATGAGCCGAAGGGCAGCATCTTTCACCTCCGCCTTATCGACGGATGACAATTGTTTGATCGAACGATCAAAGGATGGCTTAAATTCAAATCTCATAGACTAGTGAGATGCTTGCGGGCCGCATCCATATCCGAAAAAACTTTGCCTTTTTCAACAGCCAGTTTTTCAATTTTTTCCCATTCCTTCGCGGTATAAGGTGATTTAGCAATAACTTCGCAAGGCATAAGCAACACTCCGCCCTTACCTAGACCAAACGCCACTGAAGCGCCTTCTTCCAGATGAAGAAGTTTCCTGATCTGGCTAGGAATAGTGACCTGGCCCTTTGAAGTCATTTTTGCGGTTTCAATAATAGTCATATCAATCCTCCGGTAGAATTCCTTACTTTCTTACTTAAAGCATAGCCTGTAACCAGATAAAAGTCAAGGCTTAGAGAATTCCCTTTCTTTTTTATCCAATAAGTAATCCTTCCACCCTTATTTGAATACCCTCTTTTCTTTTATTGATAAAATTGACCAATCCGCTATGCCGCCATTGAAGCATGCAGCGATGCGGCAAGAACCAATAACGCATTCCTATTTTTAACTCTTTGTTGTGCGCTCTTACCAATCCGTCGTATGCCTGTGCGGAATAATATCCAATATCCTTTTGCGCCTTTGCGCGCGGATTCAAAGGCCCGGTCACGCACCAGACAATGACTCCATTGACATAATCGACACTCATCACCACACCACAGTGTGTAATAGGACAACCGCAAGACATTCCCATAGGCCTGCCAATAATAATGTCCCCTTGCTTTAATTCCAACTCTTTGGTCCTTGCAGGATTATGAGGTATGATCGTTTCTCTTGGGCCTGGCTCATGAGGAAACGTATCTAGAATAAAATCAAATTCACGGCCTAACGAGTCCTTCCAATTAAGTTTAGCTTCTAGCGCCTTGTCTGTTGCACAACCTTCACATACGGTTTTTCTTTCAGCAATATCCATCTCGATCGTTTTTGCATTCAAATGAATACACTTCTCTGTCTCTTGAGGGTTCTTTGCAATCACTTGGGCAAACTGCTGGCATGTCCGCTGTCCGCACGAACCGCAATCCAAACCAGGTAATTGTGTTAAAATTGTTTCTGGCATTTGTATCCTCCTAAATAATAATTGATGTGATCGATTTTAAATTCCCTAAAACTTCAGAAAGCTTCTGAAGAAAATACTCAATTTCCTCTTCTGTGTTATAGCGTCCAAGGGATACCCTTAATGCGCCGCGTGCCCGGACAGGATCAAGGCCTGTCGCAGAAAGCACGCGCGAGGCCTTATGTTCACCATTTGAAGAACATGCAGAACCGCTTGATACCGCAATGCCCATTTCATCAAGTTCCAGCAAAAGCCTTATCGCATCTCCTTCCAGCCCAGCGAACCCGATATTAATATTATTTGGAAGACGATAATCGCGATGGCCGTTCAAATAGGAAAATGGAAAATCACTCAGCACGGAATTAATAATCTTGTCCCTTAAGGCCAAAAGCCTCTTTGTCTCATGTTCCATTTCCTCAATACACAATTGGGCAGCCTTGGCAAAACCCACTATCGCAGGGATATTCTCTGTTGCGGACCTTAGGCCCATTTCATGCCCGCCACCCTGCTGCCAGGGCATTATCCTGGTCCCTTCCCTTATAAACAACGCTCCAATTCCTTTGGGGCCATAAATCTTATGCGCATTGATAGTCAAAAGATCCAGACATTGAGCATTAACATCAATGGGAAGCCTGCCGAATGACTGACAAGCATCGCTGTGAAAATATATCCCGCGCTCCTGGCAAATCTTTCCAACTTCACCTATCGGCTCAATGGTGCCTATCTCATTATTGGCATGCATCACAGAAACCAACAGGGTGTCACGACGAATCTCCTTCTTCAAAACATTGATATCAATCAAACCATCTGTATCCACAGGCAAATATGTAATATCAAAGCCCTGCCCCTCAAGCCATTGGCACGGGTTTAAGACAGCATCATGCTCTATGGTTGAAACAATAATGTGTTTTCCTTTTTCCCTATTAGCAAAAGCAATGCCCTTTAAAGCAAAATTATTCGATTCTGTTCCGCTGGAAGTAAAAATGATTTCCTTTGGTTTGGCCCCTATAAAAGAAGCCAACTTCGCTCTTGAATCTTCCATCGCTGTTTTGGCTTCGCGGCCAAACCCGTGTAAACTTGAGGCGTTACCATACATTTCAGAAAAATACGGCCACATCTGCTCAGCCACACGAGGGTCCAGCTTTGTGCTGGCAGCGTTATCCAGATATATCCTGTCCATCTATTCTCCTTGATAAAAAATATCGCCTTCAAGAGGCCGGACAACGCCAAAATGCTGCTGCCAGCCTATTTCTTTTTTTCCAACGCAAACAGTACAGGTGCCAACCGGCGGATTTCCTCTTAATATTAATGGGTCGGCAATTTCCAATGATGCCTGGATCTTTTTAACGACCGCATCTATGCCAATACCGTAAAGGGCGTTGGTTTCGCAAATGGAGACATCACTCGCAGCGCTCATCACACGGGCCCTGAAAACCTCCCGCTCTGCCTGTGATATCAAATCAATCTTGGTGACCACGGCGATATCGGCAAGGGTAAGCATAGGGCCAATCTTTCTTGGCAAATTCATGCCGCTGGTAGCCTCCAGCACAACCATACCAAGCGATCCTTCAATATACGGTGAGCAGCGCAGGCATAAACCAGCTGTTTCCACCAAAAGATACTCTGCATTCTTTTTAAGGGCCCATTCAATAGCATCCCCTAAAACCATGACATTACAGTGATCCGGGCATAACTCTCCTGAATAGACCTTCTTGACCGGGATACCGAATTCTTTCTCAAACATCTGATCTTCAAGGGCGTATTGCACATCAATTTTTAAATAAGCCACCTGTGCCCCTGCATTAATGAGCCTTTTCGTGACCTGCTTTAACACAGTTGTTTTTCCTGTTGTCGGCGGACCTGCACAAATAACGACTTTCATGTTCTCTCCTGTTTAGAATTGAATTATTTACCAGAATACCCTAACGCACTTAACCTTTCTTCCAGCATGCTTCGTTCAAGCCGTTGTCCATCACGGATCAATTTTCTAAAATGCAAAATTAGATCATCAAGTTTTTTTATCTCTTCTGCCACGACAAGCTCTTCGTCATGGGCATCAATGGTTTTTACCATGGCGCCATTTTGCATGACAACACGAAAGTCAGATAATAGAGCGATACGCGGATCATGCGTGACAAAGATAAATATCTTTTCGTATTTTTTTAGCAACTCCAACGCTTTTGTACGATGAATGCCCGCATTTTCGATTTCATCTAATAAAATGATCGGCGAGTTTCCAATAATCACCGCATCTGCAATCAATAAAGCACGGGTCTGGCCTCCGGATAATTCCGTCATCCCATTAACGGGATTAATAGGTTCACCTGTTAATTGATTGGCAAAATCCAAGGTCTCTTCAATCACAGACGCGATATTCTCCCTGCGTCGGATACTGGCGTGGATTTCCAAAAACTCATTAACCGGCAGATCCGAAAGAAAATTCGTATGCTGGGTTATAAAGGCAATCGGATTCCTGGATGGGTCTGTCATGAACTCCTCAGGTGCTGTGGCCCCATTAATAAGAACGCTGCGATTTGTTGGCGTATTACGATGAGCAAAAAGCGCAATATCGTCAATAAGCGTCGTTTTACCAGAACCTGTGGGGCCGACGATACTTATCACATCTCCCATTTTTAGAGTGATGTCTTCTACTAAATCCGGCTGGTTATTTTTCCCAACCCCGCCTAAAATCCTTAATTCCTCAATACGCATCTTGTCTCCTTTTTTTTCAATTTCATCATTGCATTAAACATCTTAACCTATAGGATTAGTCATATAACAGGCTAAATAAAAAAGAGCCCTAAATCAGATCCTCCAGCGTTGTGTGTTCAAGTTTTTTGGACACATAATTTCGAATCTCTCTAAACACCTTGATAAGATTTTTTTCCTTCTCTATGGGTGTGTGTTCAAAGAAATAAACACTTACTGATTCCGTAGGCGCCAGCGCGCCATCAAACAAACGTATGACCTCTGCAAGGCTTATCTTGTCAGATGCCTTGGCCAGCGCATAGCCGCCGTGATGCCCTTTCGAGCTCCTTAAATACCTGGCCCTTTTAAGGGTCAACAAAATCTGCTCAAGAAATTTAGGAGGAATACCCTGTGCTTTGGCAATAGACTCAACTGAAACAAGATCCTCTGATCCATGACGAGCCAGAAACAACAGGGCTAATAAGGCATATTCACTGCGTGAGGTTAGCTTCATTAATCATCTCCAAATATGACAAATAAGATAGGATAGCTTATAAACTTTGTCAAGTATAAAAAATAGGCTCTTGTTTAGCGCAAGGCATTTACTTCTTCTTCCAGGGCCTCAATCGTCCTTAGCGCCTGCACAATCAACCAGCTCTCCGGATATTTTAAAGCAGCGTGTTTTAATAATGTCTTTTGAAATATCAACGACTGCTTCCTTACCTTAAGAAGAAACAACTAATTTATTTAACTCTTCGACTAACAAATGAACCGTTGTAGAAGGTGTCATATCTGCAGGATTACGGTCGTGGTGTATTCCAAGCAATTTCTTAGCATGTTTAATAGCGACATCTTGCTTGGACAATAAACAATCGTACATATCTATACTGTTTTTTCTATATTCCTTACCTAAAAGCTTAGAAAGTTTACTTTTATACTGGGAACGATCTATCCCCGCAGTCAAATATTCAAAATGTAAAAGATACCACAATTCAAAGGCTTCATTCGAAAAGGCCACTTTAA
The DNA here is from genome assembly GCA_015233375.1 of Candidatus Omnitrophota bacterium. Lineage (GTDB taxonomy): Bacteria > Omnitrophota > Gorgyraeia > Zapsychrales > Fredricksoniimonadaceae > JABDGZ01. The sequence goes on along the minus strand of JADFXW010000014.1, from coordinate 14,288 downwards.
AACCAGCCGATTCAGCCATTTGAATAGCTGCGTTAAAATGTTCCTTAGAAAATGAATCCCTGTCAAAAACACACCAAACTTGAAAGAACGGTAATTTTTCTCGTTTAGCTTGAGCTGATTTCGTTTTGGTAAACTTAACTAAAGATTTTGTATTAAAACCATCCCCTATGACTTTAACTTCAACTGATGTTATAGGGAAAGCTTTAAAATAATTAGGCTCTGTTTGTTCGCCTTCACAGACAATGAGAATACGTTGTTTTGCATTTCTGCTGGCAAGTTTGCGCAGCACCTCTCTTTTTTTCTTATGAAAAAGATTATCTGTCCCCATTTATGACCTCAAAATCACGAATATGTGGGACAGCTCCATAAATTCCATTTAAATAACTTTTTTCATAACTGGCATCATTGCGGATCTTTTTTCCGTTAATAGGATCTCTAAATTCAACCAAAGAAAATAACTCACTCGCACCAAACCGATCCTTTTGAGTAAACCAAATTTGATCTCTGCGAAGAAAATTTTTGTCTAAAATACTTGTATTATGGGATGCAAAGATTAACTGCGCATTATGCGGATTAAACTCCTGTGAATTAAATAATTCACAAATAGCCCTGATTAAATTTGGGTGAATGCGCGCATCCAATTCATCAATCACCAATATTTTCCCAGTACTAAGAGTATCAATAAATGGCCCGCATAAATGAAAAATCTTCTGCGTACCATTTGATTCTTCTTTGTCCATATCAAATTCTTCTGCTCCGGTGACGTTCCCTTTTGAATCATATTTTAAGTGAGAAGTTTTTACATTAATTTGGGTAAAATTATTCTTGTCTTTAATAAATGCCTGAAATTCCGGAGGAATATTAATTTCAGCAGCTTTTTTCTCAACAATATTAAAATTATCAATGCCTAAATCTGCCCTTTTCAAGAAATCCAAAATAGATTTTCTTGCGTCAGTATTTTTGTATAACTGAATTGCAATACTTTCATAAGGTTTGCTAAAATCTCCTGAAATGCAATTAAATAATGAAAACCACTCCATCATTGATCGAGCGATCTCACCATTAAATTGAGCAGATACCGATAAAAATAATGCATTTGGACGAATACGGTTGGCCTGAACTAAAGTTTCTTCGCTCTTAAAATGATGGCTTAATTTAAAATCTTGCCCTTTACGGGTAAAAACTTCGAGTTCTTGAATATTAGGAATATAGTACAGCCACTCTTCTACTACTTCTTTATCAGTAACCGCAAATCCGTATCTATATTGAACTTTTTTATAAGCAAAGATAATCTCAAAAAAAGACGGCTGGCTTTCAGTTTCCGTATTCAACTTGAATCTTTCAGTTGGAATCGGTTCTGAGGCTTGAGTTTCTTTGGAAGAATTAAAAATAAACATTTTCATAAAGGTCATTGCACGAAATAAATTGCTTTTACCGCTTGCGTTTGCACCATAAATAACAGTGCTTTTTAACAATGATATATCTTTAGAAATTTGAAAAGTATTTTCAGTCTTTCGCTCTTTAATGGATGAAGCAACCATACTCAATGTTGCCTCTTCTTTAAACGATCGAAAATTTTTAACAGAAAACTGAATCAACATATTTTTTCTCCAATTTATTTCATATCTGTACCTGTAGAAAGCATATCACTATTCAAAAGAAAAGTCAAGTTTTTGAGATAATTTCACAAAAATTAACATTTTTAATGGTAAATTTGTATAAAAAATGGATTTTTACGATAATTCTCTATTATTTCTTCCTAATTTAACAGTATTTTTGCCAATTTCATTATTACCTATAATTTTACTGTATTTTACAAAAAATACTACCTTTCTTCTAAAGCTTCGATAGCCATAGAAAGCCGGGCTATAAACTATGGAGAAGCCGCATAGAACTGGGTATATGCGTGAGAAAACAAAGAAATTGATACTTCCATGGGTTTCGCAATAAAACTGCGTATTTTGCTAATCTCTTACCAGGCCTGATGACAATTCGTTACCAGTCATGATGGCAATTCGTTACCACCCCTGATGACAATTCCTTACCAGTTCTAATGGAGTAAAGCGACAATTTAAGCTTGATTTTTAAGGCTTAAAGAGGCAGCTTGTTGTCTTTTAACAATAGACCGCAAGGAGGCCTTTTTATGCCCAAAACACGGGAGTTAAGCATGAGAACAATACGGGAATTATTACGGCTAGGCTTAAGCCATCGAATAAGCGCCAGGGATGTGGGTCGAAGCCTTAAAGTTAGCCATCCAACCGTCCAAAAATATTTGCAAGTGGTCAATGCCGCCGGATTAGGATGGCCGCAAATAGAACAGATGAGCGATGAACAATTAAAAAAACTGCTGAAAAATGTTCGTGGCCGCAAACAAGACGTTGAAAAACCCCTGCCTGATTACGCTTATATCCATCAGGAGATGAAAAAGCCAGGGGTAACGATGTATTTATTATGGCAAGAATATCTACAAGCCAATCCTACAGGGTATAAGGTGGCCCAGTTCAGGCATTATTACTATGACTACGTTAAGAAAATTGATGTAACCATGAGGAAGCGGTACAAGTTTGGGGAAAGCATGTTTGTCGACTATGCGGGGCCAACAATGCCGATATACGACCGTCTGACAGGAGCTGTGAGCGCAGCGCAAATCTTTGTAGCAGTGCTGGGAGCAAGTAATTACACCTATGCTGAAGCAACTGCTGATCAAAGCTTGCCTTCATGGACAGGCTCGCATGTCAAGAGCTTTGAATATTTTGGCGGAGTGCCTGAAGTGGTCACCGGGGACAATCTTAAAGCAGGTGTGGATAAGGCCCATCGATATGAGCCAGACGTTAATCCAACCTATCGTGAGATGGCAGCCCATTATGGTTGCGTGGTCATGCCAGCCCGGGCTTATGAACCTAGAGATAAGGCCAAGGTAGAATCGGGAGTTTTGGTGGTAGAACGCTGGATACTGGCTTCTTTACGTAATCGTAAATTCTTTAGCTTAGGCGAACTCAATGAATCGATCAGGGAGTTGCTGATTATTTTAAATAAAAGGCCATTCAAAAAGATGGAAGGAAGCCGTGAGTCTGTGTTCATGAGTCATGAGAAACAAGCGTTAAAACCTCTGCCGGAACATCCTTGGGAATTCGCCCAATGGAAAAAGCTGACGGTTAACATGGACTATCACGTTGAATTAGATAAATATTATTACAGCGTGCCCTATATCCTGGCGCATCAAATTGTCTATGCGCGCTATACGCGGCGTGTGGTTGAGATTTTTTACAACAACAAGCGTGTGGCCAGCCATGCGAGAAATCCACAAGAACGTTACAGTACCCAGCAAGAACATATGCCCAAAGCGCATCAGGAAGTCTTAGGAGTCACAGCTGAAAAGCTCATTGAACAAGCCAAGAATCTTGGCATCAAGATAAAAGAATTGGTGGAGCATATTTTAGAATGCCGTAAATATCCACCACAAGGGTATCGTTCCTGCCTTGGGATTATCCGTCTGGCCAAGAACTATCCTATTGTGCGTCTGGAGAATGCCTGTGCCAGGGCGCTGGCCATTGGCGGCTATTCTTATACGAGTGTGGCCAATATTTTAAAATCGGGTTTAGATCAACAGCCAGTGGTCAAAAGGCCTCAACAGATAAATATACCCCATGAGAATATTCGGGGAGGCGAATATTTTGGGTCTCAAAATTAATTTAATCATGAAAGGAATAAGACATGTTATCCATGCCAACAGAAGACAAATTAAGGATGCTTAAACTTTATGGGATGCTCAAAGCGCTGCATGAGCAGCGTGATAACGCAGAGATTAAAGATTTGAACTTTGATGAACGCCTGGGGTTATTGATTGACCGTGAATCTAACGAGAGGGACAATGGGTTGATGATCATTCAAACATCTTGATAACAGGCCCATGCGGAGTTGGTAAAAGCTTTTTAGCCTGCGCCCTATCCCATAAGGCTTGTCTTTTAGGCCATAGCGCCATTTATACCCGAGCGCCACGATTATTAAACGATTTGGCTGTGGCCCGTGGAGACGGCCGGTATAATCAATTAATGCGATCTTTTGCCAAGACTAATGTACTTGTCATTGATGATTGGGGTCTTGCCATGCTTAATGATATTGAACGAACAGACCTTCTGGAGGTCATGGAAGAGCGTTATAACAGGCAATGCACCATTGTTACCAGCCAATTGCCTGTCAAAAACTGGCATGAAGTCATTGGCAATGCAACACTGGCAGACGCCATCCTTGACCGGCTTGTCCATAATGCCTATACTATCGAACTAAAAGGCGATAATATGCGCAAGGTGACATCTAAGAAGCTAAAAATCCAAGGCTGAAATTTTGCCCGCAGTGTTTTGTTGGTTGTAATGTTCTTTTATAGGATGTTTTTAATCGTCGCTTCGCTCCGTTAGGGATGCTTTAGTGGTAAGGAATTAGCAAATTCACTGGTAACGAATTGTCATCACTTAGTGGTAAGAATTAGAAAATTTGGCAAAAACACGGGAAATCAGGGATTATCATAAAAAACACGCTTTTTAATTTAAAAATTTAGCCTCTAAATTATACATACTTATGACCTCGATCACCGTAAACATAGTTAAAACGCATTTTTCTGCGTTTTTTCACTTTTTCTACATGAAATTTTTGTAATCCAAATTGTAATCCAAGCTATGGCAAGTGCGGGAAAAACAGGGCAAAAATGGGGTAATAACGAAAACGACGTAACCCGTATTAATAAGTCGAGTTACGTCGCTGAATGTACTTGGTTGCCTCGCTTGGACTCGAACCAAGATACTGAGATCCAGAATCTCATGTCCTACCGATTAGACGACAAGGCAATATTTTTCTGGTCTTTTACCACATATTTCTTTGAATCCACTCATCTAATTTCTTAATGGCATGAAAAAGATCCCCTAAAGGATGAGATTCCCTCACCGTAGAGGATTCATTCAGGGAAGAGGCTGCTCTCACAGGGCATTGTTTAGGCTTTTGGCATTCTTGAGTTTGCTCACACACGCGCCTTGGCGCCGCCCCATACACGCACCCCCTGTTACCTTGCATCTGAAGAGGCACGTCATTATCCGCCCATACCTGGGCCTGCCAGAAACATACCCCTAAAAGAACCCCTAACATTATTTTTGGCATCATATTCCTCCTTTAAAATGAACTCCCCCTAACCCCCTCTTTAAAAAAAGAGAGGGGAAAATCACTATGAAATAAATTTAATCATTGTAATTATCAATAAACGCTTCTCTCAAACGACTAACTGTCCTCTTTTGCCCTAAGACCGCCATGGTATCAAACAAACCCGGGCCAACCGCCTTGCCCGTCAATGCCACCCTCACGGGATGGACCAACGTGCCTGTGTCCACCTTAAGTTCTGCAACAGTCGCGCGAAAAACCTCTTCCGTGCTTTTAACAGTAAATTCCCTGGCCTCGGCCAGCTTATCCGCCAATAAATTAAACTCTGTCTTCATGTTTTGTGACAAATGTTTTTCTTTGACCCCCTCATCAAAACGGACGTTCTGTTCAAATAAAAAAGAGGTCCATTCCAAAAAATCAAGGAGCGTATTCATGCGCCCTTTATACAAGTGTACCACATGCTCAAAATCTTGTTCCTCCATATTGCTCTGGGGATATTTTTCAGCAACCATGGGCTTTAATAACCTGGCTAATTCATCGCTTGGCATTTCCTTTATATATTGGCTATTGAGCCACTGGAGCTTCTCTAAAGAAAACGCAGCCCCGGCTTTGTTTATTTTTTTAATAGAAAAATTCTTCAGGGCCTGGGCCATTGAGACCTTTTCCTGGTTATTGCCCGGCGACCATCCAAGCAGCATCAAATAATTCACGATCGCAATCGGCAAATACCCTTGTGTGCGGTATTCCGTCACTGCTGTTGCCCCAGCACGCTTGGACATGCGCCCACCTTCAGGGTCCATGATAAGAGGCAGGTGCGCAAATTTAGGGACCTTAAAACCCATGGCCTCATACATCAAAATTTGCTTCGGGGTATTGGAAATATGGTCCTCACCTCGAATCACACAGGAAATTTCCATGAGCGCATCATCAATAACACAGGCAAAACTATAAGTCGGAGATCCATCTGATTTCATCAATACCTGGTCCTTGATTTCCTTGGTATCCACCACGATTTCACCACGGATTAAATCATAAATCTTGATTGGTTTCTGGATCACATGAAGCACCACAGCCTCTCCATCCTTATATGCCTTTCCTTCTGAAAGAAGCTTATGGGCGTATTGGCGGTACAAATCAAAACGATCGCTTTGCTTGTAAAATTCATCCCACGTCAGGCCTAGCCACTTCATGCTATCCAAAATCTCATCAAAATATTCCTGCTTGGATCTAACCTTGTCTGTGTCTTCAATACGAAGGACAAATACCCCTCCTTGAGCCTTGGCATACATCCAGTTAAAAAGCGCTGTGCGCGCACCCCCTATATGCAAAAAACCCGTCGGAGACGGAGCAAAACGGACTCGGACCATGCTTATTTCCCCTCTTTTTCTAAATCTTTGAGATCTAAAATTTTTCTGTTCAGCTGATTTGTTTTATTTAAGGACAGCGCCACAAATTGAATACCTGTGTGATAAAATCTGTCTTCTCTTTTTTTATTATAAACCACAATGCCTTTACAACGAAATGGGTCGCCTAATTCCTTCCAATAAATTTGAACATCAACCTTGGTGCCCGCCAAAATTTCTTGATCAACAATCACCCCAATACCTTGGGCCCCTATATTAGAAGTATTTGCCAATATCGTTTCAAGCCCCACATCCTGCCATATCGTTAATTGGCAAGGATAATTAGCCCTCACATATTTTCGTCGATTATTATCCATATCGCCTCACACAAACGGCTTAACAACCTGGGCGCCACTCTTTTTCAATGCCTGAATATTGGTCATCAAAAGATCCCTGTCTTTGCCAGAAATTTCAAAGAATTCAACGCCCACATCATAGGAGTCGTGCCTCTTTTCTCCCTCACTTTTTCGACGAGCACACCAGACAATCTTGCCCTTAGGCTTGATATGTTCTTCAACATCTAAAAGATCAATTTCCAAATCAACATTCGCAAAGAGCTTCATGGGCTCTTGAAGCGTCACACAAATGCCCCCTAAACTGATATTCTCTGTATGGGACAAAATCGGTTCATGAGAAGAATCAGCCGCTGTGATTTTGACCAAACAAGGGTATGTAACCCTGGGAAATTTCCTGCGGTCTGAAGCGCTTGCATTCATTGTCTTTACCCCATCTGCCTTTGCAGGCGCGTTATCTTCTTTGCTTTTCCTGTTAAGGCATCCACATCAACAATAACGCCGTGAATCTCACCTGGCGTCTTGGCTACTTCAAATTTGCTGGGCATCCCTGTTAAAAAACGGGCCACAATCTTTGCCTTGTCCTGGCCAATCACCGAATCATACGGTCCACACATACCCACATCAGTGATATATGCTGACCCTTGAGGCAGAATTTTCTCATCCGCTGTTTGGATATGGGTATGCGTGCCAAAAACAACAGACACCTTCCCATCCACAAAATGCCCAAAAGCCACCTTTTCACTCGTTGTCTCTGCATGCATATCGACGACAATAACAGAGGCTTGAGTTTTCATTTGAGCGACAATGGCCTCAAGCGTCAAAAAAGGACAAAGAACATTATACTTCATAAAAACACGGCCCAAAAGACTTATTACACCAACCTTTATGCCATTAATAGCAGGCACCACCGTCCACCCAAAGCCTGGACAGCCTTCGGTAAAATTAGCCGGACGTACAATATTTTTCGTTCTATCTTGCAAATACGGATAAATCTCTGGCTTATCCCATACATGGTCGCCCAAGGTCAAGACATCAACGCCAAGGCCTAAAATCTCATCGGCATTTTTAGGAATAAGGCCTGATCCGCCAGAACCGTTTTCCGCATTAGCCACCACAAAATCAATGTCGTGCTCTTTTTTGATAAGGGATAAGCCTTTTGCCAATGCTTCTCTTCCTGGACGGCCAACAATATCACCAAGACATAAAATATTCATAATTATTTTGCGTATTCAATGGCCCGGGTTTCCCTGACCACCATGACCTTAATATGGCCTGGATATTCCATCTCTTCCTCAATTTTCTTGCGGATATCACGGGCCATGATCACCGCTTCATCATCATTGACCTTTTCAGGCATCACCACCACCCTTATCTCACGGCCAGCCTGCAGGGCATAAGATTTTTCAACACCTTTAAATGAATTGGAAATCTTCTCCAGGTTTTCCAGGCGCTTGATATATGTTTCCATGCTTTCAGCCCTGGCCCCAGGACGTGCCGCACTTATCGCATCCGCGGCAGAAACCAGGGTCCCATAAACGGTATTCATCTCAACCTCGCCATGGTGGCTTTCCACCGCATACGCCACTTCTTCAGACTCGCCATATTTACGGGCCAGGCGGCCTCCCACAATCGCGTGGGTCCCTTCTTCAACGTCGGATGAGACAACCTTTCCAATATCATGCAATAACCCTGCTCGCTTCGCAATCTTGACATCCACGCCTAACTGGTGGGCCATGATACCCATAAGCTTGGCCACTTCAACCGAGTGACTCAAGGCGTTTTGGCCAAACGAGGTGCGATAACGTAATCTTCCGACTAATTTCACCAATTCAGGATGCATCCCATGAATACCCAACTCTATGACCGCACGCTCCCCGTCTTCCTTGACCTTTTTCTCAAGCTCGGCCTTGGCTTTTTCCACAACCTCCTCAATGCGCCCTGGATGGATACGGCCATCCCCAATAAGCTGCTCAAGGGCCATCTTCGCCACTTCCCTGCGGGCCATATCAAAACCTGAAATAGTCACAGCTTCAGGCGTATCATCGATAATAATGTCTACCCCTGTGGCCTGTTCCAGTGTCCTGATATTCCGCCCCTCACGGCCAATGATGCGTCCTTTCATTTCATCGGAAGGCAGGGGAACTACGGATATCGTGGTCTCAGAACTGTGATCTGAGGCGCAACGTTGTATCGCCAGGCTGAGGATTTCCCTGGCTTTTTTATCTGAAACTTCCTTAATCTCCTCATTCATGCTGCGAAGGCGGGCTGCTTTTTCATTAAGGATTTCTTCTTCAAGGCGTCGTAACAAAATCTGTTTGGCCTCATCTTCCTTTAAGTTCGCAATCGCATGCAAGCGTTCCTTTTCCTGGGCAAGGACCTTGGTCAACTCCTCATCTTTTAGTTTCATGTTCGCTTCACCCTTGGCCAGCTGTTCCATACGATTGGAGAAATCCTTTTCTTTTTTCTCTAAAAGATCAAGGCGCTTGTCCAAATTCTCTTCGCGCTGTAAAACTCGCTTTTCCATGACGCTTAGTTCTTCGCGGCGGTCCTTGGTCTCCTTTTCAAAATCCTGGCGCATCTTAAGCAACAGGTCTTTTGAAGCAAGCTGGGCCTCTTTACGAATAGTCTCTGCTTCACGTTTCGCTAATTCCATGATACCACTGGCGTCTTTAGTGGCCTGTTCCATGCGTTTGCGGCCCAAGATATTCTTTAAAAAATATCCGATAAGCACACACACAATGGCCACCAAAATATAGGTCAACGCCTGGCCTGGCAAATTACTTTCCATGGCAAACCTCCATTATACTTAACTTTTTATCCAGCGATGACTTGGGTCAGGCGCACGTCATGCGCCTCTATAGGAAGGCTTTCGGTAAGTTGAAAATCAAAGGCAAGACCAATGGTCGTGGTGTGTTCAAGAAGTCCGCTTAAAAAACGATCGTAATATCCCGCACCTCGCCCCAGACGATGGCCTTGTCTGTCAAACGCAAGACCAGGGACAATGACAGCGTCAATGTCCTTTAAAAGCACTTCTTTGTCTGGATCCATATAGGGTTCGGTAATACCGTATGCGCCCTGATGAACTTCTTCCATTGATGAAATTAATGTAGGAATTAACTTCCTTTGATTTTGTTCGACAATAGGTAATGCCACCTGTTTTCCCGAAAATAATGCCTTCTTAATCATCGCCAGTGTATCCACCTCTCCTGGCATGGATGCATAAAATAAGATTGTTTTCGCTTCTTGAATGGCCTTATTGGCCCATAATTTCTGTGCTATAAGGCCGCTTTTACGTAAACAATCCTCTTTGTCCTGCCCTTTAAGGAGTCTCAAATAGTGTTTTCTTAAAGAGCTCTTGTCCTTCATGAGTTTTACATATTATCATTTTTTCTTTAACTTGTCCATTCTCTCTTTAATCCTGGCTTCATACCCTTGTACGGTCGGTTCATAATAAACAGCATCGTGCGGCTTATACTGTTGCTGGACATAATGATTCGGATAATCATGGGCGTATTTATATCCTTCTCCATGCCCTAATTGACTGGCTCCTTTATAATGACTGTCCCTCAAATGTATCGGCACGCCTTGGGTGCGTTCATCTTTAACATCCGCTAAAGCCTTATCAATGCCTAAATAAACCGAATTCGATTTAGGGGCACACGCCACGTATACAGCTGCTTGGGCCAGGATAATCCTTGCTTCAGGTAACCCGATAAATTCAGCAGCCTGGGCCGCGGCATTGGCCACCACCAAGGCTTGCGGATCCGCGTTGCCTACATCTTCCGAGGCGCAAATAACAATGCGCCGCGCAATAAAACGGGCCTCTTCGCCCGCATAAATCATCTTGGCCATCCAATAAAGGGCCGCATCCGCATCAGAACCACGCATGGATTTAATAAACGCCGAGGCGGTATCATAATGAGCGTCACCATCACCGTCATAATTAACCTGCTTTTTTTGAATGGCCTCTTGGGCGATTTCTCTGGTGATATGGATACGTTTATCAACAGATGGGTGTGTTGTTAAAACAGCTACCTCTAGCGCGTTGAGGGCTTTGCGGGCATCTCCATCACTGGTCACAGATAAAAATTCTAACGCTTCTTTATCAACGTCAATAGGCAGTTGGCCCAATCCACGCTTTTTGTCCGTGATGGCCCGATTCATTAAAAGCATTAAATCATCCTTTGAAAGAGGCTGTAACTCAAAAATCAAGGAACGCGATAATAAAGGGCTCACCAGGGAGAAAAATGGATTAAAAACAGTGGCTCCAATAAGAACAATGGAACCTTCTTCAATGTCAGGCATCAGCACGTCCTGCTGTGCTTTGTTAAACCGATGTATCTCATCGATAAACAGAATGGTTTTACAACCTGTGTTGTTCCTTCTGTTTTGAGCAGCGGTAATGATTTTACGCATTTCTTCGACGTTGGACGAAACCGCGTTGATCCGTTCAAAATGGGAGCGTGTGGAATGGGCAATGCACAGAGCCAGGGTTGTTTTTCCAACACCTGGCGGACCATATAAAATAAGCGACGCAATCCGATCTGCCTCAATCGCACGAGTCAACAGCTTGCCTTCTCCTAAAATATGGCGTTGACCAACATACTCCTGGATAGAAGCAGGTCTCATGCGAGCACTTAAGGGAGCATCTAGGGGGATGTTTTTTTCGTCAGAAATAAATAAATCATTCATAAATAAGCCCCGCCTCTGCCGGTGAATCTGGTGTAAATGAGAACCATCATTCTCAAGTGGGTGCCAGTGTGAGGCCGCCAGGTGACCGACTCCCGGTGTATTGTTTTGTGGTTCAATACATCCGAGATCCTGTCGAACAGCGCAGGGTTAAATAAATTATAGCACGTTTTAAGAGCTCCACCAGCCCCCTCTTTAAAAAAGAGGGGAAAAGGAATTTCATAAAATATAAATTTATCTAAGAATAGCTTTTAATTCCGCCGTGAGGGTTTGAAGAATCTGATCGTGCACCTTGGCCACTTCTTCTTCCCGTAGGGTCCGATCGATTTTTTGATACTGGCAGGAAAAGACAAGACCTTTGTAGCCTGGCTGAATCTTGTTGCCTAAATACTGTTCAATAAAATGCACAGATTTCAAAAGGCCTTCGCCTTTCGACAGACATAACTTTTCAATGTCTTGATAGGCCACTTCTTTTTTGACCGCTAAAGACACGTCTCTTACAATAGCCGGAAATCCGCAAAGAGGCTGATACCTCTGTTCCTGCGGCGGTAGGGCATAGACCTTGTCCAAAAAAACTTCCGCAAAATAAATGTCGCCTCCCTTGAGGTCCCAATTATTCAAGACTGTGTGATCAATTTTCCCAACTGTTCCCATTATCACGTTGTTGACATCAATTTCTGCGCTGCAAGCGGGATCAAAAATGGGTAATGCGACACTTTTATATACAGGACTTCTACCCAGCGCTTTAAAAAAGCCCTCTAACAGGCCTTTGAGATCAAAAATGTCCACTACGTCTTTAGACGGATACCTCCAATCCCGTGTGCGCCTTCCTGTCAAAAGAAGCCCCAGCGTTTCTTTCTCTCCGTTGATGAAATAACGTTTTCCGATTTCAAATAATTTCAAATCTTTTTGACCGCGATTCATATTCGTGAGGGTAACCTGCAACATAGAAGGCAGCAGCCCTGGCCGCATCAGCTCCTGGTCCTGGGTCAAAGGGTTAAAAATACGCAGCGCTTGAACATCCCCCATCTGGCTTTTTTGCAAGGCTTTGGTGTTCGTCATGGACAAGGTAATTATCTCGTCCATACCGCCAGCTATTAAGATTTGCCGGATTTTATCCTTTATCTGTCTCGGTCTTTTATCAACAGGTATATTCACGGCCTTGATAATCGGCAGTTTAACCGGCAATTTGTCAAAGCCCATCATGCGGGAAACTTCCTCAATAATATCCACATCTTGATGAATATCTGATCGGTTATCCGGCGCATTAACAGTCAAGATATCCCCTTTTGCCTTAACCTTAAAACCTAGCCTGGTCAACCACCCTTTAACACGCATCAACGGGACATCTCCACCCAAAAACGAGGAAATATCAGAAAGCCTGACCTTAACCGTTTCGAATCTTGTCTTTATGTTGGCTGAAACCTCTTGTCGGCCTGCTATCTGACCTTGCGTTAATTGAAGCAATAAATCTGTTGCGCGATTGGCCCCGGTTTCAACCCCTTTGATATTCACCTGACGTTCAAACCGATACGAGGAATCGCTGCGTAAGCCAAGAGTACGGCAAGCCTGACGAATGAGACCCATGTCAAAAAAAGCGGACTCTAATAAAATATTTTTTGTGCTCGTGCTGATTTCTGTGCCAAGGCCTCCCATAATCCCTGCAATCGCCACTGGTTTTTGGGCATCGGCAATCACCAAAATGGATGGATCTAATTTTCGTTGGACACCATCCAGGGTCACAATACTTTCCCCTGATCTTGCTCGACGGACTTCAATCCTGCCGCCTTCCAATTTATCAAAATCAAAGGCATGTAAAGGCTGCCCTGTTTCCATCAGGACAAAATTCGTAATATCAACCGCATTATTGATGGGCTTCAAACCCATGGAAGAAAGCTTCTCCATCATCTCAACAGGGGAAGGTTTGATGGTAACCTGCTTAATCAACGTCGCTATATAACGGCCGCAGTCTGCTTTATTTTCAATATGGACCAGATTTTTTAACGCCTTGGTCTTGATGTTTTTTATCTTGGGGAATTTGACCTGACGGTCCGTGATGGCTCCTATTTCACGCGCCAAGCCTAACATGCTTAAAGCATCCGGACGATTAGGGGTTATCTCAATTTCAAACACGGGGCCCTTGCCTACGTTTTCAATAGCCTCAATTTCAAGGCCCGCCATGGTCAAACGTTTGGCCAACTCATCGGTGGATAGTCGTGGATCAATATAATCTTTGAATAAATAAATCTTTTTACCAAAATAAAGGAAAGTTCCTCCGTTAAAAATTGTTCAAAAACCCTCCCTCCATTTCCAAAAAAAAGCCGATATTCATAATGGCCTTATTAAGGATTGGCCATCCCTCCCACCCCAAGCCAAAAGCGAGCCCCTGATATTGGCCTTTCGGATATCCGACGGCCTGGAAAACCTTTGGGTTGACCATGCCGCAGCCTAAAATTTCAAGCCATTGTTTTTTTTGAATCCCAAGGATGCTGGCATTAATATCAACCTCGGCAGAAGGTTCGGTAAACGGAAAAAAATGCGGACGGAACCTCATCACCACACCAGGTCCAAAAAATCTTTTACAAAATTCCGTTAAAAGCCCTTTTAGTTCAGAAAACTGGACCTTTTCATCCACCAACAGTCCTTCTATCTGATGAAACATGAAGGAATGGCTGGCATCCACTGCGTCCGGTCTATACACCCGTCCTGCGACAACAACCGCCAGCGGCGGTTTATGCTGCTTCATGACACGCAC
>JADFXW010000149.1:3068-3478 GCA_015233375.1 Candidatus Omnitrophota bacterium | reverse complement strand
GCTAAATTTATAGTGATCCGCTGGGCAGGGAATTCAAACCCGCTGTTTTTGATAGCGGCACGGATGCGTTCACGGCTTTCCCGTACCGCATTATCTGGAAGGCCAACCACTGTAATCATGGGAAGGCCGGCACTTATATCTGTTTCAATGACAACAGGATAGGCATCAAGGCCGCAGAGGCCAAAGGAAGAGATTCGGGCGAGCATAGTCGTTCCAGTAATAATAGGGGAGTTAATAAGGGGTTGTTTTTATCTTCAAGGGGGTGAAGATAATATTAATTTATTGCTAGATGATAAAAAACAATATACTTTTTTATAGAGCAGGTTATAATGTAGCCTAACATAGCAGATATTATTCGTCAACATTTTCCATGGCAGGACTATATCCACATTCTTTTTTTACAGAGATTG
>JADFXW010000149.1:0-2954 GCA_015233375.1 Candidatus Omnitrophota bacterium | reverse complement strand
TATCGGGACTGGGGGCATGCCCTCAAGCCACGCGGCAGGGGCTTCTGCTTTAGCCACATCCGTGGGCCTGGAGTATGGATTTAATAGCCCCTTATTTGCTGTAGCTGCGGTGTTTGCCATGGTCACGATGTTTGATGCTCAGGGGGTTCGTCGTGCCACAGGACGGCAAGCCACTGTCCTTAATAAAATGATGGATGATATTTATTGGAAAGGACAGATTGAAGAGCAAAGGCTTAAAGAGCTGGTTGGACATACACCTGTTGAGGTTCTTGCGGGATTTATTTTTGGCGTGATTTGCTCAATGGTTTTATATTAGAAAGGTTGAAAGAATATGAACCAGAAAATTTTGATTGGCGGGATGGTCGGTATTATATTGATTGTAGGGGGTATCTTTATCTTTCATCACCATAAAGATGCGGTTATGGCTCAAGACTCTGACGCTGCTAATGTTCCTGTTAATCAACTTTTACAGCAAGCGACTAAATATGAGGAGGAAGGTCAAAAACTGAAGGCTAAACAGGTGTATGATCAAATTATTAATAATTATCCAGACTATAGCAAGATTGAGGATATCCAGGCTAAATTAGGGGAATTAAATGTGGATTTGATTTTCTCCAGGGCCCAGATGCCTCAGACGATTGATTATGAGGTTGTCCCCGGCGATTCCTTGGGGAAATTGGCGCGTAAATATAAAACAACAACCCAGTTGATTAAGAGGGCCAATGGTTTAAAAAGCGATGTGATTCGTACTGGTGAAAAACTCAGGATTTGGACAGCACCGTTTACGGTATTGGTCAGTAAATCGCAAAATGTGTTATTCGTAAAGTCAAAGGAAGAGGTGGTAAAGATTTATCATGTTTCAACAGGCAGAGATAATATCACACCCGCCGGAACTTTTCATATAGCCAGTAAGATAGAAAATCCGGTCTGGTTTAAGAATGGCGGGGCCCCGATTCCATCCGAGAGCCCTGAAAATGAGTTAGGCACCCGTTGGATGGGATTTGATACAGACACGCACTATGGTATTCATGGCACGCTTCATCCAGAATCAATAGGCAAGCAGGTCACCGCTGGTTGCGTGCGGTTAAAAAATAGTGATGTCGAGGAGCTTTTTGATATGATCCCTCTTGGGACAGAAGTGATTATACAAAATTGATTTTCTCCTTAAGCGATTAAGCACAAGGAAATTAAGAAAGATAAAAGACAATGGCAACCCTTGATTTTGAAAAACCAATCCTTGATCTGGAACATAAAATAGAAGACCTGCGTCAAATGGGATCGAAACGCGTTACCCTTGAGCCAGAGATTAAGCGTTTAGAATCAAAGCTTTCTAAATTGAAGAATGATATTTACAGCAATATGACGCCTTGGCAGCGCGTGCAGATAGCGCGTCATCCAAAGCGTCCGTACACGCTTGATTATATCCGCATGATGACGGATGAATTCTTGGAGCTTCATGGGGACAGGTTGTTCGCGGATGATCAGGCGATGATTGGCGGTTTTGCGAAGATTGAAGGCCAGAAGGTGATGATTATCGGCCATCAAAAGGGGCGTGATGTTAAAGAAAATGTGATGCGTAATTTTGGTTGTGCGCATCCTGAAGGTTATCGAAAGGCCATGAGGCTCATGAGTTTGGCGGAAAAATTCCATACGCCCGTTATCTGTTTGATTGATACACCAGGCGCTTATCCTGGGATTGGCGCGGAAGAACGCGGTCAGGCCCAGGCCATTGCGGAAAATTTACGGGACATGATGGGGATAAAAACCCCTATTGCTGCCGTGATTATTGGTGAAGGCGGAAGCGGTGGGGCGTTGGGGATTGGGGTTGCGGACGAGGTTTTTATTTTGCAACATGCTTATTATTCCGTCATTTCACCTGAAGGGTGTGCCTCTATCCTTTGGCGCAGCGCTTTAAAGGCCCCGTTGGCTGCCGAGGCCTTGAAACTTCATGGGGAAGATTTAATCAAATTTAAAATTGTTGATGAAATCATCCCTGAACCGCAAGGGGGCGCTCATCGAGCTCCTGAAGAAGTGGCCTTGCGGCTAAAAGCCGTCCTGCTTAAATATTTTAAAAAAGCTTTATCCATGAGTCTTAAAGAATTGCTTGAGGCCCGCTACAAAAAATTCCGAGAAATCGGTGAATTTATCGAGAAAGAATGACATCTGTGCCTGATATCCGTGGGCTTTCCCTGGAAGAATTATCCCTTTATTTGAAATCGGTCGCACACGCGCCCTTTCGCGCAGGACAAATTTTTCAATGGATTTATCAAAAGGATGCCCGTAGCTTCGATGAGATGACCAATCTTCCTGTTGAATTAAGGGAGGTGCTTCAAACGGATTTCATTTTTAAATCTCCTGCCATTGCCCGCCAGTTTGTTTCTGAGGATAAAACAGCAAAGTTCCTTTTTGATTTACATGATCATGAAAAGATTGAGAGTGTGTTTATCCCAACAAAAACCAGGGCCACGGCGTGTATTTCGACGCAAGCGGGTTGTAAATTTGGCTGCAGGTTTTGTGCCAGCGGTATTGGCGGATGGAAAAGAAATCTTGATGTGGCAGAGATTATGGCACAGGTTTTACATGTTAAACAAGAAGCCTTAAAAATAAAGAAGCCTTTATCGAATATCGTGTTTATGGGTACAGGCGAGCCGATGGATAATTATGATAATGTGTTGAAAGCCATCCGCCTCATTAATGCCAAAGAGGGGATGAATATGGGAGCGCGGCATATCACGGTATCAACGGTTGGGATAGTGCCGGGTATGCGGCAATTAGCCCAGGAAGGCCTGCAGGTGGAATTGGCTGTTTCCTTGCATGGGTATGATAACCCATCACGCGATGTGCTGATGCCTGTTAATAAAAAGTATCCATTTGAGGTTTTAATGGCTGCCTGCCGAGACTATTGCCGTCAAACCAATCGCCAAATTACTTTTGAGTATGTCTTGATTAAGGAT
>JADFXW010000148.1 GCA_015233375.1 Candidatus Omnitrophota bacterium | reverse complement strand
TAAAATTTTAAGCAATGATGAAATCCGCACGATGATTACAGCGTTGGGCACAGGCATCAGCGAGGATTTCAATGCTGAGAAATTACGGTATCACAAAATTATTTTGATGTGCGACGCGGATGTGGACGGTTCGCACATTCGCACCCTGATTTTGACGCTTCTTTATAGGCAAATGCCCCAGCTGATTGAAAAGGGATATGTCTATATTGCGCAACCACCTCTTTATAAGGTAACTCGCGGCAAAAGGGAAGAATACATTCAGACAGAGAAAGAAATGAATGATTTGGTGTTGGACCTAGGAACAGACGGCCTCAAGCTTTCCAAGATTGAAGGGAAGCGGACCTATACGCCTTCTCAGGTTAAAGAAATCCTGGAAGCTTTAGTGGAGTTGGAGCATATTGTTTAGCGGCTTAAGCGCAGGGGGGTTGATTTTGGTGCCTATGTTAATAAGTACGATGTTAAAAGGAAGAAAATGCCCCGCTATGTTGTTAAGGCAGCCAATCAGGATGAATATGTGTTTGACGACAAAGAATTAGCGGAAATAACCAAGAATGACACCGAAACGCAGTACATTGAAATATTTGAATCTGAGGAAATCGAGCCTTTGCAGGAAAAGCTAGACAGCCTGGACATCTTTTTACAGGATTACCGGCGGACCATTGAAGAGCAAGTGCTTTTGGCCAAGGATAAAAAAGAAAGGTCTAAGCCTAAGCTGGAGTTAAAGCCTCTTTTTCTGGTTGAGGATGAAAAGAACAAAACGGAATTGATGTCTGTGGAGGACATTTTGATTTATGTAAGGGAATCCGCCAAAAAAGGGATGCATACGCAGCGCTATAAAGGTTTGGGGGAAATGAATCCCCAGCAGCTGTGGGACACCACCATGGACCCTCAGCGACGCACCCTTTTGAGAGTCGATTTGGAAGATGCTGTGGAAGTGGACAAGACCTTTGCCATGCTCATGGGGGATGAGGTTGTCCTGAAGTGTCGCACTATTGCCGGAGCAACAAATCCTGAAGAGGCGGATCCTAAATCTGTTCGGGGAAAATTCGGACGGGTGACGACCAAGGGGGTTTTTGAAAATCTAGTTCATGTGTCTTCAGATCCCAGGGAAGCTCGACGAGAAATTGCATTGTGGTTTAAGAAGAATGAATTGTTAAAATAAGTTAAGCGTTCTTGACAGAACCGTAAATAAGAATAAGAGGATTTATGATAACAGGAATGACGGGCTTTGGGGCCAGTGAAATTACATTAGGAAAAGTTAAAGGAATAGTAGAAGTTAAATCCGTTAATCACCGCTATCTGGATGTGGCTTTTTATCTTCCTGTGGGATTCTCGTCACTGGAAGACAAGATCCAGAAAATTGTGGCTAGTCGCATCAAACGCGGCAGAGTAACGGTGTCGGTAAAAATTACGGAGCGTCCACACACGAATATTTTGTTAAACCAAGAAGTGGTGAAGCGGTATTTAAATTTTGCTAAGGAGTTAGGTAAAAAGCATCACATCAAGAATGATATTACCGTAGCGGACATTATGCGTTTGCCTGGTGTGGTAGAGGCCAAGGAAGTGTTTGTGGAAGCTGCGGAAATTTGGCCGGTTTTGGACAAAGCTTTGCGAAAGGCTGTTGGTGGTTTGGCGCTCATGCGTCAACGAGAAGGCAAGGCTTTAAGCGCAGATATTAATGGTCAGCTTAAGCGCATGCTGCTTCAAATCAGCAGGATTAAAGGTAGATCAAGTTTTCTGTTAAAAGAGAGCAAAACTAAACTGACATCGGATGAGTTTTCTTCGTATCAGAAGAGCAATGATATCAATGAGGAGTTATCCCGTTTGGCTCATTATATTGATGAAGCAAAGATGCTGTTAAAGCAAGATGAAGGATCAGGGAAAAAGCTTGATTTTATTGCACAAGAAATGCAAAGAGAGACGAATACCATCGGTTCTAAAGTTCAGGATAAGGATGTGGCTGCGGCCGTCATTGCCATTAAAAGTAAGGTTGAAAAAATTCGCGAACAGTCTAACAATGTTGAATAAGCAAATCCCCTCACGCAAGGGCCGGGTGATCATCCTTTCAGGCCCGTCGGGTTGCGGTAAAACAACTCTGCACAAAGCATTGCTTGAGAGTCCTGTGTTAAAAGGCAAGGTCGTTAAATCCCTCTCGGCGACCACCAGGCTCAACCGGCCGGGGGAACGTCAAGGGAAGGACTATTTATTTTTAAGCACAAAGATGTTTGAAGAAAAAATTCAAAAGGCGTATTTTCTGGAGTGGGAGAAGGTCTTTGAACATTATTATGGAACGCCTAAGCAGCAGGTTTTGCGTTTTCTGAAAAAAGGCGTTCATGTGCTCTTATGCATTGACGTTAAAGGTGCCAAGACCGTGGCCAAGGAATTTCCCCAAGCTTTAAAAATCTTTATTAAGGCGCCGTCTTTGCAAATTTTGGAATCTCGTCTTAAGGCTAGAGGTTCTGAAAGCGCGCTGAGTTTAAGGCAACGGTTAAAAATAGCTCGCTTGGAATTAAAGGAAGCCAGGCATTATGATCACGTGGTCATCAACGCGGATTTAGACAAGGCCTTGCAGGAGCTCAAGCAAATTGTTTGTGATGAGGTGCTATAAAATTTTCGTGTAGGAATGCTTGGTTTTTCTCGACTAAGGGATTGATTGACATCTTTGCATGGATATGTTATAAAACAGGTTTTCTCGTAAGATAAAAGAGGAACCGTTGCGTGCTCTTTTTATGTTTAAAAACAGGGGGGTATATGAATATGGGTTATCAGCCGTTAGAAGAATTATTGCCTAAGGCAAGCATGAGCGTGTATCGTTTGGTTCGATTAGCTTCTATGCGTGCCACGGAGCTGGCCACAACGGGAGTTAAGTTAGCGCCTGGATTAGCGGACCAAAAATTAGCGACGACAGCGCTAGATGAAATTCGTGTGGGCAAGGTTACTGAAAAAGGTGGAGATATTTTTACAGAGTATCAAGAAGGAAAAGCCAGGAAGAATGCCAAATCCTAAAGTCAAACAAGTGGTCTTAGGCGTTTGTGGTAGTATTGCGGCTTATAAAGCAGGCGATATTATTCGCAGGCTTCAGGAGCATCATTGCGAGGTTACGGTTATTATGACCAAGGGGGCAATGCAATTCATCACGCCACTAACCTTAAGTGCCCTGTCGGGTAAAAAAGTATATAGCGATATGTTTGAAGATAATGCTTGGAGCATGGCGCATATAGAGCTGGCTTTACGTGCGGACTGTGTATTGATTGCTCCGGCGACGGGTAATGTGATTGGCAAATTGGCCAGTGGCTTGGCCGATGATAGCCTGACAACTTTCGTCATGGCTTGTCAGGCGCCAGTTTTTATAGCCCCGGCAATGAATGATCAGATGTATGTCAATGCTATTGTTAAAGACAATTGCGCGAAACTTAAAAAACATGGATTTAAGTTTATAGAGCCCGTCAAGGGTAAATTAGCCTGTGGAACCGTCGGCATAGGACATCTGGCGGAAGTTGAGCACATCGTAAACGCCG
>JADFXW010000147.1:3300-3685 GCA_015233375.1 Candidatus Omnitrophota bacterium | reverse complement strand
TAATGGCTAATGGGTATTCGCCACGGATATAGGCATAGCCTTTCGTTGCCCCAACGGCAAACCCGTCAATGGCCATGCCTTCAAGGACGCGATGAGGAATCCCTTCCAGCACACTTCTATCCATGAAAGCACCCGGATCACCCTCATCTCCATTACAAATCACATACTTTTGATCCGCAGAATATTTAGACACGGTTTCCCATTTAAGACCTGTCGGAAAACCCGCACCCCCTCGGCCACGAAGACGGCTTTGTTTAATTTGAGCAATAACTTCCTCTGAAGACATATGGAATAAAACCTTCTCCAAGGCCTTGTATCCGTCATGGATAATATATTCTTCTATGGATTCCGGATTAATGTCTCCGCAATTTTCCAACACAATCTT
>JADFXW010000147.1:509-3161 GCA_015233375.1 Candidatus Omnitrophota bacterium | reverse complement strand
AATATTTTCACAACTAACCCGTTGATATATCGTTTGATCAGGTTGAATCTTGACCAAAGGACCTTGATTACATGGCCCCATACAACCCGTTGGCACTACCTCAATTTCATTTTCAAGCCCGCGCGCCTTGATTTCTGCTTGAAGTTTGGCAAGCACGGCCTCTGACCCTGAAGAAATACACCCTGCCCCACAGCAAACACAAATTTTATGCTTATACTGGGCCTTTTTATCCTTGGCCTGTTGGGCCATAACGCTTAATTCCGGACGAGGATGATGCATGATCTTTTAAGTAAAATTTGTAATGGTCATGGGACGGCCCGTGATGTAGAAATGCTGGAAGAATTATCGATTTATGTAAAAGAGGCGAGTTTATGTGGTTTGGGGATGTCTGCACCTAATCCATTGATGAGCACGTTAAGGTATTTTAAAAACGAGTATATTGAACAATTAAAGAAGAGTGATGCAATAAAAGGGGGTGTGCATGGCTAAAATCCCTATTAATATTGACGGTACAGCTTTGGAAGTCGAGCAAGGACAGACCATTTTAGAGATTTGCCAGGCCAATGGTATTGAAATCTTGACGATGTGCCATATGAAGGGCTTGGGTGATGTGGGGGCCTGTAGGTTGTGTTTGGTTGAAATAGAAGGCATCAATAAACTTTTACCTGCGTGCACCACCAAGGTTGCGGCCAATCAGGTCATTAAAACAAAGACAGAGAAGATCAAGAAGTATCAAAAGATAACGACGGAGTTGTTATTTGCGGTCTGTGTGTCTAACGGAAAATGTGAATTACAAGATTTAGGATATAAGGTGGGGATGACCCATGTCCGTTTCCCTTATTTGTTCCCTCAGTGTGAGGTGGATACCTCGCATCCCTGGTATGTGATGGACCATAACCGGTGCATTACCTGCACCCGTTGTGTTCGGGTCTGTAGTCAAGTGGAGGGTTCTTATAATTGGGGTGTCAAAAACCGCGGTGTATCCTCAAGGATCATTTCTGATTTCAACACGCCGTGGGGTGAATCAACAACGTGTACCGCATGTTCCAAGTGTGTTCATTCGTGTCCGACGGGTGCTATTTGGCCTAAGGCTATTGTGCAGGGGCAATTGACTAAGAGCCCTCAAATGATTGCAGACCTTGTGGAAAGAAGGAAAATGAATCTATGAAAAGAAAAACGATTGCAACAGTATGGCTCGGCGGCTGCAGCGGGTGTCATATGTCCTTATTGGATATTGATGAGCGCATCCTGGAGGTAGCAAAGCTTGCCGACATCCTTAAATCTCCTATTGTTGACGGCAAAGAATTCCCAGAGGTTGATGTGGCCCTGGTGGAAGGTTCTGTGACCAGTGATGAGCATCAACATGAATTAGAAGTCATCCGTCAAAAATCCAAGATATTAATTTCTTTGGGAGATTGTGCGGTGACCTCTAATGTGACCAGTATGCGTAACCAATTCAATAAAGAGGATGTCTTAAATTACGCCTATAAAGAAGCTATTAGTAATGATGGTCAAGGCCAGATGCCGGGTGGTCCATGGCCGCTGTTACATCTCATTGAAAAGGTTGTTCCGTTACATGAGGTGGTGAAGGTGGATTATTTTATTCCAGGCTGCCCACCGTCTGCGGACACTATTTTCTATGTGCTTTTTGAGCTACTTAATGATCGCATCCCAGATTTATCCGCTGAAAGGAAGTTGAAATATGGATAATCAAAAAACTGATAAGAACACCATTTTAATTTCTCCGGTGACCCGTATTGAAGGTCATGCCAAAATTACAATCAAGCTGAATTCTGCCGGAGATGTGGAAAACACTTTTTTCCATGTGAATGAATTTCGCGGCTTTGAGAAATTCTGTGAGGGGCGGATGTTTTCAGAAATGCCGACCATATCCCCACGTATTTGCGGGATCTGTCCTGTGAGTCATTCCTTGGCGTCAGCCAAAGCCTGTGAAATGATAATGGGCATAAGGCCAACCTATACGGGAAATCTTCTTCGCCGGCTGATTCATATTGGCCAGAACGTTTCCTCTCATGCGTTGTCTTTCTTTCATTTATCCTCACCGGATTTTTTATTAGGATGGGACAGCGATCCAGCCCTTCGTAATATCGTAGGTGTGGCTGGGAAATATCCTGATTTAGCTTTGAGGGGGATTAGGTTAAGAAAATTCGGCCAGGAAATCAGTGAGCGCGTTACAGGCAAAAAGATTCATATCATGGGTATTGTCCCGGGCGGCATGGGTTTTCCGTTGACTGAAGCGAATCGCAAAGCCTTGTTAGCCTGGATTCCGGAGTGTATAGAGACGGTCAGCATGGGTATTGATCTGATAAAGAAATATCATTCCCAAAACAAAGAGATGGTTGAATCCTTTGCCAATTTTCCGTCTTTATATCTTGGTACCGTTGGCCCCCAAGGGGAACATGAGTTATATGAGGGCAAGCTAAGGTTTATCGACGAAAATGGCCAGATCCTTGAAGATCAGCTGGATCCTGCCCGTTATTTGGAGTATATAGCGGAGCGGTCTGTGGAGTGGTCCTATTTAAAGTATCCTTATTATAAACCATTTGGGTATGAAAAAGGGTTTTACAGGGTTGGTCCTTTGGCCAGGTTAAATGTAGCCACGAAGATGAAAACCCCGCGCGCTCAAAAAGA
>JADFXW010000147.1:0-444 GCA_015233375.1 Candidatus Omnitrophota bacterium | reverse complement strand
TACACAAGGCTTATTGAGACCTTAAGCAGTATCGAGGAAGCTGAACAGATTCTTAAAGACCCAAGAGTGACGGATGACGATATTCAAACCATTGGCAGGCCCAATTTTTATGAAGGGGTAGGATCCTCGGAAGCCCCTCGAGGCACCCTTTTCCATCATTATGTTGTGGATGAATCAGGCCGGCTTACAAAGGTGAATCTTCTAATCGCCACAGGTCAAAATAATCCCGCGATGAACCGTTCCGTCTTTGAAGTGGCCAAGCAATATGTGCACGGCCGTGATGTGAAAGAAGGGGCGTTAAATCGCGTGGAGGCAGCCATCCGTTGTTATGACCCGTGTCTTTCCTGTTCCACACATGCGGTAGGGCAAATGCCCCTGGTCATTGAAATCAAAGACCATTGTGGGGATACTATCAATGTCATCAAACGGGGCTAAAAGAGCTTC
>JADFXW010000146.1 GCA_015233375.1 Candidatus Omnitrophota bacterium | reverse complement strand
GCAGTATGTTTAGCAATTGAAAAAACTTAATGTAGAGAATGTCAAACCACCCAGCCATGCCGTGCCTGTGGGCAATGTCTTTCGGGAAGATGTCATTAACCCCTCATTAACGAATCAGGAAGCTCTGGCCATTGCTGTTGAAGCCAAGGGAGGTTCCTTTAAAGTACCTTTGGTTATCGAATGAAACCACATCCAAAAGCCCGCCAGGATTATTACGCAGATCCAGAATAAGACTATCCATCCCCTGACCCTTCAACTGCTTTAAGGCCTTATGAAGCTCAAAGTAAGAATTTTCCCTAAATTCAGTCAAACGCACATAGCCAATATGATCCCCTAAAAGATGCGCGTCCTTGATATCATCCACATGAATCATCTCACGGGTCAAGGAAAAATCTTTAACAAGACTATTGCTTTCACGTAAGATGGTTAGAATCACCCGCGTCCCAGGCTTGCCTCTTAATTTCTTGACCGCCTCATCCAAGGTCATGTCCCGCGTGACATCATGACCAATGTTGACGATCCTGTCCCCTGCCTTGATACCCGCTTTCCAGGCTGGTGAATCTTCCACAGGTGTAATGATCGTCAATAAACCATCCTTAATAGACACCTCAATACCAAGCCCGCCAAACTTGCCTTCAGTTTCTGTTTTTAGCTCTTTGTATTCATCTGGATCTAAAAATTGACTATGGGGGTCTAACGAGGAAAGCATACCACGCAAGGCGCCATATATCAGGTCTTTCGGGCTTTTTTCATCGACATATTCAGACTGGACCGTCATGAGCACATTACTGAAAAGCTCAACCTGGGCGTATAAATCCTTCTTATTCTGGGCCGTGACTTGCGAAATCCCGACACCGCAAAGCCCCAATAAAACAACCAGGACAAGGCCCCAGACAAGATTCCCCTTAAGCACCTAATATCCTCCGGGTTATCAACTCATTCAATTTCTTTGGATTAGCACGGCCGCCTGATTTCTTCATGGCTTGGCCGACAAGGAAGCCTGTGGCTGAAGGCTTACCAGACTTGATTTGATCAACAACAGCCGGATTTTGGGCAATAATTTCATCAATAACAACCAGAAGCGCTGAGTCATCCGAGACTTGGGCCAAACCCTTATCCTTAATTATCTCATCCGCTTTTTTGCCTCCATCCAGCATCAGCGTCAACACCTCTTTACCAACAAGATTACTGATAACCCCCTCTTCAACCCTATTAATGAGGACCACCAAATCCTTAGGAGACAATGAAATCTCACGGATATTCTTTTTGCGACTGTTAAGCTCCATTAAAACAGCGCCTGAAAGCCAATTAGCGATTTTTTTAGGGTTAGGATATTCCTTAAACGCTTGTTCAAAAAAATCAGCCATCAATGGGTCAGCAATCAGTAAATTCGCGTCATACTCAGACAATTCATATTGAGTCAAAAAACGTGTTAATTTAGACTGTGGCAGTTCTGGCATGGTTTGGCGCACATTTTCAATGACCGTATCATCAATCGTAAAGGGCACCAGATCAGGGTCTGGGAAATAACGGTAATCATGAGCCTGTTCCTTGGAACGCATGGAAATGGTCATGCCCTTTTCATCAGACCATAACAAGGTTTCCTGTATTATCCGGCCGCCAGACTCAATCACGCTTTCATGACGACGTATCTCATACTCCAAGGCTGTCTTGACCGCACGAAAAGAATTCATGTTTTTTAATTCAGTCTTTGTCCCTAAGGTTTTTTGACCAATTGGACGGATAGACACATTAGCATCACAGCGTAAACTCCCCTTTTCCATATCACAGTCAGAAATCCCTAAATATTGAAGGGTCAATTTTAATGTGTTCAAATAATCATACGCCTCTTGAGGGGAACTTAAGTCTGGTTGGGTGACAATCTCAATTAATGGGGTGCCTGTACGGTTGGAATCAACCAGGGAACAGGAATCTGCATTATCATGCACCAGTTTACCCGCATCCTCCTCAAGGTGGGCGCGCAGGATGCGGATACGTTTTTCTTCCTTGCCGCTTTTAATGTTTAAAAAACCGTTTTGGGCCACAGGAAAATCATACTGGGAAATCTGATAACCTTTAGGCAGATCAGGATAATAATAATTCTTACGGTCAAATTTAATAAAATGATTAATTTCTGCGTTAAGGGCCAAGCCTGCCTTAATCCCGGACAAAAGGACCTGATGGTTTAAAACCGGCAAGGTCCCCGGAAGGCCTAAACACACGGGGCACACATTGGTGTTAGGCGGACAACCAAATTGATTCGTGCATGAACAAAAAATCTTGGTCTTGGTGTTTAACTGTAAATGGACCTCAAGTCCTATGACTGTCTCAAATCGGCTCATAAATTTGGTTTTCTTAAATGCCACTCGGTATTTTGCTCATACGTGTACGCCACCCTTAAAAGCATCTCTTCATTAAAAGCCTTGCCCATTAACTGTAAACCCGCAGGCATGCCGTCTTTCGAAAATCCGCAAGGAATGGAGATAGCAGGAATCCCGGCCAAATTAGCAGGAATGGTATAAATATCGGACAGATACATGCTCAACGGATCACTTATCTTTTCTCCCACCTTAAAAGCCACACTTGGCGCTGTGGGGGTGACAATCACATCACAACTTTTAAAAACCTCATCCAAATCATTTTTAATCAAGGTCCTCACCTTTTGGCCTCGCAAATAATACGCATCGTAATAACCTGAGGACAACGCATAGGTGCCAAGCATGATACGTCGCTTGGCCTCATCCCCAAAACCACGGGCACGGGTTTCTTCATACATATCAATAAGGGCATTTTTACGGGTACTGGCAGGCATGGCCCTTAAACCATATTGAACTCCGTCGAAACGGGCTAGATTGGAACTCGCCTCAGCCGTGGCCACAATATAATAAGTCGCCACCGCATAAGGCGTATGCGGCAAAGAAACCTCTTTAACCATAGCGCCTTGTTTTTGCAAAAGCGCGAGCGCCTCTTCAATCAAGAGTCTTACCTGAGGATCAAGCCCTTCCCCTAACGCCTCTTTGGGGACACCAATTTTAAGACCTTGAACATCCTTGACCAAGGCCTTGGTATAATCTGGCACTGGAGCATTCACTGAAGTAGAATCACGCTCATCATAGCCTGCAATAATGTTCATCAATAAAGCACAGTCTGTCACATCCTTGGTCAAAGGCCCTATTTGGTCTAAACTTGAAGCAAAGGCAATAAGCCCATAACGAGAAACCCGGCCATAGGTAGGCTTCAAGCCCACAATACCACAAAAAGACGCAGGCTGACGGATAGAACCACCTGTATCTGAACCTAAGGCCCAGAAAGCCTCATCCGCAGCCACAGCCGCGGCACTCCCGCCGCTGGATCCGCCAGGAACACACGCCAGATTCCAGGGATTAAAAGTAGGGCCGTAGCAAGAAGACTCACAGGAAGAACCGAACGCAAATTCATCCATATTGGCAAGCCCTAAAATCACTCCCCCGCTTTTTTTAACCCTTTCAATAACACCGGCATCATAGGGCGGATGAAAACCTTTTAAAATACGCGATGAGCAGGTGATCTCCTCACCCTTAATGCACATATTATCTTTGATAGCAATAGGGATTGGCATCTGTCCAGAGAAATCAGGCCCTTTGAAGGCCATCCGCACATAGGCCTTGACCTTAGGGTCAAGGCTCTGAATACGAGCTACAATATCCTCATAGACCTCTTTAGGTGAGGCTTGCTTCGACGTGAATAAATCCAATAAGGCATGGCTTGTCAATTGATGGGGTTTCATTCGATAACCAAAGGTACTTTAAAGGAACCTCCCTTGGCTTCAACAGCAATGGCCAGAGCTTCCTGATTCGTT
>JADFXW010000145.1 GCA_015233375.1 Candidatus Omnitrophota bacterium | reverse complement strand
AGCGCACCACCCTTCTTCCTTTTAATATTTGGGGCATTAGCTGGTTATTCAATAAATATATCGCGAAATTACCTGTTTTTAGCGCGTTGACCCTGAATCATTTTATTATTGCCAGGCCTCTGTTTGCCCCTTCAAAAGAATATTCAGTGACCATCCTTGTTCCTTGCCGTAATGAAAAGGGTAATATTGAACAGGCCATCAAACGAACGCCGCTATTTGGAAGAAGCCAGGAGTTTATTTTTGTGGAAGGCCATTCAAAGGACGGCACCTTTGAAGAAGTCCAGCGCGTGATACAGGCCTATCCTCAAAAAGATATTAAGTTATTCAAGCAGCCAGGCAAAGGCAAAGGGGATGCGGTTCGTTTTGGTTTTTCCAAGGCTTCAGGTGAGATTTTGATGATACTGGATGCGGATTTAACAGTGTCGCCGGAAGAAATGCCTAAGTTTTATGAGGCTATAAAAAGCACAAAAGGGGAATTTATTAATGGGTGTCGGCTGATTTATCCGATGGAAGATGAAGCCATGCGGTTTTTGAACCTGGCTGCTAATAAATTCTTTGGTTTATTCTTTTCATGGCTTTTAGGCCAGCGTTTTAAAGACACCTTGTGCGGGACTAAGGTCATGTTTAAACGTCATTATGAAGAATTGGCGGCTCATAGCGGTTATTTTGGTGATTTTGATCCCTTTGGTGATTTTGATTTGATTTTTGGTTCAGTGAAATTGAATTTAAAGGTCCTGGAGATGCCTATCCGTTATAAAAGCCGCGCCTATGGCACCACTCAAATTCAGCGTTTCCGTCACGGGCTGCTTCTTTTAAGGATGTGCTTGTTTGCCATGCAAAAGATTAAATTCAGGTGATTTGAAGCACGGGTTTAACTGCTTGAAATTTTTTTATTTACAAAAATTTGTTTTTTTGTTATCTTATGTTATACTTAAGTTGAAAACAAATAAAACTATCAAGGAAAGAAAGCGTTTTTTTCTTTGTTTTAAATAAAATCGTTGCACTATTACTTATAAAGGAGAGTCATTATGAAAACAAGAACAGGTTTAATTTTAGTGGGGCTTGTCTTTTTTGCGACTACAGCCATGGCGCAGACAACGCAAACGTACAATTTGTCAGCGACCATCAATCCAGCGTCAAGTATTGGTATTGCGGTTAATAGCGTCAATTCAACAGGTACTCCTGTTTATACGCCAGTTGCAGGAACAAGTTTGGGTTTTGGTACATTGACGTTTAATACTGGAACCAACACGTATTTAGCCTCAAATTATTTTACGATTGATATCACGGCCCAGGGTGGCGCAGGGTCTCCTGATACTCAGGTTAAATATATTGAGGGTACAGGAAGTCAAAATCCAAATGGGACAACTAATGGTTTTGGTTATAAAACATCCATTCAATTTACCAAGGAAGTGGCCTCAGGCTCCACAACCACTCCAACGGAAACGCAATTGGCCAAATTCAGGCTTATTGATATTACAACAGCCCAGCATATCCTTTATACACAGGTTTCTCCAGGCTGGTTAAGGCTGTATGTGGGGGTGTGTACCGGAAGCACGGCAACAGATCCTACAAGTTGCCAGGCGTTCACAAATTCAGACGCCACAGGTACTTACCAAGGTCAGTTGCAAATTACAGCAACTGTTCATTAATCATTTTATTGCTGTTCAAACCAGAAGCCCTTAAGCGTGACTTAAGGGCTTTCTGGTTTGTGAAAATGTTATTTATTAAGTATTTTTTAATAAGAATTATAAGATATTTAATATCAACAAGTTATATTGATTTCAAAGCCCCCATCTTATTTGTCTTTTCATATAAAGCATGTTACACTTAAGTACAACTGTAAACTGTTTTAATCATATATTATTTAGCTATGAATATTAAACGTAGCCTTATTATTGTTGTTTTTTTAAGTTTGAGCCAATTTTCCATGGCCCAAACGATAAGCACATTTAATATATCAGCCAATGTCCCAAATATTAAAAGGAAGAAGGGTGGTGCGCTCACTTTTCACAGGTTCAAAACCTGCCAATAACAAAAAATTACTGATGTCACTTAAGGTCAACCAGTTTTGTTCCTGTTGCGGGATTTTATACTTGATGCCTTCTGCTATTTTTAATAAAGAGCGCCAAAGATAACTGTAATACTCAATGACGATACGGGTATCCGGCGAACAAAATCTTCTTAAAGTTTCAAAAAAAGCCTGAATATCCTCAAGCTCACCTAAAAGACCTGAAAGGACAATATAATCAAATTTTTCATTGAGAGAAACATCTTGAATATCCCCTGTATAAAAATGTAACCCTTTGTATTTCCCCTGGGCCGTCTCAATCATCTTTGGGCTTATATCAACCCCAACCCCATAGGATGGCTTAAGGGAGGCTAACAAATCCCCTGTACCACAACCTACTTCTAATACTCTTTTACCTTCAGGAATAAAATACCGGTATTCTTTTTCTAATAAAGAATAATAATAACGATTCTTGCGGCGAAAATCGTCCCGGCTTGGGGCCAGGGCATCATAATGAAGGATTAGTTTCTGGGGCATTTTCAATTTAGTTTAATATTCTACTCTTGCGCCAACCTTGAACGATTGATAAGATATTAAATCTTAAAAGATATCTTTACGGTTTGCAATCTAAAAATAATTGAAAAGGGCCCAGCTCAAACACAACTATTGGTATCCTGGATTCCCGCTTCCGCGGGAATGACAAGCGATTTACTAAATATTTTCTAGAACAGACATGCCTAAAATTACTGACCTGTTAAAAACAAAAAAAATAACATTTTCTCTTGAGCTTTTTCCGCCTAAGACTGACGAGGGTTATGCCAAATTACTTAATATCCTTCCCCTGCTCTGTTGTCTTAAACCTGATTTTATTTCATGCACCTACGGGGCTGGTGGTGGGAGTCGTTCAAAAACATTAGATATCGCACAACTTATCCAGGAAAATTTCCATGTACCCTCCCTGGCGCATTTGACCTGCGTATTGCACACCAAGGACGAGATCAAGAACATCATCGAAGAAATGAAGAACCGCGGGATTGAAAATGTGTTGGCCCTTCGGGGAGATCCGCCTCGCGACAACCCTCACTGGAGGCCAGGAAAAAACAACTTTCAATACAGCTGGGAATTAGTGGCCTTTATTAAAGAAAACTTGCCGGATCATTTTAGCATCGGAGTTGCTGGTTTTCCTGAAGGACACGTCCTTTGCCCTAACCGAGAACTGGATGCCCAATATTTAAAAAATAAAGTCGACAACGGCGCGGACTTTGTGATTACCCAGCTTTTTTTCAATAATCAGGATTATTTTGATTATGCCGCACGCTTGAAAAAATTAGGGGTCACCAAACGCATCATACCAGGCATTCTTCCTATTACTGATTATCCAGCCTTGGTTAGATTTACCAATCTCTGCGGGGCTTCCATCCCCCCAAAGGTACACGATATTTTCAAACCCATCGCTGATAATCCTGAAAAAACATTAAAGGCAGGAATCGATTTTTGCGTCCAACAATGCCAGGAACTCCTCCAAAAAGGAGCACCAGGCCTTCACTTCTACGCCCTGAATAAAACCCATCCTGTAGATGTCATTATAAACGCCCTAAATCACGCGTGAGCGGGGCCTGGCAAAACTATAAAATCCCATAGTGAAGTTTTGAATTTAGATCCTTACGGCGAACTTTAAAAAGAACTCCCCCTAACCCCCTCTTTAATCGCTTCGCAAAGAGGGGGAATTTGGTTTCTTTCCCTCTTTATGGTCTCATGCCGATACTATCGATAGTCGAAAAAAGAGGGGGAACAAGGAAATTCCTATGGTATAAACTTACGCGTAGAATTTTTTGATGATCGAGACA
>JADFXW010000144.1 GCA_015233375.1 Candidatus Omnitrophota bacterium | reverse complement strand
ATAAAGGGCTCAGACATGTTTGGCCATTTTAGCCCTGATGGGCTAAAATTCCCTCAGGCCAGACTAATTTTAGGCTAAAATGACCAAATCCCTTTTAAAAAACAATTTCATCCTGTCTCTTCATCCCACGTACACCGGGATGCGCACCTATACAGGATTTGATTTGCATTTTATGATGAAAAAGAATAGAATATTTTTTCCCATTTAAACGTAAAAGTAGGCAAAAGGACCATGAGTTTTCAAGAAAAGCAAGGATTATATGACCCGCAGTTCGAACACGATTCCTGCGGGGTTGGTTTTATAGCGAATATTAAGGGTGTTCAATCGCATGAGATTATTCGCCAGGGCATTCAAATCCTGGAGAATCTCTCTCATCGCGGGGCGTGCGGTTGTGACCCCGAAACAGGTGATGGCGCAGGTATCCTTATACAGATGCCAGATTCTTTTTTACGAAAAGAGCTGGCCAAACAGGACTTAAGCTTGCCCGCTTTTGGTGATTATGGGGCAGGTTTGGTCTTTATGCCCATCTCCTTGGAGGACCGCAATATTATTGAGGAGTGGACGGAACACATTATTCATGAAGAAGGCCAGAAATTAATTGGTTGGCGAGCAGTGCCTCATGAGCCAACCCAAATAGGCCGTGTGGCGCGCTCCGTGATGCCAGCCTTTAAACAGATATTTATTGCCCGAGGGGCCAATACACCGCCGCAGGATTTTGACCGTAAACTTTATGTGATACGTAAGCGCTTATGGAGCAAAGTCTCCCAGTCCACCTTGTCACAAAAGAATTATTATTATTTCTGTTCCTTGAATAGCCATACCTTGGTGTATAAGGGGCAGTTAATGAGTGAGCAGGTGGACCGTTTCTTCCTAGACCTAAGTGATGCGGCCATGGTATCAGCCATTGCCCTGGTGCATTCTCGTTACTCGACCAACACCTTTCCTAGCTGGGCCTTAGCGCATCCGTACCGTTATATTGCCCATAATGGAGAAATCAACACCTTACGTGGCAATATTAACTGGATCCAGACGCGCGAAAAACAATTCATTTCAAGGGTTTTTGGCGCTGATTTGAAGAAAGTCTTACCAACGGTTGTGCCGCATGGATCAGATACGGCAAGTTTTGATAATGTATTAGAGATGTTGCTTTTATGTGGACGTTCTTTGCCGCATGCGATGATGATGATGATTCCTGAGGCCTGGAGCAATCACCAGGAAATGGACCGCACGAAACGCGCTTTTTATGAATATCATTCCTGTTTAATGGAGCCATGGGATGGCCCTGCGTCGATGGCGTTTTCTGATGGCCGATATGTCGGAGCCCTTCTTGACAGGAATGGGTTAAGGCCTTCCCGTTATGTGGTGACCCTTGATGATATGGTTATCATGGCCTCTGAAGCAGGCGTTCTTCCTGTAGCGCCAGAAAAGGTGATAACCAAGGGCCGTCTTCAGCCTGGCCGGATGTTTTTGGTGGATACCCAGGAAAAACGTATTATTGATGATAATGAAATCAAGGAGTCTTATGCCAAGGCCATGCCGTATGAAAAATGGCTTAGGGAAAATATTGTAGACATTAATTCTTTGCCTGTTCCAGATAAAGTCCGAGGCCTTGATGAAAAGACCCTTATTGAGCGCCAGCGTGCGTTTGGGGTTACCCTGGAAGATTTAAAAATAATTCTTTGTCCTATGGCTATGGGGGAAGAAGCCACAGGATCGATGGGCGCGGACACACCATTAGCTGTTTTGTCGAATAGACCGAAGCTTTTGTTTGAATATTTTCAACAGCTTTTTGCGCAAGTGACCAATCCTCCGATTGATGCTATTCGTGAAGAAATTGTCATGGCTGAAGATATGATGTTGGGGGCTGAAAGTAACCTTTTGGAAGACGGGCCAGAACATTGCCGCAGGCTTTGGATACACCGTCCTGTGATTACTAATGAAGAATTAGAAAAGATTAGCCGTATTAATCAAGGAGTTTTGAAGGCCTTGACCTTGCCTATCCTTTTTGAGAAGAAGGATGGTGCAGAGGGCATGGAACAGGCCATTAAGAACCTGTGCGCCAAGGCGGACAAAGCCATCGCGCAAGGCGCTAGTATATTGATACTTTCAGATAGAGGTATCTCAGCCAAAGATGTTCCGATCCCCTCATTATTGGCGTGCGCTGGTTTGCATCATCATTTGATACGAAATGGCACACGCACCAAGGCAAGCCTCGTTGTTGAAACAGGTGAGGCCCGAGAGTTACACCATTTTGCGGTTTTGATAGGTTATGGCGCTAATGCCGTGAATCCGTATTTGGCTTTTGAAACCATTGAGTCTATGCTCAAGAATCCTAAATTTGGTTTAACGATCTCGTTTGAAGAGGCCCAGAAGAATTTCTTGAAAGCATGCCATAAGGGATTATATAAGATCATTTCTAAAATGGGGATTTCAACAATCCAATCTTATTGCGGGGCACAGATATTTGAAGCGGTTGGGATTGGGCAGGAATTAATAGATAATTATTTTACAGCAACCCCCTCAAGGATAGGCGGTATTGATATTGAAACCGTTGCCAAAGAAGCCCTTTTACGTCATGAAAAGGGATATCCCCGTTGGCCTGCGACGGATAATATGTTGGATGAAGGCGGCGAATATGCCTGGCGAAAAGAAGCTGAATACCATCAATTTAATCCAACAACGATTGCGCTTTTGCAGCATTCGGTGCGTTCAGGTAGTTTTCCACTATTTAAACAGTTTTCCAAAGCGGTTAATGAAAATAGCCGTCAAATCGCGAATATTCGCGGGCTTTTAAAATTTAAGGCAGGACATCCTGTTTCTATTGATGAGGTTGAGCCTGTTGCGGAGATTGTGAAACGTTTTGCCACAGGGGCCATGAGCTATGGATCCATATCGAAGGAAGCGCACGAGACCTTGGCGATTGCCATGAATCGGCTAGGCGCTTTTTCTAATACGGGTGAAGGTGGCGAAAATGCAGATCGTTTTAAGAAAGACGCTAATGGCGATTGGCGTCGTAGCCGAATTAAACAAGTGGCCCAAGGTCGTTTTGGTGTCACCATTGAATATTTAGTGAACGCTGATCAAATACAAATTAAAATGGCCCAGGGTGCTAAACCTGGTGAGGGAGGGCAATTGCCAGGACATAAGGTGTCTAAGGAAATTGCCGCCACCAGGCATACAACGCCAGGCGTCCAGTTGATTTCGCCGCCACCGCATCACGATATTTATTCGATAGAGGACTTGGCTCAATTGATTCATGATTTAAAGAACGCTAATCCAAAGGCGATGATTTCCGTGAAACTTGTTTCTGAGGTAGGGGTTGGTACGATTGCAGCAGGTGTTTCCAAGGGTAAGGCAGACCATGTACTCATTTCTGGTTTTGAAGGCGGTACCGGCGCATCCCCACAAACCTCGATTAAACATGCCGGGCTTCCGATGGAATTAGGGATTGCGGAGACCCAACAGGTTTTAGTGATGAATGATTTACGGGGCCGTATTCGGGTCCAGACCGACGGACAATTAAAGACAGGCAGGGATGTGGCTATCGCCGCAATGCTCGGTGCCGATGAATTTGGTTTTTCAACCTCAGCCCTCATAACCATGGGCTGCGTCATGTTACGTAAGTGCCATTTGAACACATGCTCTGTGGGGGTCGCAACCCAAGACCCAGAGCTTCGTAAAAAATTTAGCGGCAAGCCGGAACATGTGGTTAATTTTTTCACCTTTATTGCCCAAGAGGTCCGTGAGATTATGGCGGATTTGGGTTTTAAGAAATTTGAGGACATGGTGGGTCGCGTGGATATGCTGGACGTAACGGATGCTATTGAAAGTTGGAAGGCCAAGGGCATTGATTTGACTAATATTAGACCCGCCTGTTTCAACACCTATCTCCCTTATAAGCTTTATAGAGGCAT
>JADFXW010000143.1 GCA_015233375.1 Candidatus Omnitrophota bacterium | reverse complement strand
TATGGATCCTGGTTATGGATTCCTGAATGATTTCCTGCTTGTTGCCTCATCCAGGGTTCTTTTAAAACAATCTATTGATGCGTATCAAAATTCCATGCATTCAATGGTTTCAGATGATTTAATCGGTCAATTCAGCTTGTCTTCTTCTCGGAAATTTCATTCAGTCACTTTAATGAAAACATCTGAATTAGCCCAAAGGGCCCAGAATTTTCTTGGTTGGATTGATAAGTATTTATCAGGCCAGGTTTATTTAGCGGCTGTTTATAAGCAAGATGGTACAAATAAGAATCAGGAACTAGACCAGGCCTTGAATGGTAAACGCCTGGAGCTGGTTATAGCCTCCAAGAAGTTAGCTCAACTAAAGAAAACAGTAGCCGCGGGCGCTTCTGATGAGGACACCGCTCTTTTAAATGGGGTCATTGCTAATTTAAGCCGGGAACAGAAGACAATCCGAGGGGACATTGCGGATTATTTAGAACAAAAGTCGGATCTTTCTCGCCTGATGGAGGGGTATTCGACTAATGCAAGGTCTGCTAAATTGACCATGTATAATATGGAAAGCTTTATAACACCCTTTTTAAAAGGCCTTGAGTCTATTGATGCCCAGGCTATTACAGTACGTCTTGAGGATAAGATTTTAGTGACAGAATTGTTGGTTAAGTAAAGGGGGAGAACCTGGGATTCGATTTTTTAATAGGAAAAAAGCGGCTTTTTTTACTTTTATTAGTCGTTTGTTTAACACAGAGTGGATGCGAGCTTTTAAGTCTTCCAGGCGAGATTATTGGTGGTATGTTTGGCCTGACAGGCCAGGCGCTTGGGGTTGCGTCAACCTTGCCCATGCCTCCGCCATGGGTATTCTTTTGATATGTATAAAATTGTTCATAAACACGTGATCGCTCTTGATATCAAAAAGATTGATATTACAGCGCCTGATATTGCCTCAAAAGCATTGCCAGGTCAGTTTGTGATGGTCATGCCCCTTGCTCTCATGCATGCTATCCCCATGACCATTATTGACCATGATGAACGTCGAGGGTTGATTTCTCTGTTGGTCCATGAGGTTGGGCCTGCAACAAAGGCTTTAGGAGGGATGTCCATTACGGATGAGGTTTATCAAGTGGTGGGGCCTTTGGGACAAGCGGCCCAGATGGGAAAGTATGGACTGGTTATTTGTGTGGCCACGGGTATTGGGGCTGCCCAGATTTTACCTGTTTGCCGTGGTTTAAAAAAAAGAGGGAACAAGGTTGTTGGGATAATCGGTGCCAAGTCTAAAAAAGAGTTAATGCTTGAAGCTCAGATGAGGGTTGTTTGTGACGAGATTTTTATTGCGACGAATGACGGTAGTTATGAGCGCCGTGGTTTGGCTACGACTATTTTACAAGAGCTATTGAATAAATATAAGGTCCATCGGGTTTATGCTATAGGTTCTGTAGACATGATGAAAGCGGCAAGCGTGATGACTCGGGAAAAGAATATACCGCTTCGGGTTACCATCAATACTTATATGGTCAATGGATTAGGGACCTGTGGCTCCTGCAGGGTCAAGATTGGTGGTGGGTATCAGTTGGCTTGTATGGATGGGCCTGAATTTGACGGGCATTTGGTGGATTTTCAAGATTTGAGTCAACGGATGAATACTTCAGGGGACTGGGAAAATAATATTCGTCCTGTTGGTGTCAAAACAACAGGGTTTGGGGGTTTAAGGAGATTATTTTGGCCTTCAACAAAAAAATAGCTCAGGATGAGGCGCGTCGATGTCCGCAGTGCGCAGAGGCTACTTGTTTGGCTGGTTGTCCTTTAGGGATTGATATCCCAGGCTTTATCCGTTTGTTACGGGAAGGGGATACAGCAGGGGCCTTGGATAGGATAAAGGAACAGAATCCTTTCGCCTCTATTTGTGGACGGATATGTCCAGCTCCTTGTGAGAGGGCTTGTATTTTTTATGCTGATGGCCAACCTATCCCTATCCGTGAGCTTGAGTGTTATGCCGCGGATAATGGATCTTCTAAGCTTAAAACCGCTTCAGTCCCTCAGAAAGAAAAGGTGGCTGTTATTGGAACAGGCCCTGGGGGAATGAGCGCTGCCTATTATTTGGCCTTTCAAAATTTTCAGGTTACTGTTTTTGAGGCCCTTCATGGGCCAGGAGGGACTTTGCGGTATGCCATTCCTGACTTTCGTCTTTCTCAGAAAGTCTTGGATGAACAGTTTGATTTATTAAATTCCTTGAAGGTTGAAATAAAAACGGACAAGGTTTTTGGGCCGAGCTTAAGGGTAGATGAAATTTTTATGAAAGGATATAAAGCTTTGTTGTTGGCTACAGGGGCCAGTGTTCCTGTGATGAGGGATATTCGGGGTATCGGGTTTTCTGGTGTTTATTATGATCATGAATTTTTATGCAGACTCCAATCCATAGGAAAGGATGGTGTTGTCGCACAGGCTCGTCGTCAGAAGATGCCAGGACTCAAGACTGTTGTTATAGGTCGAGGCCCGGCAGCTTTTGATACGGCACGTATGAGTGCCAGGTTAGGTTCCCAGGTGTCCATTATTATTGATGGTTTTGAAGAAGAGACAGGGGTTTCGGATGATATGAGAAAAGAGGCTCAACAGGAGGGTGTCAAGATTTTATCTTTGCGCCTGATGGGGATAGTGGGCAATGATAATGGTTTTGTGAGAGGTGTTGAGTGCCAGAACATGGAGATTATCGAGGGGCAAGGCGGATTAAAGCTGGAAGTTTCCAAAGAAGCCCCGTTTATCTTGGAGGCAGATACAGTGATTATTGCTAATGGCCACAAGCCTAATAATTTATTAAGGCATTATTTGCCGCAATTAAAGCATGATGACAAGGGGCTGTTGTGGACTGATGGGAAGACTGGAATGACGAGTATGGAAAGGGTTTTTGCTTGTGGCAGCCTTATTAATCCGGACTCTTCAGTGGCCCAGGCGATTGCGAGCGGGAAGATGGCTGCGAAGAAAATTATTCAATATTTGGATCATGAAAAAAATTGAAGAAATAAAGAACAAGAAATTAAAGGGTGAGCGGATCGTCATGCTGACGGCTTATGACTATCCGTTTGCTTGTTTTTTAGATGAGGTGGGGGTTGATATTATTTTAGTAGGCGATTCCCTGGCCAATGTGCTATTAGGTTTAAGTTCAACCCGGGAAGTGGGGATGAAGGAGATGTTGCATCATGTCAGGGCCGTTGTCAGGGGAGCTCAGAATACCATGGTTGTGGCTGACATGCCTTTTGAAGCGTATCAAAACGGCCCTCAGCAGGCAGTTGAAAATGCCAGGCAATTTTTGAATGAGGGATGTCATGCAATCAAAATGGAATGGTTTGAAGGATGTTTGGATGTTTTTTCTGCGGTTATTAAAGCAGGGATTCCTCTGATGGGGCATGTGGGATTAACCCCTCAAAGCGTATTAGAACAAAAGGGGATGAAGGTGCAAGGTAAAGATTTAGAAAGCGGTCGCTTGATTATTAAAAATGCGAAGGTATTGGAGGACATAGGTTGTTTTAGCGTGCTTTTAGAATGTGTTCCCATGGAATTAGCAAAGATAATAACCGCGCGATTAAAAGTCCCTACGATTGGCGTGGGTGCCGGGGTTTATTGTGACGGGCAGGTTTTAGTGGTGCATGATATTTTAGGGTTATTTAAGGGCCGTTCGCCTAAATTCAGTAAGAAATATATTGATTTACTGCCCCTTATCAAGCAGGCCGTGGAACAATATAAAAAGGAGGTATTGGCTGGCGAATTTCCCGATGATGCGCATTCGTTTCATATGCCTTCTGATGAAGTAAAGAAATTAGGTTCTTTGAAGTTTTGAGTGAGTAAAGGTTCCCCCTCTTTGCGAAGCGTTTAAAGAGGGGGCAAGGGGGAGTTCAAATAATGAATTTGATTCTTATTAACGATTCAGATTTTATTTCACCTGCCCGCGTTAGATTAACAGACCGCAGATTTGTTCATATCAGG
>JADFXW010000142.1:3643-4026 GCA_015233375.1 Candidatus Omnitrophota bacterium | reverse complement strand
CTTCCTTTAGCGAGTCACCGCGAGGCATATGGCTTGGAATATGGAAATGATTCCTTGGAAATTCAGCAATCAACATTACCCAAGGATGCAAAGGTATTGCTACTGGATGATGTTCTAGCTACCGGCGGAACTTTGCTTGCCGCCGATAAATTGATTCGCAGCGCAGGCTTTGAAGTGGCTGGCGCCATTACCTTGCTAGAAATTACTTTCTTAAACGGCGATCAACTATTGGAACAAAATGGCATTCGCCATCAGTCTGTTCTAAAAAGCTAAATGAGCTTTTGAGCGCTCTTGACTATTTTCATAGCACCCCAACCCACCGCCAAGACTTTGCTGGCAAGTTTAGGTCTGTAGTGCGCAAGTGCGGCAAAAGCACTGGTCCA
>JADFXW010000142.1:0-3548 GCA_015233375.1 Candidatus Omnitrophota bacterium | reverse complement strand
GAGCTCATGTTGACGAAGCTCTAAAGCCTTTAGATTGTCGCTCATTTTGAAAGTGCTTCGCGGTCTTTTGCGAATTCAGTAATAGAGGCTTCAAATAATCTTGGCATCTTGCGCAGTGACTGAGTAATCAAAAGAGCCAAGATGAGCCCAATCGACAGGAATGCCCCTGTTAATAATCCGAGAGCTAACATCCGATCAGATTCCCAGCTGTAAATCACAATTAACAATGCCAACATGACCAGGCCAAAAAACAAGAAAAACAAGCTCATCAAAAGGTATTGGATGCCGATAGTTTTATGGTCAGTTGAGAAAATATAGGTGGAGAGAAAAGAGCCATGATGCGAAGAATCATGGTGAGAGGACTTGCTGTGAGATGAATTGGGGATACCGCCCATTTTCAATTTTTTCCTGTTGTATTCTTTAAGAGATAAAACTACAGCATAAATTATTGAAAGGTAAATGCTTTTATGAATTTATTTTTAATGAATTCTTTGCCTTTTTACGGAAATTAAGGAACATCATTTCAAAAGCCGTCAATACAGCGATCGTCACCGCAAGTAAGATAAAGACGGCATAATTATATCCTTTTGTAAGTGGTGAGGATGGATCTCCAAAGCAAACCGCGCAGAACATTATTATAGGGCCTTCATTTTTTTAATAAAATCAACGCAATACACGCTTAAACCTAGGGCAACGGCAAATGAAGCATATCCAATAGCCGCTGAATCATGGTTTAATGTCCAGATACCAAAACAAACACATAATATAATGGAAAGGACGATAAGAAATACGTGAATATATTTTATGCCCATATAAAACCTCTTTCAGGAATGTATTTATACTGTGAATTCCCTCCCCCTTGCAGACTGGGTCAAATGAGAGGGTTAATGTTTTTTGACAATTAAAAAGCAGTATAATTGGACTTAAATTTTTACTATTTTTGTCCTATTATCTAACTGCTTACCAATTTTCCCAGTAATTGGCTAATACCACCTGCAATAGTAATCATCCGAGCCAGATTAAAACAGGTGGCCAATAAGGACACCTCCGCATTCACTTTGGCTATGCCACGAAGCATGAATTGGCCAGCGCCAAGGTTGTGTTTCATATGTCCAAAAGGGTGTTCCACCGTTTCTTTGCGTAATGCGTAAATCGTTTGATTCTCTGGACGCTTGTAATTAGCTTCCAGCTGCTCTTTGAATTTTTCATCAGCTAAGCGAGTAATCCTTCGACCATTCAACGACTGGGTGCATTTACCCAGATGAGGATCTCCAAAATGATGACAAGCTTGACATTCCAAGCCATTAGCTTGATAACGAATTTTATTATGCTCTTGATCCTTAAAACCAATTGATTCCAAACGTTTACCATTGGGACAAATATATTCGTTAGTTTGAGCATCATAAACAAAATGTCTTTTGTCA
Source organism: Candidatus Omnitrophota bacterium (assembly GCA_015233375.1). GTDB lineage: Bacteria > Omnitrophota > Gorgyraeia > Zapsychrales > Fredricksoniimonadaceae > JABDGZ01. The sequence continues at coordinate 2,124 of JADFXW010000142.1, read as the reverse complement.
AATGGATGCACGGGGACAAGCCCTTTTTCTTCTTGAGCTTGGTTAATACTTGGAACAATTATATTAATCTGTGGATCTATTTTTCTGGCGTCGTCAACATCCGAGTAACCAGCATCCGCGCAGGCATGTTGGGGCATCTTGCCGACATTTTCAGAGGCTGCTTGCACCTGTACACTGAGTTGATTAAAATCAGTACTTTGGCTGACAGCTTGCGCCTGAATAATTAAACCATGTTTGCCGTCTGTGGTACTTTGAACATTGTATGCCGCGTGTGTTCCCTGACGGCTTATGGCCTTGACACAGTCTGTATCGGTGCTATTGATATTCTCTTTGTTTTGCGTATTCAATATATTTAAAACATCCTTCATCTTGTTTATTAATTTTGCTTTATCATGAACTTGTTCTTTAAGCTTAACCAGTGACTGGTCATCTCGCTCTTTGGCATCAATTTGTTCGCTTTCGTTAATGACTTGCTCAATGCGCTCTTCAATCTTTTTTATATATTCCTCGCAGCCTTCTTTGCTGCGGGTTTTATTAATCGATGCGTTCGCTCTGAACTTACTACCATCAGTAAAAAAGACGTTGCCTTCGATTAAATCAAGTTTTAGGCACATGCGCACACATTGTTTAAGAACCTTTGTAATTGCTTCTTTATATAGGCTGCGGAACCGGCTGATAGTACGATAATCTGGTTTTAAACCTCCCATTAGCCAAATAAATGATAGATTTTCATGGCAGGCTTTTTCTAATTTGCGGGAAGATCGAATTCCGCTGGAATATCCGTAAAGCAGCAGTTTTAATATCTGTTTAGGATAATAACTATAGGCACCACCTTGCATGGAGGCTTCTAAAGGGATTCCGAGTTCATAAAAATTTAGACTATCAACAAAGGCGTCATAGACCCTGACAGGAGCATCTTTGCTGACATAGTCATCGATAATTGGTGGAAGATAGATTGTTTGCATCTGATCGCCTATTTTATATGCCATTTGCGCCCTCCTTGATTGATTCTGGAGGTTATTTTAACATATTTTGTATTACTTATCGACGCTATTCTTATATTTGTCGACGATAATATTATAAATCAAACCCTCTCATTTGACCCAGTCTGCACAGCCAAGGTCAGCAACAACTCCCCGATTTTCATTCTCAAAAAGTTTAAGGATTCCCTCTAACAAATAATTCCGCTTATCCTTGGGCATATTGGACCTCATTGTAGTTGATATGGAATTTCATGGTGTTTTTCTTCACGGTTTAGCCTAAAATGCCGGAAAATATTATAATAACCTGATAATTTAAACCACAAAATCAAACCAGCAAAGCGATCATCCGTACTATTCATATGAATGCGCTTAAGTTCATATAAATCAGTATTAAACCTAAACTTACCCGGTTAGTTGTTACCGCGGCTTTAAAACCAGCATCTCGAGCAATACCTTTGACACTCTCAGTAAAACCTCCCGATGGATAGCAAAAATAATCAATCGTGTGGCCTAAATGTTCTTCTATCATTTTCTTACTGCCAGCTATTTCATCCTTGGCTTGCTCGAGGGTCAGTTGCGGCAGGTTAGCATGGTGACGGGTATGCGCCCCGGCGACAACATTGTCCCTTTCCATTACTTTGACCTCATCCCAGGTTAAAAAGCCAGGAGAACCTATTTTATCTGATACCAAAAAAATAATCGCTGGGAAATGGTATTTTTTAAGGATGGGGTAAGCATAGGTATAATTATCCTCATACCCGTCATCAAACTGGATCACAACCGCATTGCGGGAAAACTGGATGCCTTTTTTTAGGCCATCCACCAAGTCGCCAAAGCTTAGGACTTGAAAACCATGCCGTTTAATGAACGACATTTGATACTCAAATGATTTTTCACTGACCGTGTTAAGCCGCCATTTACAAGAAGGTATACCGACATGATGATAGGTCAAGATGGGAACAACGTATCGGTCACGTAACCAAAATGTAAAACCAACACATCCGATCAACAACATTAGAAATAGGCCAAGAAATATACTCTTTACGATACGCATACAGCCCTAAATTTTAGACAAACGTTCTTTAACAAGCGCGCTCACGGTGTGATTATCCGCCTGACCCGCGGTACGGGCCAACACATC
>JADFXW010000141.1 GCA_015233375.1 Candidatus Omnitrophota bacterium | reverse complement strand
TCAGATGACCCCTTCGAGCGGGGTGCCGGTTTTGGTCGGCTTTTTAAATGAGGTGGAACGGGATTTCTTCCTGGAATTCATCAAAGTTTCCGGGATAGGCCCGCGGGCGGCTGTTAAGGCCCTGAACAAAGCCATTGGTGAAATTGCCCAGGCCATTGACCGCGGCGATACCAAATATTTGAAAACACTTCCGGGTATAGGTGAGCAAAAAGCCAGAGAAATTGTGGCTAAACTCCAGGGAAAGATGGGTAAATTTACCCTGATGCGTGATCATGTTACTGCCCAGAGTTCGCCCCCTGCGTTGCGCGACATTGAACAAGAAGCATTGCATATTTTACTGCAATTGCAGTATAAAAAAGCAGAGGCAGAAGAGATGATTCAAAAAGCCTTGGACCGGTCAAAAGGATTGTCCACTTCAGAGGAATTACTTAACGAAATTTATAAGCAAAGAAAGAGTTAAAGAATTTCTATCCCCCGTCAGGGGGCACAGGAGACAGATGGACGAACAAATCCAAAACTATAAGAGTGCCGTTGAAGCATTATTATTCGTCAGTGAAAAGCCGGTTGTCCTGGACCAATTCAAAGAAGTATTCCCCGAGCTGAAACCTTCCCAAATCCATGATTTGATCAGGCAATTACAGGATGAATACGTCAACCGGGAAGCCGGTATGGTGGTTGTGGAGATTGCCGGGGGCTTTCAGATGCTTTCCAACAGCCATGCAGCGGGTTATATCCGCGAATTTTATAAAACCAAAACCAAAGAAAAGCTCTCCCGTCCGGCCCTCGAAAGTCTGGCGATCATCGTCTATAAGCAACCGGTGGGGCGCGCCGAAGTGGAAATCATACGCGGGGTCAATTCTGACGGCACAATCGCCCATTTGCTCAATAAGGGGTTAATTAAAATCACCGGCCGTAAGGAAGTGCCGGGCCGGCCGTTTTTATACGGGACCACCAAAGAATTCCTGGATTATTTCGGTTTAAAATCACTGGAAGATTTACCTAAAATCGAAGAGTTTAACCAGTTAGGCCTGGATACGCCGAAACCGGAATTATTACAGGGTGAGGGAACATCTGTGATAAGCGAAGCAGAACCGGTTGTCCCACAGGAATCAGCAAGGGAGCAGGTGCTTGAACAGATGCACGAACAAACAGCAAGCCAGGAAAGCAGCGGCCAGTCGCGTATGATGGATGTTGAAAAATAATTGTGATGGTAGTCATTAAAAAGCGTGGATGAACAGCTGATTATGTGTGAGGAACATTCAGGGATTTTTCGCCAAATGTCCGCGAGGATTTATTACAAATTTTTTCCAAATAAAGAGAATCTTTAGAAAAAATTTGTTATAAACCGAAGCGGACGGCGAAAATATCCCGCTCCGAACATATAATCAGCTGTTCATCCAATCATGCGGGACATAAGGATTGAAAATGGACTTAAGTCATTTACGCAAAAAAATCGACGGGTTAGACGCCAGGATTATCGAACTTTTAAATGACCGCGCGGCCATTACCTTGTCTATCGGCAAAGAAAAGGTCAAGAATAAAAAACCGATTTATGCGCCGGAACGGGAGCAGGATGTTCTTAAGCGCATCAAAAAACTCAACAGCGGCCCCATTAACAATGAGGCTGTGGAGGCGATTTACCGAGAGATCATGTCCGCGTCTCTGGCTTTGGAGAAACCTTTACGGATTGCCTATATGGGGCCAGAGGCCACCTTTTCCCATTTGGCGTCTTTGAAGAAATTTGGCGCATCCGTAGGACATGTGGCCTGTGACAATGTGGCCGAGGTCTTTAGCTCGGTGGAAAGCGGCGATTGCGATTACGGGGTTGTCCCCATTGAGAATTCCATTGAGGGGGTAGTGACGCATACCATGGATTTGTTAGTGGATTCAGAACTTAAAATTTGTTCTCAAGTCTTGCTTGACGTAACGCATCATTTGATGTCCAGGGGAACTTTAGGTCAGGTTAAAGAAATTTATTCGCATCCACAGGTCCTGGGCCAATGCCGTCAGTGGCTTATGAAGAATATGCCCACCGTTCATTTGATACCGGCGGTGTCAACGACCAAAGCCGCTCAAATGGTGGCAGGCAAAAAGAATGCGGCTTGCATTGCCTCTCAAGTGGCGGCGTCCTTATACGGATTGACCATCCTCAAGAAGAATATCCAGGATAGCGCACACAACATCACGCGTTTTTTGGTGATCTCCACCATGGATGTCCCCCCGACAGGCCATGACCGCACGTCACTGGTTTTTTCCATCAAGGACAGGGTAGGCGCTTTGCATGCAATGCTGACTCCTTTTATGAAACATAAAATTAATCTTACCAAAATAGAATCTCGCCCTTCTAAAAAGAAGGCTTGGGACTATTATTTCTTCGTTGATTGTGAAGGCCACCAAGGTGACCCTCGCGTGGCCCGCGCCTTGACCCAGCTTGAGGGGATGTGCAAATTCCTCAAAATCCTGGGCTCTTATCCCGATGTTTAAAGTTTTTTTGTTTTTATGGGTATTCCAGACACTTGCCTATGCCGGTGACATCACTGTTGCAGGAGCTGCTAACATACAATTTACCCTTGAAGATTTAAAAGCAGAATTCACCAGAGAAACAGGAATTAGCGTTAAGGCAGTTTTTAGTTCCTCCGGCAAATTAACGGCACAAATCGAAAACGGAGCACCGTTTGATATATTTATGTCTGCGGATATGAAATATCCCGAAAGATTGTACCAAGATGGCTTTTCATCTCAGGCTCCTAAAGTGTACGCCTATGGGCGTTTAGTCCTTTGGACAATGAAAAACATAGATCTTTCCAAAGGCATTCCTGTTTTAAGTGAGGCCGTGGTTCAGAAAATTGCTTTGGCTGATCCCCAATTGGCACCGTACGGCCTTCAGGCGGTTCATACATTAAAATTTTATCAATTATTCCAGCCATTAAAGAAAAAATACGTTATTGGGGAAAACATTTCACAGGTTAACCAATTTATCACAACAGGGGCTGCTGATATCGGGTTGACAGCCCAATCGGTTGTCCTGGCTCCCCCTATGAAAGACAAGGGCAAATGGGTTCAAGTGGACCCGCAGTCTTATGAGCCTATCGCTCAGGGCGTCATTGTGTTAAAATATGCCCAGCAAAACCATTCCAAGGAGGCCCGGGAATTTTATGAGTTCTTGTTTTCATCCCCGGCCCAGGAAATTTTCAAGAAGTACGGCTATAAACTCCCGTGAATAAATTGACCGGCAAGATCATTTCTGTGGAATCATCCTCACATATGTCCATGGTGGACGTTGATGTCAACGGGGATGTTTTTTGCTCCATTGTCCTGGAAACGCCTGTCAGCGCCCCTTACTTAAAGCAGGGAGGTGATATTACCCTGCTTTTTAAAGAAACAGAAGTATCTATCGGTAAGAATTTATCGGGATTGATCAGCCTGCGCAACAGGTTTAAAGCGATGATCAGCAGAGTTGAAAAGTCTGGCCTTTTGACCAAGATCTATCTGGATTATAAAGGCAAGGCCGTAATCTCTATAATCTCTACACGTTCTTCGGAAAAACTAGGTTTGATTCAAGGGGATGACGTGGAATGGCTGGTTAAAACCAACGAAGTCTCGTTGATCAAAGAAGGGTAAATGCACTACGATTTTCAACCCCTGTTTTTGACTTTTCAGCTGGCCTTGGTTGTGACGGCAGTTCTTTTGGCCATTGGCCTTCCTTTGGCGTTCTGGATTGCATTTTCGCAAAACAGGTTTACATATATTGTCGAAACAATCGTCAGCATGCCGCTGGTTTTGCCTCCGACCGTTATAGGGTTTTATCTTTTGATTGTTTTTAGCCCCCAGAATGCCCTGGGGCATTTTTTATTGTCTCATTTGGGGCTGAGGGTTGTCTTCAGTTTTACAGGGCTTGTCATCGGTTCCGTGCTTTTTAGCCTTCCGTTTATGGTCAATCCCATCAAGGCGGGTTTACAAAATTTTCCTTATGCGTTGATGGAAGCCTCGTATTGTTTAGGCAAATCCCGAATGGAAACATTGTGCCGGG